>JBFHPA010000009.1:0-30628 GCA_041592955.1 Pontiella sp.
GTCGGGGATCGACGGCATGGTGACGAGCGCGCATGAGGCCAAAGCGCTGCGCGATGCATTCCCGGACGCCATTTTGGTAACCCCCGGCATCCGCATGCCGCAAGGTGATGTAGGCGATCAGAAGCGCGTGGCCACGCCGTCGTTCGCCGTGGAGCAGGGGGCCACCCATCTCGTGATTGGCCGGCCGATCGTGCAGGCCGATGATCCGGTCGCCGCGGCCACAGCGATGCTGAATGATATGAATAGATAGAATTTTGATTTTAGATTTTTGATTGCCGATTTGTGGGTCTGCGACAGCTTTTCTATACGGGCATGGGCAGAGCCCATCCATAAATCTAAATTCAAAAATCGGAAATAAAGGGAAAACATGAGCAAACCAAAGGTTTTGATTATTACGGGATACGGGGTGAACTGCGAGGCGGAGTCTGAGCATGCATGGAAGCTGGCGGGGGCCGATCCCAAGCTGGTGCATCTGAACGACCTGCTGGATCATCCCGACCAGCTGCATGATTTTCAGGCGATGATGTTTATCGGCGGGTTCTCGTACGGCGACCACATGACCAGCGGCCATGTCTTTGCCCTGCGCGTGAAGCATCACATGCAGGCTCAACTGCAAAAGTTTATCGACGACGGCAAGTTGATCATGGGGATCTGCAACGGCTTTCAGGTGATGACCAAGATGGGTCTGCTACCGGGGCTGGACGGCAACTATTTTGAGCCGACGGTTTCGCTGATGCAGAACGACTGCGGCACCTTCCAGAATTTCTGGGTCGATATCCGTTTCGAGGACAACTCTCCGTGCGTGTTTACGAAAGACCTAGGAACCATGCCGCTGCCGATCCGACACGGTGAAGGCAAGATTTTCACGCTCGATTCCAAACTGATCGAAAAGGCCGAGGCGCAAGGTTGCGCCGCTGCGCGCTATGTCGACAAAGACAATAATCCGACGCAGGAGTTTCCGGCCAATCCCAACGGCTCGATCAACGCGATCGCCGGACTATGCGATCCGACCGGCCGCATCTTCGGGATGATGCCGCACCCGGAAGCATATCTTTTCCCGGAAAATCATCCCAACTGGGACAAGCAAAAGCTGGATGGCACATTGCCCCGGCAGGGCCTGGGACTAAAGCTGTTCCAGAATGCCGTCGATTTCATCAATCAGGACTGACCGCCTTTCGGCTGTGAAATTTAGGGGCTTGAATTGGGTTTGATTTTCAACCGCTTTGTGGCTCCATACGCCCATGGAAGATCCGCGCAACAAGAAGTCGAATTTCCACCGGTGGAGTGTGGACAAGGTCCGCTACCATCTCGACAAGGAACCCGCGCCGCACCGCGAGATCCGCGCCATTGCGGACGTGTTGCAGAGCGTGCTGGATGACTTCGAGGAACCCCTGCAGGAAAACGTGCTGCTCTTGCGTGAGGCGTGGCCGGAATTGGTCGGAAGCCAGATTGCTCAGCACAGCCAGCCGGGATTCATCAAGGATTTTGCCCTGCATATTTTTATCGATCATCCCGGATGGCTTCCCGAACTGGAGCGCATGAAGCGCCCGCTGCTACTGAAGCTGCAATCCAGCTATCGTGAACTCAACATCCGCAAACTCCGCTTTTCGCTGGAGCACCGCTGATTACAGAATGGATCCTGCGAGGTCGGCCAGTTCCGATCGCTCACCCTTGGTCAGATTGACGTGCGCATAGAGGCGCTGACCCTTCATTTTCTCGATGAGATAGCTCAGTCCGTTGGAATGGCTGTCGAGGTAGGGGTGATCAATCTGGAAGATGTCGCCTGTGAACACGATCTTGGTGCCTTCGCCCGCGCGGGTGATGATGGTCTTGATTTCGTGCGGCGTCAGGTTCTGGGCTTCATCGATGATGAAGAAGGTGTTCACGAGGCTGCGGCCGCGGATGTAGGAGAGCGGCTCGATGACCAGTTTCTTGTCGTCCACCAGCCGCGTGACCTGGCTGCGTTTGGCATCGCCCTGCGCGTGTTCGATCACGGTGAGGTTATCGAACAGCGGTTTCATGTAGGGATCCAGCTTGGACTGGATGTCGCCGGGCAGGAAGCCGATGTCTTTGTTGCTCAGCGCCACGATCGGGCGAGCCATTAGAATCTGCCGGTAACTTTTCTTGCGCTTGAGCGCGCCGGCCAGGGCGATCAGCGTCTTTCCGGTGCCGGCCTTGCCGGTCAGACTGACGAGGCGCACGCTATCGTTAAGAATAGCATCAAGCGCATAGGTTTGCTCGGCATTGCGCGGAGTGATTCCGAACGACGGCACCTTGTCGACATGCTTAATCAGGTTGAGCTCATCGTCGTATACCGCGAGCGCGGATTTCCGTTCGCCGCGCAGAATGAGGTATTCGTTCGGCACGAGGGGTTTCTCGGTCTTGAGCAGATCCGATGAAAACTCGTAGGGCGGGGTGTACATCAGCGTAATCAGCTCCGGATCGACATTTTCTTCGATCCGGGTTCCTGTGTAGAGTTGCTGGATGTCGCTGACATGGTCGTTCTTGTAGTCCTGCGCCATCAAGCCGACCGCTTTCGCCTTCATGCGAAGGTTTACATCCTTGGTAACGAGAAAGACCTCCCGGTCTGGAAATTCCTGCGCAACCTGGTAGCCGATGTTGAGAATATGATGGTCGGGTTTCTTGGTCGAAAAGTTGGCTGCAATGCTTTCATCAAAGGCGCGATCGAGCTTGATGCTGATCTTTCCGCGACCGGTTCCGATGGGTAAGCCGCCATTAAAGAGCTTGTCGCCACTGAGCGAGTCGACCGTCCGCGCAAACTCCCGCGCATGAAAGTTCAGGGAGTCGTTGCCCTTCTTGAAATTATCGAGTTCCTCGAGAACGGTGATCGGGATTATGATGTCATGTTCGCCAAATTGGTGGATGCAGCTGCTGTCATGGAGAATTACGTTGGTATCGAGTACGAAAATCTTCTTCTTGGAGGAAGTCATGTTGCGGTTGACCCTTTCATGGTTTTGTTTATCGGGTTACTGGTCTTGGGCTTGTGTTGGCCTCCTTCTTAAGCCCCGGGTGGGATGCGTGTAGTCGCTTTAACTGTCTAAATTTTGCTTCATCGCTTTATGCAAGTCAATGTGGAAATGCCCGAGTTTATGCTAGATAGACACAAGATGTGGTAGATTCAGGGCTGTTCTGCTTGTTATCTGAAAAACCTGCTGATGCGGTGGCGATTGTTGGCAACAAAACGATAGAGCGCATCAAACAGGGGCCGAAGCAAGGGCCAGGCAGTGGGAGCAGTCAGCCAGCCCAACCCGATTACACGATAAGCCGCCCGGATGACCTCCATGCCTGAAACCACGCTGCCATCGGGTAAAACAGCGTGGATTTGCGCCGCCAGGACCGGTAATGGGACGTTTATGCCCTCTGGTTGAAAGTCCGCGGCCCGAATATCCGAAAAAAGGAATGTATTCTTCCGGTCGTGTTTTTCAAGAAAAGCGACTTTTCGGCAGCAAATCGGGCATTCTCCATCAAATAGAATGCGTATTTTATCCCTTGTCTTCATGCCTGAAACGATGGCTTTTCGGGGTGTAAAATGAAAGGAAATAACATGTGGCATAAATCTTGACGCTATCTTTACAAGCCTGTAAATTGTACGCAATTGGGTGATTGTTACAGGTGTTTTGGGAGAGATACTATGAATACGTTAGGAATTATTGTTGCATGCGGTAAGGATGAGGAGATCACGACCGGCACGGATGCGGCGTTCCTGAATCTGGGCAATACGCCGATGTTGGCCCATACCCTTCGGATCTTTCAGGGGTCCGATGCGATCGATGGAATCATTATTGCCGTTGGCAAGGAACGGATTGATGCCACCATGCACATTGTCAGGCGTTTTGGCGTCTCAAAAGTATGCGGCATTGTTGTTGGCGGGGCGACCCGTTTGAGCACCCTTCGAACGGTTTTTGCCAAGATGCCGGAATCGGCGTCCGTGATGGTGATTCACGAAGCATCCCGGCCTTTTGTCAGCAAAAGCGTGTTGGAAGAGACGGTGAAGGCCGCTAAACGCTATGGTTGCGCGATTGCTGCGCACCGGATTCCCGATGCCACCAAGTTGGCACCCAAGGGCATGAAGGTTTCCAAGACGATTGAGCGCAATACGGTTTGGGTGGCACAGACACCACAGGCATTCAAGTTTGAGGTGCTCAAGAAAGTCGTCGACACCAAGGTTAAGGGTGTAAAGATTGTCGATGACGAATCTGAGTTTGTTCGGAAACCCGCCGAAACGCACATGGTGGAGGCCGGGGAGAACAACTTGAAGATCCGCTCCAAACACGATCTCAGCGTTGCGACGGCGCTACTCAACGCGAAGCTGGTCTAGCTAGCGTCCGCTGTTCAGCCGCAGCGCATTCCGGAAAGGCAGTCCGGCCGCCCGTATTTTCCGTTGCGTTTCTTCCATGTCGTACTCCACCCTGCGCATCGTGACGGTCTGATCATCCAGATCATAGATCACATAAGCCGATTTCGGGTTTCGGTCGCGCGGCTGGCCGACACTTCCGACGTTGATGAGATATTGGTAGCCGGGACGGATTTGGACGGTTTCATAAAACCCCTTTTCAATGCCGTCCACGCTATTGATGAATGCCAGCGGCACATGGGTGTGACCGAAGAAGCAGACCGGATTGAACTGGTTGCGGAAGCTGGCATCGGCCGCCCGGCGTTTGAAGATGTAGTTCCATCGGTGCGGATTGCTCAGCGAGCTGTGGACGATCGTGAAGCCTTCAATGTCGATGATGAGCGGGAGTTTCTGGAGATACTTGCGGTCAAACGGCATAAGCTGCTTTCGGGTCCACCGGATGCTCTTCTGCGCCATGGGGGTGAACAGCTCCATCGACTCGTTGCACGCGGTGTAATAATCATGGTTGCCCTGAACGACCTTGCATCCGAGGCTTCGGATCATCTGCAGGCAGGCCTTGGGATCCGCATTGTAGCCCACCACGTCGCCCGTGCAGGCAAAGTGGGTCACGCCTTGTTCCCCGGCATCCTCGAGCACGGCCTTGAGTGCCTCAAGGTTCGCGTGAATATCGCCTAAAATCGCATACTTCATTAAAATAAAATCCCAAATTTTTTATATTCGCCAGTCGCTGATTTCCAGTGGAGCTTTTCCCCGGTAACATAACGATCGAGATGCGAGTCCCGGACCGCTTCTAATAAACCATCCAGTTCCTGCTGCTCACCCTCCGCCACCAGCTCCACGTCACCATCCCACAGGTTTCGCACGAAACCCGTCACGTTAAACGGTTCGGCAATGTGGCATATCGTGTAGCGGAATCCAACGCCCTGGACTCTGCCGGAAAAAACAATGTGCATCCGCTTCATGCCTTCCGAAACCATGTCCTGCTTATACCGATAAACCGCAGAGCGGCAAAGTTTCATTACGCGTAAAAAAAGGTTTGTGAAATTCAAGAATGATGCAGAATGGACGCGTGGACACGGAGGAATGGCATCGATGAGCGAGAGAGATTTTGAGCAGATGTATCTGGAGGGCGATACGCCATGGGATCATGGGATGCATGATTCCAACCTGGAAAACGTCATCACGGCATTTGGAATCAACCCCGGCAAAGTGCTGGATATTGGCTGCGGCACAGGCAGCAATTCGGTCTGGCTGGCAGGAAAAGGTTTCGACGTGTCGGGCATTGATCTCTCGGATACCGCCATTCATCAGGCACAGGAAAAAGCAAGCGAGGCGGGGGTGAGTTGCGCCTTTCAATCCGGCGATTTCCTGACGGACCATATTGCGGGAGCCCCCTTTTCGCTGGTCGTTGACCGCGGCTGCCTGCATTCCATTCCCGAACCCGCTGATCGGCACCGTTTTGCCGTCAAAGTGGCCTCCATGCTGGATTGGCAGGGGTATTGGTTCTCCCTGATCGGTAACTCGGATGAGCCGCCCCGCGAAGTGGGGCCACCGCAAATGAGCGCGCAGGAAATCGCGGCATGTGTTGAGCAGGCGTTTGAAATAGTTTCTCTTCAGTCCGGCGTATTCGGCAGCGATCAGGAAAATCCGCCCCGTGCATGGATCTGCCTGATGAAGAAACGAAACTAGCGTTCCGGGCGGGTAAAGACCGGCTGATCGGTAGTCGACAACTCGGGGTTGTAGCGATAGCCCTCTTCCGCGAACTCCAGCAGCCCCGCGGCAGCTGTGATTCGCTTTTGAATGATGAACCGTGCCATGGAGCCGCGCGCCTTCTTGGCAAAAAAGCTGATGATCTTAAAGGTGCCGTTCTTTTCATCCTTGAAGACCGGCGAAACCATTTGCTTATCGAGTGCGCGTTTGTCGATGGCCTTGCTGTATTCATTCGAAGCGAGATTCACGACCAGCTCGCCTTTGGTCTTGTTCAGCTCTTCGGTCAGGACGGGCTTCCAGAACTCGTAGAGATTTTTGGCTCCACGGGTTTCGAGCGGGCGGCCCATTTCCAGCCGGTAGGGTTGAATCAGATCAAGCGGCCGGAGCATGCCGTACAGGCCCGACAGAATACGCAGGTGATCCTGGGCAAAGACCACATCGCTTTTGGCCAGCGCCTTCGTGTCGAGTCCATCATATACATCGCCGGTAAAGGCGAACAGAGCCTGCTTGGCATTATCGGTCGAGAAGGGCGGTTTCCACTCCTTGAATCGCTTGCGGTTCAGTACGGCCAGCTTTTCGCTGATGGACATGAATTCCATAAGTTCTGCCGTGGAAAACTTCTTAATCCTGCCAGCCAGTTTTTTTGATCGGTCGAGAAACTGCGGCTGGCTGAACCCGGAAACCTTTGCGGGTTCCATGTCCATGCTTTTGGAGGGGGACAGCAAGGCAATCATTGTTCCAGCATGGTCTTGATGGGTTCAGCGTAAAGATCCGGTTCCAGCAGGAAGGAATCATGTCCTTTGTCGGAACTGACCGTGATGTAATCCGTCGTTATGCCGGCCGCAACCAGCTTGTCGCGCAGAAACTCCTGCTCTTCGGGATAGAAGCAGCAGTCGGAGTCGATGCTGAACACCAGATAGTTCTGATGTCCGCAATCGCGGAACACTTCGTTGTAGTCCGATGCGCCTAAATCGCGGGCCAGATTAAAGTTGGTCCACGCGGCCACCAGATAAAGGTATGTGTTGGCATCGAAACGCCGCAGAAATTTGCGTCCCTGATGAAGGATGTAGGATTCAAGCGGTGTCCGGATCTTGTACCACGAAAACTCATCCTGCTCCTGCTCGCATTTATCAGTCATGCGCGCTTCCATGGCGTGCAGCGACACAAAGGTCTTGTGCGAGATCATGCGGGCGAGTGCCAGGCCGCGCAGCGGGGCGGGGCCGTCGTAGTAATGCCCGTTGCAGAAGTTCGGGTCGTTTTCGATGGACAGAATCTGCTCAAGGTTATGCACCCGTGTTAACGTGGTGGACTCGAGCCCGCAAGCCACCGGAACAACCCGGTTGACCCGATCGGGATAGCGCGTCGCAAAATTCAGAGCCAGCATGCCGCCGAGCGATGAACCGATCGCCGCATGGAAAGTTTTGATGCCCAGCTCCTCGTAGAGCGGAAGCTGGGAGTCGACGATATCGCCAAACGAAATCTGCGGAAAGTCGCCGCCATACTCCTTGCCGGTCTCCGGGTTGATGGAGGAGGGACCGGTGCTGCCGTAACATCCGCCGAGATAATTCGCGCATACCACAAAGAATCGATTGGTGTCGATTGCTTTTCCGGGCCCCACGAAATCGTTCCACCAGCCGGTCTGGCACTCTTCATTCCACCGTGTTCCGGTTCCGGGAACCTCCGGATTGAAGCCGCTGACATGCTGTGAGCCGGAGAGGGCGTGGAAAACAAGAACCGCATTATCCCGGGCGGCATTCAGCTCGCCACAGGTTTCGTACGCAAGGGTGACGGGACCGAAATCCCGCCCGTCGTGCAGTTTGAGGCGGGATTCTGCATCTTCCCCATAGGTTAAAAACTGTGTTCTTGTTTCCATAAAAAACGTATTCCAATTCAATGTGGAGCCGGCATCCCCGCAACACGGGCAACCGGCAACGTGCTCCCGCAAGCGGGAAGCACGCCCTGCACCTGGTTTGACCGGCTTATATCTTGGCCAAAGCCTGGTCGATATCTGACAGGATATCGTCGATGTGTTCAAGTCCGACCGACAAGCGAACGAGATCCGGTGTAATACGGCCGGCCGCCTGCTGCTCTTCGGAGAGTTGCGAATGCGTGGTCGTCGCCGGATGGATTGCAAGGCTGCGCGCATCGCCGACATTCGCGAGGTGGGAGAAGAGCTCGAGGTTTTCAATAAACTTCTTGCCGGCTTCCGCGCCGCCCTTGATGCCGAAGATCACCATGCCGCCCGCACCATCAGGCAGATATTTCTGCGCCAATTTATAGGACGGGTCGCCCTTGAGTGCCGGATGACGCACCCAGTCGACCTTGTCGTGCTTCTTAAGGTGCCTGGCCACGGCCAGACCGTTTTCGGAGTGACGCTCCATGCGCAGTCCCAGCGTTTCGATGCCCTGCAACGCCATCCATGCGTTGTCGGGCGAAATGCATGCGCCGAGGTTCCTCAAGGGGATCAGACGCATGCGCAGAATGTAGGCAAGGGGAGCCAGATCGCCAAGATCCTTGGCAAAGCTCACGTTCCAGTAGCTCGGTTCCGGATCGGACAGCAGCGGATGCTTGCCGGTGGTCCAATCAAATTTTCCGGAATCGACCACCATGCCGCCAATGCCTGTACCGTGTCCTCCCATCCATTTGGTCAGGGAGTGCACCACAATGTCGGCTCCGTGCTCAAGCGGGCGGCAGAGTGCCGGTGTGGAGAAGGTGCTGTCGACAATCAGCGGCAGGCCGTGCGCATGCGCGATGTCGGCGATGGCCTGGATGTCCACAACATCAAGCAGGGGATTGCCGACGGTTTCAGCATAGAGCGCCTTGGTATTTTCAGTGATGGCCGCCTCATAATTCTGCGGGTCGGTCGGGTCGACAAAGTTCACCTTAATGCCCATGGAAGGCAGGATATCGTTGAACTGGGTATAGGTTCCGCCATAGAGATTGTTGGCGGAAACAATTTCGTCGCCCGCGCTGGCCAGATTGATAATGCTGTAGAAGATCGCGCTCGTGCCGGACGCGACAGCCAGACCTGCGGCCCCGCCTTCGAGCGCGGCAACACGCTGTTCCAGCACATCGGTGGTCGGATTCATCAGGCGGGTATAGATGTTGCCCAGTTCCTTCAGCGTGAACAGGTTGGCCGCGTGTTCGGTGCTGTCGAAGCGATAGGCTGCTGTGCGGTAGAGCGGCACGGCATGCGATTTGGTGGTTCCTTCGGCGGATTCATATCCGGCGTGCAGGCATTTCGTTTCCAGTTTACTCATAGGTCTTTCCTTATTCTTTTGGAGGAATGGATGTTTGGATTTCCGGAGTATTGCTTAGGGAGATTTCCCGTTCAACAATCCATTTATCCGACCATCCACCAATCCGGAGTTTAATTACATGCGGAGCGCGGGAACGCTTTGAGGAAAGACATCGAACATTTTCCCTGTTCGGGAACACATCGTTGCTTTGCGCTGCAAAGCCTGGCCTTGGCACCTTAACCGATGTCCAGGTTGCCGGGCGATCACTGGGCCAGTTCCCTCACGCCGCTCTCAATGCTAAATATGAGTAACAAGGTAGTTATTTGCGGTGTTTAGAGTCAAGGCGGGATTCCAACATTTTATACCAAATTGACTCTCGGTGCATTCAAGCGAAAGTCGGGAGGACAGTCGGCACCTTTCCTTACTCTCTTGCAGTCGATTTGCTTTCAGCGATGGCTTTCCGCAGGAGCTTGAGCTCGGCCGGTTTTGCGCGCCGCCACTCACCGGTCTTCAGGTCATCGAGTTGCAGCGGTCCGATCGAGATACGCATCAGCCGGAAAACTTTTTTTTCAAAGTGTTCCATCAGGCGTCGGATGTGCCGGTTTTTGCCTTTGCCCAACGTGATGGTGTATTCCACACCCCTGCGCGTATGCCGTCCTTCGTCGATCTCAAGAACCCGCAGCGTCTCTCCCTTGTTCGGAATGCCGCGTTTCATTTTTTCGAGTTGATGATGTCCCAGCGGGGTATCGATCCACAGCTTGTAGGTTTTTTGAATGTGATAGCGCGGATGCGTCAGGGCGTGGGCCAGATCGCCATCGTTCGTTACCACGATCAGTCCTTCGCTCATGAAGTCGAGACGGCCGACCGTATAGACTCGTTCGGGCAGGTCTTCGAGCAAGTCGAGCACGGTGGTTCGGCCCTGAGGATCTTCCGAGGTGCAGATCACTTTCGGGGGCTTGTTGAGCAGAATGGTTACGAGGGCTTCCTTCACAACGGGTTTTCCGTTGCAGACCACCTTTTGCGCGGGGGGGTCGACCCGGGTGCCCAACTCCGTGACCGTTTCCCCGTCGACGGTGACCCGCCCCGCGGTGATCAGCGTTTCACAAAAACGCCGGGAACCCAGCCCGCAGTCGGCAAGGTATTTCTGCAGTCGAACCAAATCCTTCATGATCAAAGACTCCCGGAAAATTCGTGACTGAATCTAACAGAAGGCCGCAAAAAGCGCGAGGCCCGGAAAGCCGCACTTTTGCGGACTTTGCGATCTTGGTGTAAAGAAATCTGCGCAAACATAAGCGGATTGAATGGCACTAAAAAAGCACTCCCGATCCTGCCTGGAGTGCTTGGAGGTGAAACGGACGCCGATTTAGGCTTCGGGCTTGGTTTTCGGCAAACCATGGGCGCGATCGCCGTCTTTCCAGCGGCCATCTTTTTTGAGGCTCTCAATGCGCTCGAAACGCTTAAGAACGTTGCGTTTGGTGCGGATCTTTGCCGCGCCTTTCAAACTGCTGTGCATGGACATGATGTAATCTCCGTCGTTGAATTCAAAAAACGATCGCGGAACTTAACTCCGGCCTCGGTGAATGTCAAAGGCTAAGCGGTGCTTTTTTTATGTTCACAAAAACATGCGGCATGGATCCGATGATTCATGCAGGCGCATTCGAAAGCATAAAAAAACGGGACTCCGCGAGGGAGCCCCGACATAAAAGATATTGCTTAAGCTATTTTTTCTCTTGAAGGGTCAGCTTTTTCCCGGAGGAGAGCCATTCCGTCAAAATCACTTTACAATATTTACTCGTGGAAAGGTGCATGGAATTGGCGCGCTCTTCCAGCTCGTCAGCCATCTGTTTCGACATGTTGATGCCAATCGTTTTTGTGTTCTTTCCAATCGGATTTGTAGCCATTTGTTATACCTCGTTCTGGTTAAGATGGTGTCTTTGTATGATTAAACCGCTAAGTAGTCTAGTAGAAAATACTAGAAAGTGGACATATCTTGCAAAAGAGGCGTGTTTGCTGAGGAAACTGTTACAACAGCCGCTGAATAATTTGCACAAAACAGGTAAGTGTTACCAGTAAAAAATTACGTATTTGTTTCCCTTGTTTAATTGCGAAGCGGGTAAACTTGCCAAGCTTCGTTTGCTCAGCGTATGTTCCGCAGATGTCGGATTTAAAACCAGAGCGAAAGAAGGGTCGTGTGGCCGTCGGGATGAGCGGCGGCACGGATAGTTCCGCAGCGGCAGCCATGCTCGTTGATCAGGGCTACGAAGTCATCGGCTTGACCGCCCACATGTGGAAGGATGGCTCGCGTTGCTGCTCACTGGAAGACGTGGAACGGGCAAGAGGTGTATGCAGTTATCTCAATATCCGCCATTACGTCGTCAATGCGCAGGAGCTCTTTACCGACAAGATCGTTGATCCGTTTGTGGAGGCCTATGCCGCCGGACGGACACCGTCGCCCTGCATCTATTGCAACTCCTTCATCAAGTTTGGTTTTCTGGTCGACCGAGCGATCCAGCTCAACTGCGATCACCTCGCCACCGGTCACTATGCGCGCGTGGAAAAAAGAGAGGATGATAAATACCATCTTCTTGCCGCGAGGGATCCCGACAAGGATCAATCGTACTTTCTGCATCGGCTGACTCAGAAACAGCTGGGCTTCCTGCTCTTCCCGCTGGCGAACCTGCCCAAGCCCGAGGTCAAGGCCTACTCCGTCGAGCGCGGACTGCCGATTGTATCGCGTGGCGACAGTCAGGATCTCTGTTTTATCGAGGAGGGTAAATTGCCCGATTTTGTCGAAGCAAGAGCTCCGGATGTGGTGCAGCGCGGGGAAATCCGCGATCAACATGGCAATACGGTTGGGCACCACGATGGACTGCATCGTTTCACCGTCGGGCAGCGGGGCAAGCTGGGCATCGCCCTGGGCGAGCGCATGTATGTGAAGCGGCTCGATACGGAAAACAATGTGGTTGAAGTGGCGCCTCGCCCCGGTGTTATGAAGAGCGAATGCCGATTGACTGATCTGCATTGGATTTCAGGCGAAGCACCAAAAGAGGATCTGCAATGCGAGGTTCGCCCGCGTTATGGCTCCAACGGGGCCATGGCCTCGGTCAACATACACAATGACGGCGCGGCGACGGTTGTTTTCAGCGAACCCCAATTCGCGCTGACGCCCGGGCAGGCGGCCGTGTTCTACATGGATGGCGAAGTGCTGGGTGGCGGCTGGATCGATTCGGTTCCCTGATGTCGTGCTACATCAGGAAAATGATCGCGCAAACATAGAGCACCAGCATGCCGATGGCATTCGCTGTGGCCGCACGGCGGGATCGGGTTCGAAGCAAGGCGCTGGCCAGCACGGTCAGCAACAGGATCAGTCCGGCAGTGGTCCAGTGCTTTGACGAAATATGCTGAAGCAGGCTTCCGCCGCGCATGGCGACATCGGCCGCAAAGATGATCAGCAGATTGAACATGTTGCTGCCCAGTACGTTTCCGGCGGCCATTTCGAGGAAGCCCATCCGAATGCTGGCAAACGAAATCACCAGCTCCGGAAGACTGGTGGAAATGGCGAGGAAGATTGTGCCGATCAGGCTGGCCTCCAGCCCGAATCCGCCCTGGTCCGGCGGCAACGCCATGCGCGAGCCCAATAAGGATAGCAGTATACCGCCGCCGAGAATCAAACCGCACAATCCGCCCAGCACACTGTAGAATCGCAATGCGGGCACTTGAGTCAGCACGGTTTCCTGAGGAAGCTGCTGCTCTTTTTCCAGTTTATGCTGGCGATGCTCGCGCCGCAGAATGAATGCGTAGGCCATGGGCAGGCTGAGCACCCACCAGCTGCAGCGTAGGCCGGGAATGAGCGTATTGCCCCAGCGGGTGCTTGCAGCAAGGTATGCGGCGGAAAACAGGGCCAGCATCAGCACCCCATAGATCGTGGAGTCGGTGTGCGGATCTTTCATTTCCGAGGGCTTAAACTTGCCGGGGAACAAAAGGGCCATAAAAGCGAGAATGAGCAGATTGAACACATTGGACCCGAGCATATTTCCGGTGGCCATATCGGCGCCCTGCGCCAGTTCGGTTGCCTTGATGACCGAAGTCAGCGAAACCACCAGCTCCGGCAGGCTGGTCACGCCGGCCAGAAAGACCAGACCGATCAGGCCGTTGCCCAGACCGGTCCGGTCGCCGAGCGCATCGCCATATATGCTCAACCGAATACCCGCAAGCACCACCACCGCGGCCGTCGCGATAAAGGCGATGAGGAGCCCGCCGGGCGTTGAGATCAGTTCTGTCATCAATTGCATCGGGTTTTTCTACACAACTTTGAAACATTGGAACATCTTTTTCGCACTCCGTTCTCGGCTTCTCATGCTCTGGCAGAAAGTACGAGACGATGCTTTGCTAATTCGATGATGCATACTACTATCATGACTCTTTTTTTATAGCATTGCTGGAGGATAACGCATGCTGCGTGGAATACGGATCTTTGGACTTATTGCCTTTGGGTGGCTGGTGGGAGTAGCAGCCAGTGAGTTGCATAAAATGCATCAGAATGGTGATCTGTACGAAAAGTACAACAGCCGCAGAAAATCCAACGTTACGCTTCTGTCCGTCTCTTTGGCCGCACTCGGGGGATTGAGTTACTACGAGCTGGCGCGCCTGCGCTTGAGCCATCGCCGACATTTAGGATTCTATCCGTTTCCCAGCCAAAAGCAAAACGGGGTGAGCGGTCCGGTTAACACTTCCATCTACGAAGCCCCCGAAACAAAGGAAAACTGGGAAGGCGCCGAGATGCGAGACATGAATCTGGAGGCGGTGGTGCCCGGACGTTACATGCCGGAACTGTGGATGGGGCTGCTTCGAATCTGCTGTATGCTCATGCCGATTATCTACGTTGGGCTTCTCATGATCAGTCGTGCGGGTGTGATGGGAAATCCCGATGCCGTCTGGTTTCTCACGGTACTGTTTGCGGGTATGACCGTGTTTTCACTTGTGACCGCGATCGGTGTTTTCCGGCGAGCCTATTGGGGCATGATCGCGGGATATTTACTGGCCATCTCAAATCTCGTAATCTTTCCATACGGCACCGTGCTCGGTCTTTTTCTGATCATCGGGCTCGTGGGTTCAAAAACATTGTTCATCATTCAGAAACGGGTCAGGCGGAAAGAAAAGCGGCGAGCCCGTAGAGAGAAGCGCAGGCTGCGCCATGAGCGGCGGCGCAAAAAAGCAGCAAAGAAAAATCGTGCCGCAACGGTCTAGCGCTTCGCCTGGTCGAATTGAACTCCGATCGATGCCTCGGGTGTCCGGTCGAGCAGGCTGAAGACCAGAATAAGCAGGATTGATACAGCGAAGCCCGGAACAATCTCGTACAGATCAAACACGCCGCCCTTCAACTGCTTCCAGATTATTACCGTGAGGCCGCCGCCAATAAGACCTGCAATCGCACCGTTACGGGTCATTCTTTTCCAGTAGAGCGACAGCAGCACCAGCGGTCCGAACGTTGCGCCGAATCCCGCCCATGCATACGAGACCAGTTCCAGCACGCTGCTGTCCGGTTTGAGGGCGATCACCACAGCAAACATGGCGACACCCATCACCGTTGCCCGGCTGACCCAAACCAGTTCCTTCTCTTGGGCGTGGGGTCGGATGAGAACGCGATAAAGGTCCTCGGTCAGCGCCGATGCGGTCACCAGCAGCTGCGAGTCGGCGGTACTCATAATGGCGGCCAGCACCGCGGCAAGCAGGATTCCTCCAAGAATGGGATGTGTGAGCTGCTCCACCAGTATCATGAAAATCTTCTCCGAGTCCGACTCGGACAGTATTTCCGGCAAATAGACTCTTCCCATCAGCCCAATCAGTACGGCGCATGCGAGGCTGATGACCACCCAGACCATCGCAATGCTTCGGGCGGATTTGATCTCTTCCGGCAACCGGATCGCCATGAAGCGCGTAAGAATGTGGGGTTGTCCAAAGTAGCCGAGGCCCCATGCCATCAGCGATATGACGGCAATGGGTTGCAGCGGGGTTCCGGATCCATCGGTTAGCAAATTGAGGAAGCCTGCGTCTACATTACGTAAAGCTGTAGTCGATTCATTAAACCCGCCCATAGCATGCATCACCAGCAGCGGAACTGTAATGATCGCAAAGAACATGATGATCCCTTGAAAAAAGTCGGTCCAGCTGACTGCCATGAATCCGCCGAGCGCCGTGTAGGAGATAATCACGACCACACCGATAATCAACGCGCTGTGGTAGGGCAGTCCGAACACCGATTCAAAAAGCTTGGCGCCCGCCACGAATCCGGACGCCGTATAGATCAAAAAGAAGATTAGGATGAAGACGGCTGAAAGTGTGCGCAACAGACGGTTTTGGTCGTTGAAACGGTTGGCGAAATAGTCGGGGAGGGTGATGGCGTTACCGGCGATCTGGGTGTAGCGGCGGAGCCGAAGCGCAACATATTTCCAATTCAGATACGTGCCTGCCGCGAGGCCGAAGGCAATCCAGATGGCTTCCAGTCCCGATAGATAGGCGTAGCCCGGCAACCCCAGCAGAAGCCATCCGCTCATGTCGGAAGCCTGTGCGCTCATGGCCGCCACCCACTTGTTGAGCTGGCGGTCGCCGATGAGGTAGTCCGAGAGCGACTCGTTGCGCTTGTAGAAATGCGAGCCGATCGCCAGCATGAAAACTAGGTAGGCAATAAATGTGATGATGACGCTTAGGTTTTCCATGGGTAGCTATTGCGTACTTCGTATTACGTATTGCTTGACCAGAAACCGCACTCCGGTAGCTTCATGCTCATTAAGCATTACGTAGTACGTATTACGCAATACGAAAAGGAGACCCATGACCAAGCAAACCAAGCAGTTTCTCGCCGATCTCATCAATAGCATAAGTCCCTCCGGATACGAGGCGCCGGTCGCAAAAATCTGGAAGGCCGAAGCGAAAAAGTTCGCTGCGAAAGTCTGGACCGATACGCACGGTAATTCGCATGCAATAGTCAATCCGGGCGGTTCGCCGCGCGTCATGTTTGCCGGCCATTACGACGAAATCGGTTTTCAGATTTCCTACATCGACGACCAGGGTTTCCTCTGGATCCAGGCGCTCGGCGGTTGGGATCCGCAGATCGCCCAGGGGCAGCGGGTGCAGATCATGACCAAGAAGGGCATTGTACGCGGTGTGATCGGCAAGATGGCGATTCATATGCAGACGCCGGAGCAGCGCAAGCAGGTTACCGAAGTGAAGGATATCTGGGTCGACGTTGGCGCGAAAAATAAAAAGGATGCCGAAAAGATGGTTGAGATCGGCGATCCACTTGTCGTGGCCTACGGCTTTGAAGAACTGGCCAACGGACTTGCGGCCGGACGTGCGTTCGACAACCGGGCCGGCGCGTTCGTGGTGCTGGAGGCGGCGAAGCAGCTGGCCAAGCTCAACCCATCGGCCGAGATTCATGCGGTTGCCACGGTTCAGGAAGAGATTGGTCTGCGCGGTGCAAGAACAGCGGCATACGGAATCGATCCCGATATCGGCATTGCCGTCGATGTGACTTTCGCCACCGACCATCCGAACATGGGTGAGGCGATGAAGCGCGAAAATCTCATCGAGCTGGGCAAGGGTCCCGTTCTGACGCGTGGGCCTAACATTAACTCCAAACTGTTCGACTTGCTGGTAAAAACCGCCAAAGCGGAAAAGATTCCGGTGCAGATTAATGCCGAACCACGCGGTACCGGTACTGACGCGAATGCCATCCAGCTTAATCGGGCAGGGGTCACTTGCGGACTCGTCAGCATCCCGCTCCGCTACATGCACAGCCCGTGCGAAATGATTAGCCTGTCCGATCTGGAACAATGCGCTAAACTGCTGGCGAAGAGCGTTTCGAAGATTACACCCAAAACCAACTTTGTTCCGTTTTAGCTGCGTATTATACCAACCGCTAAAACCTCTAAGACAGAATATGGAGGGGCGCACGCTGTGCGCCCGCGGGCGGAGAGCCTCCGCCCCTCCAAGAAATGAATGTATGCCGAGGTGCTCGCTATAATTCGTAATTGACGTTGCTTTCAGGTCGGCTGATAGTTTTACGCAATACGCAATACGCAATACGCAATACGTAATAGTTTTCTTACTGCCGATGAACCTTTAGAGAGGAGACGGCACCGGTAAATCCATCCGGTTCCCAGCCTTGGATGTTTTTGAAGATTTCAGGCAGGGCATGATGCGTGCCCAGCCGGATATGCATGTCTGCCCCATCAAGGGGTGCATCCAAGGGAAGCATGGCGACTCTTCTACGGTTCAGGAGCAGAACCGCCATGTCAGGTTTGATGCGCAGCTCAACCGTTACCCATTTGTTTTTGTAATTGGTCACTGCGGTATCATCCCGTTCTTTCAGTATTAGGGAGGAATGGCTGGTACGGAGCACGGCTTGGAAGGTGCCGTCAACCATTCGGATGGCAAACCCCTGCGATTTGTTTGCTTGCGAAAGGATGATTCCATCGCTGACTGGAAGCATTCGGATCGTGACCGTCCACTCCCTGCCATCGGGGTCAAGCAGTGAGCTGTGTGGAATGTCCAAACCCTGTCCATTCTGAACCACAAGCGCACGCCGCTGATCAAAGGTCCGGATATCCAGCTCGCCTTGCGGAACATACAGCGGGAAGAGCGCCTTGTTCGGAATCAGACCATGCCTGGCCCTAAAAAAATCCATGTTCAGCATCAGCCCTGCGGGCATCTTGGCCTGCTGAGCGGTTGCGGGAAGGCTGGCACATAAAAGCGAAAAGAGAATAAGATGGAGTTTCACACATTTCATTGCTACTGAATCAAACCGGATTTCACCGGTTGAATAAAGACTGGATTTTAGCGCGTCGAATATATCATCATGAAATGCATTCAGTTTCCCGGAGAGCGGACCAGGGAATCTGTGTCGGCCGAATCGGTCGTGAAAGACATGACATTACTATGACCGAAATACCCGTTGTTATTGCTTTTGACGAGAACTACCTGATGCCTGCCTGCGTCATGCTGACCTCTCTGTTTGAAAATGCGGATCCGGAAACCGTATACAGGATTTTCATTTTCGCCGACCTTGAAACCCGGCAGGCATCCATGGATCCGGTTGCCCGGACACTGGCCTTGTATGGACGGCATTCCGTGGAATGGCATGACCCTGCCGGCGAATTTGCGGGCGCAAAAAACAGACATCACCTGACCACGGCCAACTACTACCGCTTTTTAATTCCCGATGTGCTTAGCCAGTATAACAAAGCCCTCTGGCTCGATGTGGATATGATCGTAAAGCGGGACCTCGCGGAACTTTTTTCAACCGAGATGGACGGGATGTATCTCGCAGCCGTGCGGATTGGATTAAAGAATGCCGGTGTGCAGCATGTGCCGTGGGACCAGTATTTCAACGCCGGGCTGCTGTTGATGAACCTGGCTTTATGGCGTCAGGACAACCTCACCGGACAAGTTCGGGAACTGATTGCGGCCAACGACTTTTCCTGTCCGACGCAGGACCCCATGAACCTGATCGGCTATCAGAAAACCGTATTCCTGCCCGTTGAATACAACGTGTACCTGAGCCCCAAAAGCATGAAGGGACAGCGAAAAAGCGACTATCTCCAGTTCCATGGCTGGTCATCCTTTCCTGCACTGGTGGAAAAGGCTGCCATTCTCCATTTTGTCGAAAACCTGAAGCCCTGGAATTTTGAAGACTATCCCGAGCGCGAGGAATGGTTTACATACTTCAGGCGGTCTGTATTTAATGATGCGGAACTGCAATTCATCAGACGTCCGTCATGCATAAGAAAGTTTACGATCAAGTTTCTGAGCATGTTTATTGCCGATAAGAAAAAACGCCGGAAATTCAGGGAACGGATCTGGAAAGTCTAATGCCTGCCATGTTTATGGTGTTGAGGATAAACGTATGAAAATATTGAATTCAAAACTTGCGGATGATCTCGCTGAAGGAAGGGAGGTCTGTCTTGATCTCGGGTGCGGTCCCAAGGCACGAGAAGGATTTTATGCCGTGGATCAGCTCGAGCTTGAAGGTGTGGATGTACTTGCAGATCTCAATGAACCTCTTGATTTACTGGAAGATAACAGCGTAGAACGTATTTACAGTCGCCATACCCTCGAGCACGTCGACAAGTTCCTTCCTCTGATGCGGGAACTCTATCGAGTGGTAAAACCCGGCGGTGAAATTGAAATTATAGTTCCCCATTTTTCAAACGTATTCGGGTATTCGGATCCGACGCATGTGCGTTTCTTTGGATTATATACCATGTATTATTTCGTCGCGCCCGAGAATCAGCCCGGGAAAGAGCGGAGAGTTCCCGCTTTTTACACGGATACCCGATTCAAGGTGAAGTCGGTTAAGATTGAGTTTTATCGTTACACATGGTTGGAGAAACTGATCGGATCCCCGTGCGCCCGGTTGGTTAATCTGAGTTTTGCAATGCAGGTTTTTTATGAACGAAGGCTGTCCGGTTTGCTTCATGCCGCCCAGATCCGCTACATTCTTGAGCCGGATAAAGACTAGATTGCACGAGTAAAGGTTGTTGGCGCGTGAAAAAACGATTGGCTATATTCGCCGGATACGACCGGGATGCCATCATCAGTGACTATGTGGTGTATTACCTCAAGGCCCTGAATGCTTTGACCGATGTTGTAGTGGTCTACGACAATGCGGTTCCGGAAGAGGAGCTATCCAAAGTCAAGGATTTGAGTCTGCACCAAATCTGCGAGCCGCATGGTGAATACGACTTCGGATCATACAAACGCGGCTATCAATGGGCAAAAAACAGCGGGCTTCTGGAACGCTATGAAACCGTGGTTTTCACGAACGACTCGATCTTCGGCCCCTTTCATGATCTGAAACCGATTTTTGAACGTTTTGACCATGACGAAGCGGTTGATTTTTGGGGCATGTTCAAAATCATCAAAAATGTGCATCACATTCAGGGATATTTCATTGCATTCAAGCAACGTGTTTTTTGTTCCGATGTTTTTGACAAGACGGTCATGTCGGTACAGAAGGAAGAGGATCGGTCGAAGGTTGTCTCGAAGTATGAACTGGGCTTGTCCGATGCGCTTCATAAAGCCGGTTTCCGGTCCATGGGATTACTTTCCGGAAAAAAATACAGCGCGCGTAACAAAGATGCGATTCGTATTATCCGCAAGGGTTTCCCGTTCCTTAAGAAAGCCCTGTTTCAACCCGACCAGCAGGGCGCTCTAATGTGCGAATGTCTTCATCGCTACAAGCGAGCGGTGCCGCGAGTTTGCCCGGATTATGACATGGACATGATCAAGCGATATGTGCTCCGTTTCATGAATGAGGAGGCCTTTCGTCAAATGATGCGGAGGATGTGGCTTCGTTCCAGTTTCAAAGTCCGCTTCTTTTATGAGAGTCGTGTCACCATTTCCGGAAAACGATTGATCAAGGTTTTGCGAATACCAATATACAACAAACCAATTCGCGGGTGAGCGCGCGTGCGGAAGATTTGAAATATGAGTGAAAGAGGTTATCGACATGATTGAGTGCGTTGCTGTGGAGCGGACCGGGTTGGCGGGATTTCTGAGAAACCACCCTCATCAGGGAAGTATAATTGCCAATCCAAAGCGGAAATTCATTTACATGAAGCCGACCAAAACCGCGGGAACCAGTATCTTGAGGGGCACCATCGAGAAGCTTTGTCCGAATGAACTCGTTTTTTCGAAAAAGGATGAAAACGCATTCGTCACATGGATGGAGCAATTGACGGATGAAATGCTCATGGACTATTACATATTCACCGTCGTGCGAAATCCATGGGATCGTTTTGTATCCATCGCATCCCATTTTGGGCGCAACATCGAAAGTTTGGTGGAGACCTTTGAGCAGGAGTGTACTGCCGATCGTAATTTCATGTTCCATACGCTTCCCCAGCATATCTATGCATACAATGATGATCGGCGTTATGTAGATGCAATTTGCAGGTTCGAGTCACTGCAGGAAGATTTGAATATTGTCTTCGATCAACTCGATCTTCCACGGACGCCTGTACCGCATGTCAATGCATCGCGACATCGAAGTTATGCGCGCTACTACACGAATGATCTGAAGCAAGCGGTTGGTGCGATCTATGCCGAGGATGTGCGACGGTTTGGATATGACATGCAGCTTGGCAAGGTCACTAAAAAAGTTCAACGCACCCACTCTCCGCTGCAAAGATTGTTCCGCAACAAAAAAAAATAGAACTCGCAGTGCCGGAAGGGGGCCGTTTCCGCTCAGGAATCCTCGTTTTGTGATGTCTTCCTGACGATGTAAGCGGGCCGTTTTTTGACTTCGTCATAGATGCGCGCGACATACTCGCCCACGAGCGCAATGCCCACAAGAACCAGACCGCCGAGGCCGCTGACAAGTATGACGAGCGTGGTGAAACCGGTGAAGGCGATCTCGATGCCCATCAGGCGCTTGGTCAAGAAATAGAGTGCCAGTAAAAATGAAGCGATGGCGGTGATCAGGCCAATTCCGCCGAGCAGGCGGATCGGTTTATAGGAAAAGCTAAGCACGCCGTCGAAGGCATATTTGAACAGGCGTTTGAAGTTCTGCTTGGGAGTGCCCGCCGCGCGGTCATCGCGTGCATATTCGACGAATGCCTGCCGGAATCCCACCCAGCTGTACAGGCCCGGCAGAAAGCGGTTGCGCTCCGGCAGGTGATTGATCTCCTCGACGGCCACGCGGTCGAGCAGGCAGAAGACACCGACATCTCTTGGGATCGGGAAATCAATGGCGTAACGGAAGAATTTATGGAAGGCCTCGAAACCGATCCGCCGCAGGCCGGTTTCCGCACGTTGGGTGCGCCGGGCGAAGACCACCTGATGACCGGCCTGCCATGACGCGATCAGCTCGGGGATCAGCGAAGGCGGATCCTGCATGTCGGCATCCATCACGATCACCGCATCGCCGCGTGCGTGGACTATGGCTGCGGTGACAGCAGCCTGGTGGCCAAAGTTCCGAGAAAGGTCCACCCATTCGATTTCCGGAATTTCGATTTTGGTCTGTTCGACGATCTCCAGCGTGCGATCCGTGGAGCCGTCGTTGACGAGCAGGAGTTCCCATGAGAGCTTCTGTTGCCGCATGATTTCAGTCACAGCGTCGATGTATTGACGAATGCCCTGTTCCTCGTTGTAAACGGGGGCAGCGATGCTGACGGTCGGGTTGTTCATAAGATTCCAATTATGAATGGTGAAGTATGACAGATGAAAACGGATCTCCGATGGTTTGGATCTAAAGCAGGGGATTTCAAGCCTGCGAAAGGATTTTTTTCATAGCTCATCTTTCATCCCTCATATTTTCTGCAGGGGGAATGTATGCGATGCCGTAGCGCCCCGCCTTGCCGTCCGTACGGCGCGGCCACGGAACAATCAGGTCGGGCAGGGGAATGATATCATTAAAGTGACTGTGAATGTCGGGAAACTCCCGCTCCATCGGTTTGGCTTTGCTCGAAAGGTGGTCGCGGCTCTTGAGCCAGAAAACGAGGGCGCCCTTCGCTTTGACGTCGTTCTTGGCGAGGTAGGTTGCCAGCTTGAAATCGCCGTGGATAACTACGGCAGGGCGCTGCCGTCCGTAATG
This sequence comes from Pontiella sp., assembly GCA_041592955.1. Classification (GTDB taxonomy): domain Bacteria; phylum Verrucomicrobiota; class Kiritimatiellia; order Kiritimatiellales; family Pontiellaceae; genus Pontiella. Next base: position 22,919 of record JBFHPA010000009.1, read on the forward strand.
GTTGACGATGCCGCCGTTCCATTCATCGGCAACGATATAGTCAAAGGCACCGCTGCCATGCTCTTCCCATAGAGCCTCGAGCCGGCTGGCAAGCTCCGGCCCCGGATAGTTGACCCGGTGGGGTTTCTCGCGAATCACGGGAGCGAGTCCGAAGACCACAACATACGCGACGACGTAAAACACAGCGGTCACACCAACCATGCGATATAGAAAGCGGGGATGTTCGGCAATCCCGTAACGTGAAACCAGCCATACGCCGATGGCCAGCGGCATGGGCGCGGCCCACATGGTCACCGGTGCCATGCCGGTGATGAGGGAGAACAGGGCAATAAAGGCGAACGCCCCGAAAAACAGCGCGCCGGTTCCCCGGATGGGCTTTGTGATCGATGCTCCGCTTTTCATACAGACCAACGCGATGATGAGTGCCGGAGCCATGATTGTGGCCTGTCCCAGAATAAACTCAACGGGATGCCAAAGATGCTGCCACCATGCAGCCGGTTCATCACCACCGCGGCTGAGTCCATAGGTGATGGTGATCCATTCATGATTCATCATCCAGATCAGGTGCGGCAGGAAAAGCAGGATGGAAGCCGCTCCGGCAACATAAAGGCCGGGCGATTTCAACACGGTTTTCAGCTCGCCTCGCTGCCACCAGGCGGCGAACAGCGGAACGAGCATAAAAACAGCGATGTATTTGGTAAGCGCACCCAGGCCGATACAGACACCCAGACCCAGCCACGATGCGTAACGTTTATTCTGCAAGGCATCCAAACCGAAAAACCAGCCCCATGCCCAGAACGGCATCTGGAGAATGTTCACATTAAATTCGACCGCCGCGTACTGGTAGTAGAAGAGGAGGTCGAGGCTCAGGACAGCAAGGAATGCCGCTTTCGTATCAAGCGTGAGTAAGCGGGCCAGCCGATAGATTCCGAGGCCGGCGGTGACCACGCAGAGCTGGGCGAGACAATAGATACCGAGATCACCGGCTAGCAGTGCCGCGGCATGGGCCGCCCAGCCGCTGAGTGGCGGATGTTTGTCGTAGCCCCATGCCCACTGCGATCCCCACATGCTGGCCTCGATGGTGTCTAGAGGCAGGCAGGTGTTGCAGAGAAAGGGGATCAGCGACCAGGCCGCAAGATGGAAGAGGGCCCAGTACAACAAGGGCTTGGAATAGCTGGTTATGGAAGGTGCTGTAATGCTCATGAAAGGGCCTTTGCTTGATCCATTAAAAAACGCTTCTCAAAACGGCGGATGCGCCGTTTCAGTTTATGTCTGGCAAAAAACGGAATTCGTTCCAGGGCGAACAGGGTCCTGGTTCTGCCGAGGCTTTTCAGATCCGTATACTTCAAATGCTCACCATCCGGCGAGCGCTGGATCATGAAGTTGCGGGGATTGAGGTCATAGAAAAACAAGTCATGCTGCTGCAGGATATCGAAGAAATCGGTGAATTGATTTCGCAGACTGTCGCTTACGGATTGTGCGCGGCGGTATTCGGCAAAGGATTGGGACAGGGTACCGTCATGGTCGCGGATCAGCCCGCAGCAAAGCGCCGCTCCGAGATTTGTTTCCAGCAGGGACTTACCATAGTCCACGATATATGATCCAAGGATATCCCTGACCCGCACGTAGGCCGACAGATCACGCTGATTGGTTCCATCCGGCGCTTTTTCGATCTTAAGGCAGAGGTTATCATCGTCCGGATGCCGGTAGCACTTGCGGGTGGCGCCTTCACTGAACAGCAGGCTTTTATCCAGATGCACGCGCTCACTCATTATTGAAGGCCTCCGCACGGCAAATCCATCTCCGGATAGGCCCGAATGATTTTGCCGAAGAAGCGGTCGACCCGCCGGGCGGCCGTACGCTTTGCAAAATAGGGAATGCGCGAGAGCGGGATAAACTCCGAAGCACCCAGGCCATCGACCACATACAGCTTGAGACTCCCGTCCATGCATTCACTGACCATGACATCGCCGATCGAAAAATCGCGCACAATAATGGCCGAGTCGATGAGGTGCCGTCCCAGTTCCAACAGGCTGTTTCGGATCCGCTCTTTGCTGCCTTGCGCGTCCAGATGGTTGATCAGAGGTTTCGCGGAAGTGCCGTCTTCATTAATGACCAGATCGAGCAGCATGGCCGGCCCCATGGAGGTCTCGACCATGCCATGGAAGCGGGGGATATGGCTTAGTTTCTTCTCATCGCCCTCCAGCTGCATGTACGCTTTTAAATCTTTTCTTGTTTCGTCGAACGCCTCGACTTTACGCAGGCGTTTGTACCATTTCTTGTTTTTCTTCCGACGCTCCTCAAGTGTGCCGGGTTTCACGATTTTTAGACATTTCCCAGGATCCTTCGGATGGCGGTATGCCGCCCGGTGCGACCCCTCGCCAAGAAACAACCCTTCGTCGATTTGAATGGGACCACCTTTACACAGGGTATAGACGTCCAGCGTGGAATCAATCATGTGCGTGATGGAGAAACGATCGATCACATCGTTACGAGGATCACGATCCAGGGAAATATCCGAGGCCAGCAGGCGGGCCAGTTCTTCGACATTACCGGGCGGAAAGAAAAATCCGTTTTCGCCTTCTTGGATGATATCAAGCGGTCCGCCGTGCCGCGAGGCGATAACCGGTGTGTTCATGGCCAGCGCTTCGACAAGCGTTAGCCCAAAGCTTTCGGGTTTTTTCGAGCAGGATACGACCACGTCGCTCACCGTGTAGACTGCGGGCATGTTGGTTAGATCGGTGGCAATGTGAATATGTTTCTCCATGCCGAGTTCGCGAATCAGTTCCGTGAGCCTATGGAAGTAATCCTCTTTATCTTGTCGAACACCTCCCACGATCAATCCCTTAAGTTCCGGTCGGGATTTAACGGCTTTAGCGCAGGCTTCAATGAAGGTTTCATAGTCCTTGAGTTCGGTGATGCGGCCGATGGAGGTTGCAACCCATTTTCCGTGCAGATCGAAGGCGTCCTTTATGCGCTCGACTTCAGCGGCATCCACCGCATCGGGATTAAACGCCTTGGGATCGATTCCGCAATGGATCACCGATATCTTTTCGTCAGGTGTTTCGTAGTGCTGCTGCACATACCTTTTCACGGGATGGCTGACGCAGATCACCCGGTCACCCCGGGTCATGATAGCGCTGTATTTTCCTACGCTGTTGAAACCGTGGACTGTGGTGATGAAAGGGATGGCGAGTTTCCTGTTTGCAAACCATGTCAGCCATGCGGGCACACGGCTGTGTGCGTGGAGAATATCCGGACGTAATTCGTAAAGCGTATGGCGTAATTGACGGACGCGGTAGGGGAAGGTCGGCGGATTCTTGGAGCAGAGGTCGAGCGTTATATGATTTCCCCCGTCTGCTTCCACCTGCGCAGCCAGATCACCGCCGGCGGAAATCACGGTCGACGAATGGCCTCGCCGGGTCAACCCGCGGTTCAAGGCCAGCACGATTTGTTCGACGCCTCCCTGATTGAGCTCCGGCAATAATTGGACAATGTGCATCCGGTAAAACTAGCAGTTTGAGGTTTTCAGGTTGAAGTTCTTTCGCACGTATTATTGCCGGGGGCTGATTTTTTTTTGTTTTGCGTTTGCGGTCGGTTTGTGGAGGATGGCGCGGATGAAAGAACGCAAGGCAGAAATATCCAATGATTCCCTGATGATCTTCAAGCGGTTGTTCCCTTTCATGAAGCCCTACCGGGGCCGGCTGATGCTGGGGGTTCTTTGCAGCATGCTTTATGGAGGCGCCACATTCGGGGTGCTTGTGGTGCTCTATTGGGCATTGGGGCTAATCTCTGGTGAAGAGCTGATGCAGGGAAACGTGCCTTCCGGGATCACCGAGGCGGAGGGCGCAACCGGCGAGATCGGCATGAAACGCCTGCTGTTGACGGTTTCCATTGTGCCGGCGGCAGCGCTGCTGCGCGGCATGCTGTTTTTCGCGGGAAAATATCTGGTGGAATGGGTCGGCAACCGCACTATCACGGACGTGCGCAACCAGCTCTTCCGCCACATTCATACCCTGCCGATGCAGTTTTTCGGCACTTCGCGCGTCGGCGACCTGATCACGCGCGTAACGAGCGACACAGGCCTGCTGACCCAGCTCGTATCCAACGTTATCGGCGATCTGATTCGCGAGCCGTTCACCCTGATCGGCTGCATGGCCTTCATGTTTTACCAGGATTGGAAACTTTCCGTTATTGCCTTGGTCATTTTCCCTGTCTGCATACTTCCGATCACGCTGCTTGGACGCCGGATCCGCAAAGCCTCTAAGCGCGGACAGCAGAGCATCGGCGATATGCTCTCCGTGGTTCAGGAATCGGTGGGCGGCGCCCTGGTCGTGAAAGCGTTCCAGACGGAGGAGGAGGAGTCCAACCGCTTCAGGAATTTCAACAATCGCTTCTTCAAGATGACGATGAAGCAATCCCGCTCAAAAGCCATGAATGAACCGATCATGGAAATGCTGTCCGCCGTGGGCATGGCGATCGTGGTGGTTTATTCCTACATGGAAAACCTCTCCCTGCCGCTGCTGATCTCCTTCGCCATCGCCATGGTTTCCATGTACAAACCCGCGAAGAAGCTCAGTCAGATTCATATGCGGATTCAAAAAGCGGCACCGGGGGCGGAGCGAGTACTGGAGATTCTGGACACGATCAACACGATATCGGATGCGCCCGATGCCATTCGTTTTGACGAGCCTGTGACGTCCATCGAATTTCGGCAGGTCGGTTTTGCCTATGGCGACAAACCCGTTCTAGAGGAGATCAATCTGAAGGTGACCGCCGGTCAATGCATGGCTTTCGTAGGCGGTTCCGGTGCCGGAAAAACCACACTGGTTAATTTGCTGCCACGTTTCTTTGATGTGACATCCGGACAGGTTTTGATGAACGGCCGCGACCTGCGGAGCTACACCGTGGAATCGTTGCGTAACCAGATCGGGGTGGTTACGCAGAGCACGGTTCTGTTCAACCGCAGCGTGGCTGATAACATTGCCTATGGCGCCTGCAACGCCACCCGCGAACAGATTGAAGAGGCTGCCCGACGAGCCAATGCGCACGACTTTATTCTCCAACTGGAAGACGGCTACGACACCGTGATCGGTGAACGCGGATCGTTACTCTCAGGCGGCATGGCACAGCGTGTGGCTATTGCCCGTGCGCTGCTCAAAAACCCGCCGATTCTGATTCTCGACGAAGCCACCAGCGCGCTCGATACAGAGTCTGAACGGCTCGTGCAGGGCGCACTCGATGAACTGATGAAGGACCGCACGGTATTCGTGATTGCCCACCGGCTTTCAACGATCGCCCATGCGGATACGATCGTCGTGCTGGATCAGGGCAGGATTGTGGAGCAGGGGTCGCACGATGAGCTGCTGGCTCAGGGCGGCAAGTACAAGTACTTCTACGACATCCAGTTTGCCGGCAATGGCGCCTAATCGTTGACCAAGCCGTCGATGGCCTCGCGAACAAGCGGGCCGAGGTCTATCTTCGTGTCCGCGGATCCCAATGTCCCATCAAAAACATGCACGACGTTGCGCTTTTCCAATCCCTGAATAAGTTCCTCGAACTTATTGGGCTGTTTCAGCTGGCGGTTCATCAGCACCTCCACCTTGGCGGAACCGAAGCTGGCGCATTCACTGATCATGGAGGCGGAATCGCTGGTAACGAGGAGGCGGTCGCAGAGATGAATAAAGGCCGGGATCGGATTATACGCTTCGCGCGAATTAATAAGCGTGTAGTCGAACTTAAATCCATCGATCACGCTTTCGATCTGCGCCGGCGTGCGGCGCGAGGTCGTGATCCATCGCTCCATCCCTTCGGTGGCTTCGAAAATCTGCTCAAGCTGCTGCTGCATATCAACAGAGTGCATGTCTGATACCGCGTTCGATCCACCGATGATGATGCCCACAGCAGGCTTTTGCGGAGAATGCTTTCCACGGAACTCGGCGGTCTTTTCTTTAAAAAAGGCCTCATCGGCCGCGCACAGATTCAGCGGAAGCTCGGTGATGTTGTCGCGTTTCGGTGGATGATCGTAGAAGGGGCAGAAGATATGACTGAAATCGAGCCGATATCCCTTGGGGTGCAGAATGGCTATGTTGGGAATCTTTAGCTTTCTAGCCAGCAGTTTGTTGGCATAATAGGTGGTTGAGCCGGTGGAAATAATGAGAGAGAGGCTTTGGGCTTTAGGCTTTAGGCTTTGGGAGAAAAGCGCCCCAGTATAAATGTGGAAAAAGTCGAGAAGGTAGGAGAGTCCTTTGCACGCTTTATTCCTGTAGGCCACTTCCTGAGTTTCGAAATCCAGCCCCAGATGCGAGCAGAGCGCGATGGACTGGTTGAAGTGTCCCGGCTTGCCATCGCTGATGATTAACGCCCGTTTCATAATTCCGCCTTGGACAGTCCCCACCGGTTGTGCATCCAGAACCATTGTTCCGGATATTTGAGGATCATCTCCTCCAGCAGACCCTGATGCAGACGGGTCAGTTCCTGAACCTGCTCCTCCATGGGTTTGCCGTTGTCTTCCCAAGGAATTGGTTCCGGAATAATCAGCCGATGCTTGTGCGGCGCGGTTTTAACCAGAAAGACCGGTTGAACGGGTATGCCGAACCGGATCTGAAGCAGGGCGGGGGATCCGCCAGTCGGGGCGGGATGCCCGAAGAAATCCATCATGAAACCGCCGCCGCTGGGCTTTAGTTTCTGGTCCAGCAGCAAGGCGCAGATTTCCCCTTTTTTAACCGCCTTCATAATATGCATCAGGGCATTCTTCTTGTAGTAGACCTGCATGCCAAAGCGCTTGCGCAGTGGAAAGATGATCTTTCGTTCGAGCAGTTGATTGTCGGTTTTTCGCGCAATCACGTGCAGCTGTTCGGTGAGCCGCAGACCGGCGTATTGAGGCAGCAGCTCCCAGTTTCCGAGATGTCCCGTAATCACAAGCATGCCTGTCTTGAGGGAGGCCTTCCTCTTTTCAAAGGCTTCCCACCCCTCGACCTCCACATGATCGAGCAACTGCTCATCCGAAACCCGCCCGGTCATAATCAGATTGTTGAGCGCCAGTGAGTCGGCAATATTGAGGTAGGCCTTTCGGGCAAGCCGCCGGCGTTCCTTGTCCGACATGTCCGGAAACACAATTTTCATGTTGCGCAGGGTAATTCTGCGCCGTCCCGTTGCAACGGCATACACCAGCAGGGCAAGGCTGTTGAACAGGCCATAGATCATCCGCTCGGGCATGATCCGGGTAATCCCCAAAATCGATGCGACGAACGCATATTCAATGTATTCTAGTGATGCTGATTTCTTCACAATGAATGAATCTCCAGATTGATCCCGCCGGCTTCAAATAGGCCTTTTCCCATATAATGCAGGCGTTATGCATACCTCAGCTTAAGGAAGGAGGTCAACCAGCGACGCCTAAACAAATGCCCGCAGGCTTGCGTGATGTGAAGATTTTTTAGTTTGTATCCGGTCGGGCTTGCGTTGTCAGGACGGCCTTGGTTATCTTTGCGGCTCTTCCCAAAACACCGGGAAGGCAGCGAAACGGTTCCCGGCACGCGTGTTGAGCGTTGGCATCCGGATGACGAGACCGGGGGAACCCCGTCAGGGTCGGAAGGCAGCAGCGGTAAACCATGTTTTTCGGGTATCCGGAAGGTTGGCGGGAGCGCTGGCCGGGGACTCCTTCGCTGCCTTGCCGGGAAGGCGATAGCAGCAGAATGCAGAACACGA
>JBFHPA010000010.1:0-29698 GCA_041592955.1 Pontiella sp.
GTTCCGGGATACTCCTCGCCCTCGGTATAGAGCGTGGTCGGAATGGACTCCGAGCGGAAGGCTTCCAGAAAATCGGCGGTGGTTCGGCTGGCGAAGCGAAGCTGAACGCCCTTGGTCCACATAATCGTCCAAGCCCCGGCGGAACCGAGAAAGAGTATCATCACAATCACCTTGCCCGGCACGGTGCTACTCCAAAAAGCGCTGGCCATATCGGCCAGCGGCATTGAAGCCAGCAGTGAGTTATAGATTTCCATTGGCCCGTTTTCCCTTTTTGTACGCTGAATCGTGTACGTCTTCACCAAACATATTTGCACCATCCGGAAAAGCAAATGAAAAAAAGATTTCAACCCTTCCGAACGGGCGATTCTTTGTCAGCAAGTGGAAGTTACAGGGCCGCCGATAAAACTTGTTGCCATAATCATTAAATTTGTTTAAACAGTTCAAATGAGTAAAAACAGCAAACGACCCACGATCTATGACTTGGCTAAATTGGCGGATGTTTCGCCAGGGACAGTGAGCCGGGTTTTGAACAACAAAGACAAGGTCAATCCGAAAACGCGCGCCAAGATTCTTGGACTGGCGCATGAGATTGGCCTCAAACCGCGAGCCACCGCACGGGGCAAGGAGATTGCGGTAATAACCGAACCCCACTTTACCGACCGCTTCCGGGGCTACACCAGTGTCTTGACCTCCCACGTCGCCTTTGCACTTTCCGAACAGAATGTTGGCATGCTGCTCCCCTCCGATCCCGTCAAACAGCTGCCGGGATACTTTATCGACGGAGTGATCGCCATTACCTACGAACCGGAAATCCAGGCGATGCTCAAAGAGGTGGAAAAAAAGATTCCGGTGATCTACCTCGATAACTTTGAAGCCACTGCCAAACAGTATGTCATCCGCTCCGATCACTACCAAAGCGGCTACAAAGCCGCGCAATATTTTATTGACCGCGGCATGAAGAAGCTGGCTTTTCTTTCGGGCGACACCATCCCGGCCCGCGTGCGACTCGAAGGGTACACCGATGCGATCAAAGAAGCCGGACTGTCGATCGACAGCAAGCTTCAGATTCTGATGAAAGAAAGCGAATCCATCTACATGGTCGTGAACCGGGTGGTGAAAAACGGTGCGGACGCTTTGTATACACCGGGCACCAGCATGCAGGCGATTGAAGCGCTTCATGTGCTGGGGAATGTGATGAGTCTGGATGTGCCGAACGATATTTCACTGATCGGAGGAGAAAACACCGGAATTTCGGCCTTTCAGCATCCGCCCATGACCACCATGAGCGAACCGCTGGAAGAGATGGCCAAAGCCGCCGTCGATATGGTGCTTGCCCTCTCGGAAAAGCAGCCCATCAAACAGCGTACGATGACGTTCCCGGTCGAACTGATCGAGCGCGACTCGGTCCGGTAAAACGACTCCACTCAAAGTCCTTCGGGAATTATTTCTATTTTATTTAAACTGTTTTACATATGGTTGAATATGCGTTATAACTTGTCCCTTAACTGAGGAACCTCTTTGGATATGGATTACGCTGAAAAGCATTTGGTGATGGGTGCCGATCTCTCGCTCCTAAAGCGCAAAATGGAGCTGGGTGCCGAATACCGTCTGGACGGGCGCCCCGCTCAACCGGTGAGGTTATTTCGCGACGCCGGTTTTGACTGGGCACGGTTGCGCCTTTTCCATACCCCGACCGGCCATGGCGCCCAGTGCACCGACCTGCCCTACACACTGGCTCTGGCCAGACCGCTGGTGGATGCGGGATTCAAACTGCTGCTCGATATCCACTATTCCGACACCTGGGCCGACCCCGGTAAGCAGTACACGCCGAAGGCATGGAAAGGGCTCGATTTCCAATCGATGGAAAAAGCGGTTTATGAATACACCCTCGAAACGATTCAGGCGTTCATTAAGGTCGGGGCCGAGCCTGACATGGTTCAGGTGGGAAACGAAATCACCCCCGGCATGCTGTGGGAGCAGGGTCGCGTAGCGCAGGCACACGATGTGAATACGCCCCACTGGCAGCGCGAGGAGTCTTCGAACAACAGCGAAGCCTGGGAACGGTTCAGCCGACTGCTTAAAGCGGGCATCCGCGGTGTACATGATGCCTCCGAAAAAAAGACCGATATCATGATACACATCGACCGCGGCGGCGACATTCCAACCAACCAATGGTTCTTCGACAAACTCATTGAGCAGGGCATCGAGTTTGACGCCATCGGCGAATCCTACTATCCCTTCTGGCATGGCATGCCCGCAGATCTTGCCGAAACGCTCGACTTTCTTGGCCGCCGCTACGGCAAGGCGATCTATCTCGCCGAAGTGGCTTACCCTCACAAACACCACCCGATGTATGAAAACGCCTTGAGCGGAGATCAGGAAGGCTGGGACCGACTGACCGGACAATATCCCCTGTCACCGGATGGACAAAAACGCTTCATGGCGGATGTCATCGAAATCGTAAGGGCCTCCTCCCACGGCAAAGGAATTTTTTACTGGGCTCCGGAGTGGATTCCGGAAACGGAAGACGAGGCCGACGCCCCGCCCTGCTGGGCCCGCGCCCTGTTTGACGAAACCGGCAACGCTCTGCCCGCCCTGAGTATTTTTAAACAGACTCCTGAGTTAGAAGCGGTCTAGCCCGAACTTCATCCCGATTTTAATCATTACACAAGGAACCCCCATGGATAAATTTATTCTCAACGTCATACACCGGCCGGAGCTGGTGCCGGAATACATCAACACCGATGCGGTCGAAGGAAAGGCCGATGATCTCGGCGCCAAGGAAGTGATCAGCGAATCGCTCGACATCTTCCGTCTGCAGCAGGACATTGCCCACAAAAACGGCATCAAATGCACCATCCAGATGACCTACGCCGCGCTCTACAACGACGAGGCGATCGCGCTGGCCAAGCAGTATCACGAGGAGTTCGGCGACGAAATCGCCCACACCTTCCTCGGCGTCAACTGCGAAGAGTTCCGCGAAAAATACGGCCTGAAGGATCCGGCCATCTGGCTCTATCACATGGACGACAAAAAGCGCATCGTGGTCGACTCGTTCGAACGCTTTAAAGAGGTCTTCGGCTTCTATCCCACCTCGACCGGCTCCTACTACATGGATGCCGAGCTGATCGCTTTCATGAAAGAGAAATATCCGATGGTGAAGATTGCCGTCGCCACCTGTTTTGAAGAAGGTCCGAAGGTTTTCCGTCACGCCAACAACTCATGGTACACGATTATGGACGGCGCGCCTTGGACGGCCTGGGTACCCTCGAAATACAACTCGCAGGCCATCGCCGAAAACGAAGACGACGATCTCGGCATCGTGGCTGTGCCGCACCTTTCGCGCGACCTGCTGGCGATTCAGGACAACGCCGGCGACATGTTCGGCACGCATCCGCAAAACGTGATCCGCGGTCTGATCAACGAGGGCGACCGCCTGCCGTTCCAATACAACCTGATCGACCAATATCAGGTAATGAAAAAATATAACAAGGGCTACAGCTATAACCTGATCTATGTCGGCCCCGGCTGGATGGGCAAGGCCGGCCGCTGGGAAACCGGCTACGAAACACTCGTCAAATCCTACGAGGATATGATGGCGTATTACGGCCAGCTCAAGAATGAGGGCAAAGCCGAAGATCTGACCATGACCGAGTTCGCCGACTGGTACCGCGCGAACAAAGCCGTTAACGAACCCTGCGTGGCGCTGTGGAAAGACACGCTCTTCGGCACCAAGAATCAGGTGTTCTGGTATGCCGACTCGCAGATGCGCGCCACGGTTGAGATGAAGATGGGCGGAGCAATCGTCGACCTGCGGCCCTATGCCTCCAAGCTGCGCCGCCCGGTCGGTGCCGGCACCAAGGCCAACCAGGATGCATCGTATCCGTACATCGTGCAGTCGCGCTATCGCGCCGGACCGTTTGTGCACTATGCCGGCGAGGGCGCCATCAAGAGCGCCAAGATCCGCCACGGGGAAGAAGAGGTGGATCTGAGTTCCTGCCGCACCACCGCCACGTATGAAGAAGGAGAAGGATGGCGGATGTGCATCCTGCGCCCCGTCACCGTTGAGTTCAGCGGCTTCAGCGTCGAGATCGAAACCGCCTATACCTTTAAGGAAAATACCGGAGAGATTCTGATTTCCCGCAAAGTGGTCGGCTCGACCGATCCGTCCAGGAAGGTCGTCATCGACGAATTTCTGACGTCGTGCTGGGGCACGACGGAATATCCCGAAGACCTCACCGGCTGCACGCTATCGGTCCTCGGCGAGGACGGTACACGTAGCGATCTCTCCTACGATTACCGCTGCCGTGAATTCGAAATGGAAAACGCCGCGTCGGCCGAGGCCGTTATCCCGATGGTGCAGACCAAGGTCATCCTGACGCCTCAAAACAAAGAATGTGTCGGCTACTATGAAGAGGGTTATTCCTTTGCGCCGAACCTGAAGATCGGCGTCTACAAGGAGATCGGGCTGAACGAATCGCTGGTCACCACTATGAAAATTGAACAAGCGGAGGGATTTTAACCATGGCGCAGGGAAAAACAGGACCCATTAACTATCGTTGTCCGCAATGTCTCTTCCGGGCGATCGACTATGATCTGCTCTTCGAAGAGGCCAAGGATGAATATTACTGCCGCCGCTGCAACTGGGAAGGCAACGAGATGGAAATTCTCTCCTTCTATCGCGTCTACAAGCAGCAGTATAAAGACATGCTCAAGCGCTGGACGGTTGAACAGATCGAAGCCAAAGACGAGGAGTAGCGGCCTTGCCGTTGTCGAAGGCCAAGGCGTTCCTTCGCAGCGTATGCAGCATCCCGCATTTGGCGAGTAACTCAACGTTTGGAAAGGTGACAAGATGAGCAAAACGACTACCGCAAGTCAGGATCGGGTACCCTTCCGGGAAAAACTTGCCCTCGGAGTCGGCTCGCTGACTTCGTTCTTCGGCCTGGATGCTGTGTCGAGAATGGCGTATCCCGTTTATAATATGCTTTTGCATGTCAGCCCCGCCAAAATCGGTATTGCCCTGATGATTCCTCGTATTTGGGATGCCATCACCGATCCGCTCATGGGACGCATTTCCGATAACCACCACTCACGCCTTGGACGTCGCCGGCCTTTCATCATCGCCGGCGCGCTCATTATGGGCACGATCTTCACCTTTGTATGGACGGCGCCTGAAGGCTTTACTGAAAACCTGAAGATGGCCTATTTCGTGGTCATGCAGTTGCTCTTTTTTACAGCCTATACCGTTTTTGTCGTTCCTTACAACGCGCTAAGCTACGAGTTGACACCAGATTACAACGAGCGCACGCGCATTATGTCGTTCGCCGGATTTTTTTGGAAAATGGGCGAATTGCTCTGCGGCTGGGTGATTCCCATTGCCGCGCCCCTCGGCGTGATGCTTCTCGGCGCGAAGGCCGTTCAGGACGGAAAGCCCGTTCTGACCATGCCCGGAATCATTTTCGCGGCGGCTCTGGTCGGCATCTTGATTATGGGTATTTGCGGTGTCATTCCCGGGCTGGTTGTCAAAGAGCGCTTCCAGAGAAAGACGAAAGTACAGGAAAAGGTCAAGGTGCTCGATGGATTCAAGGGCGCCTTCAGCAGTCGGCCGTTTAATATTCTGATCGCGATTGTTTTTCTCAATACCCTCGCCGGCCTTCTGGCCTCGGGCATCGACCAGTTTCTGCTGGTCTACTATATGAATGCGGGCGACAAAGTGGCAGGACTTGCCCAGAAGGCGCTGCTGACATCCGGGTATGCATTTGTCGGATTTGCCTTCATTCCTGTGATCACCGTGCTGGGTACGCGGTTTGGGAAAAAAGTTTCGCTGTTTGTGGTCTATACCATGATGCTCGTAGGCTCCATTGCCAAATGGTGGATCTTTAAACCCGGCCACACCATCTACAACATTTTCGGAATTCCGTTCGACCCCGTTCTGATGATCGACCCGCTGATGTGCGGCCCCATGTGGGTTGCCGTTAAAATAATGCTGGCCTCCATGATGGCCGATATCTGCGATGAGGATGAGCTTAAGCATGGCCAGCGCCGCGAAGGCATGTATGGCGCCGTATTCAGCTGGACCGAGAAGCTCGTGGGCTCGCTGGCCGTTGCCAGTTCGGGATTTGTGTTGGTTTTCGCCGGCTTTGATGCCGCGCTCGAGGGCTCGCAGGCTCCGGAAACCATCCGGATCATTCGCCTGTTCCTGGCGGGCGGGCCGGCCTTGGCCGCCTTGATGGCGATCGTTGCCCTGTTCTTCTATCCGATCACCGCCCAGCGAGCCGCAGAAACCCGGCGTATCCTCGAAGAGCGCCGCGGACAAGGCCACGCGGAAGAAATGCACATAAAGAGTTAGAGCATCATGACGATTAAATCTCCTGTGTGGAAACAGGCCTATCCGAAATGAGTCTGAATCGCACCGCGTGAATATTTCGAGCACTATTTGAGTCGGTGGCTTCATGGGAAATCATTTACGGCGTGCTCTGCTTGGGGCTGGCAGAAAAGCGATGAAGTGCTGCTTACCGTCACCGGTCCCGAGCCATAGAGATGCAAAAAAAAAGCAACGTTCTGAAACTAGTCCGTAAGTGGCCTGTGCAAAAAAATTGCCGGATTCGTCAGCTATCGCTGTGTTTTTTCTGCCTGAGAAAGATGCGCCCAGAACTCCTCAGGCTCCTGACCGATTCGCCAGAAGGCGACGCCCCGGATGGGTTTTTGTCCATAGAGGTTCAACTTGGCTTTCAAGGACTGGAAGTTTTCGAAGTGGACATTGACGGTAACGGTTTCCTGAAACGAATAAGAGGCGCCGTTTTTCTCATCGCCCGAAGGTCGTATACCCTTTTCGCGCAGCTCGGCAATGATCTCGCGGTTCTTGTAGGCTCTGGCTAGGGAAGGGGTCTGCCAACCGCGGCCGTAAAGCGGTATGCCCATCACCAGTTTTTCTTTCGGGATGGTTTTGAGAGCATAGGCATAGATTTTTTCACACCAGGGGAGTGAGGCAATGGGGCCGGCGGAGCCTCCGCCATAGTGCTCGTCGTAGGCCATGATGACGACGCGGTCCGCAATCATGCCGATGAAGGGATAATCGAAGGCATCGTTCGGGTTCTTTTTTTTGTGACTTTCCCATCGCGCCATGACCGCTACGCTGAACAGCTTGCCCTTCGGCAATGCTTTTTTAACGGCCGCCAGAAAATTGAGGTAGTTCGTGCCGTCTTTGGATCCGATGCTTTCAAAGTCAATCTGAACACCGTCGAATGTTTTCGCGCGTTCAACAATACCGGTGATGATGCGGTCGCGGAGTGGCAGCTTGGGGTCGAGATAGATGTGGGCGAGGGTGGTGTTCCATGGAATCGTGACGACCAGATGGTAGCGGGTTCCGGGATTGGCGCCGGACAGGGGCGGGGGATTCATATGCCCGCCCGTCAGGTTGCCGTCGCCGTCAACGGCGGCGCTGAAACATCCGACATCCGTGATCGGGGATGTGGTGGGAAAATACTTTTCCTCGCCCTTCATGAGGTAAGCCCATGTTTCGGGAAAGGAACTTGCCTGTCCCGCTAAAGCGGACAGACAAAGCAACAGGACCGTAGGCAGTTTTTTCATGCATCCACGGTAGGGCGGTGGATGGGTTGTGTCAAGGATCGGCGTTCAGCCTGCCATGGCGTTCAGCTTGCTCGCTTCATTCGATCCGACTGCTGGTTGTTGGATTGGATTTTTTTGAAGACAGACTGATGCTTCCGAATGATGCTCTCGAATTTCGAATCCGCTTTTCTGGCAGCCGCCGTTTTCTGTCCGGATTCACCGTTGAGGGCGCCGCTCTCATGGATTTTCAAGAGTTCCTGCAATGCGCCTTCAGCCTGTTCTCTGCTTTGCGTTTCCGCTTTGAGTTGCGCTTGCGAGGCCTTGTGTTCATCGACAACCTTGCGGTATTCACGCGCGGCCTTGGACAGATCGATGGTTCGATTTTCCAACTCTTTTTCGAGCTGTTTCTTTTCTGCCTGAAGATTTGCGATCTTTTGTTCAAGCGCTTCGGCGGCCTTTTTCATTTCCTCGATCTTGGCCTTTAATTCCTTGGTGCCTGTTTCGATGCGTTTTACTTCATCACCCCTGAGCTGTTTCAGGTTGACCTTCGTATCTTCAAGAGCGGTTTCGAACCATTTGGAATCCTTGCGCGCCTTGGCCAGCTCGGTGTCGCGTTCCTTCAACGACTCCTGGAGTCGGGTGTTTTTCTCGGTGAGATCGGTAAGCTGTTTGCGAAGCTTTGCCTCTTCCTTTTTGATCTCTGAAATTTGCAGGGTGAGCTTTTCGGTCTCAAGAGCGATTTGCTCCCTCTGCCGTTGATCCACGGATTCAAACGCCTGTTCAAGTTCTATGCGCTTGGCATCCGATTTTTCGAGTGCCTTAATCTGATCGGTAAATTCCTTGGTTTTCTGCTTCAGCGAGTTTTCGAGCTGTGCGTTCTGCTCGGTAAGATCGCCCAGTTGTTCGCGCAGCTTCACCTCTTCCAGCTTGATCTCTGAAATTTGCATTGTGAGCTTTTCGGTCTCACGTGCGATCCGCTCCTGCTGCCGTTGGTCCACTGATTCAAGCGTCTGCTCAAGATCCTTGCGCTTGGCATCCGATTTTTCGAGTGCCTTAATCTGATCGGTAAATTCCTTGGTTTTCTGCTTCAACGAATCGTCGAGTTCCTTGATGCGTTTCTGAAGATCCTTTTCATGTTGGCGCAGCATTTTTTCGTTGATCTGCTTTTTCGCCAGTTCCTGTTTGATGGCTTTGGTTTCCTGATCGATACGTTCGCTGAACTGGTGGCGGAACTTGTCGAGTTCCTCCATGGTCTGAATAAGCTTTTCTGCAGCGGCTTTGTGTTCGGCCACTTCTTTTTCGAGTTCGGCGGTGTGCCTTTCGGACATCTGCTTGAGCTGCTCCTGGGTCTTCTTGAGCAGTTCCTCGGTCTTGGACAGCTGCTTTTCGGTCTGTTCGCTGTTCGCAGAGAGTGCGGCCAGTTCCTTGCGGTATTTGTCCGTGTCTACTTTGGCTTCATCAAGCAGGGTCTCCGCCTTTTCCCGCAATGTGGATTCCTTTTCAAACTGGGCGCTGATTTGGGCCAGATGGTCTTCAGCCTTGCGCAGTTCATATTCCCTGATATCGAGGAGTTCTTCCCACTTCTTGCGCTTGTCCGTTTCCTGTTCCAGATCCTGCAGGCGGTTGGACAGTTCCTCTTCGAGCTGCCGCTGGCGCATGAGCAGACTCTCTTCATGGCGACGCAGGGTTGCCTCGGCCGTCTTTTGCTCTTCCAGTTGCTTTGCAAACTCATGTTCACGATTGACCTTTTCGGCCTCGGCTATCTTGAGGTTCTGTACGGCATCGGAAAGCGCGGTCGCCGTTTTGCCATACTCGACGCGGGAATCTGCAAGCTCCTCTTTGATGTGCTCGAGCTGCGCTTCGATCTTCGCGCGCTCGCGGTATGCTTCTTCTTCCTTCTTCTTGCGATCCGTAATATCAAGTGAAAGACCTACAACCCCCTCAACCAATGACTCATCCGATATAAGCGGAATCTGCACGGTTTCCATCCACCCGGACTTACCGGCGGTTTCGAAGTGGCTTTCGCTACGGTGCAGCGTTCCGGACTTCATGGTTTCAATGGCCATCTTGTCGTGGTCGCGCGGGGTGCCGGGCAACACTTCGGAAATTGTTTTTCCAATCCATTCTTCCTGCGGAATGCCGGTGCGTTTGGCCAGCTTTTCGCTGGCATACAGATAGCGGCACCGCGTGTCCTTCACATGCACATCGGCCGGGAGGGCACTGAGGATGCGATGCATGAAGCGAACCTGGCTCGACAGCTCGGCCTTTTCGCGTTTCTGCTGGCTGATGTTGCGCTGCGATCCCCAGATGCCGACGAGTTGGCTGTCTTCAATAATACCGACCACTTGGTTGAGCAGATTAAGGCGGTTGCCGCTCGGGTCCTGACGAATGGATTCAAGATCCACGGATCGGAAGCCTTCTTCAATGAACGATTCGATCGTGGCGTTGTTCCGGAAGGGACCGCAACCATCCTTGAGCGCATTGATCGGTTTTCCGATTAGCTCTTCGGGTTTGGAACCGTACATGGCCGCAAAAGTATCGTTGCATTCCGTCAGAACCATGGCATGCATGATGGCTTCCGTCATTTTGCCGGGTTCGGTCACCAGGGGAATCGGCTCGGTGGACTCAAGCTTGTAAAATGCTTCAACGGTCTCGGAGACAAAATGCTTATAGCGCGCCGTGGCAGCCTGCTGAAGAAGATCTTTATCGTGGAAGCGCGTAATGTCGGTAACCCAACCGATGTAGCTGTCCACTTCCTTCCGGCTGTTGTACACCTTGTTGGCGTGGCAAAGCACGTACACATCAGCGGCTTTGTCCCGCTGGAACCGAAAGATCTGATCGAACGTCTCGCTATGCTTTACGAACGCATCCCAGGCGGTCTTGAAGGATGCGTGGTCGTCGGGATGAACCGCGCAGAGCAAACCTTCCTTGAGCGCCTTCTTCGGATAGAGACCGGACATTTCCTGCAATGCGGTATTGATGAAGGAGCACCGGCCGGTCAGATCCATTTGGAACATGCCCACGTTGGCTTCGTAGAGAATACCCTGATAGCGCTTCGAGACGTCTTTCAGGTTTTTTTGCGTATCTTCGAGGTCTTTTCCGGTTTCGGCCAGGCGCTGGCGGGTAGTGCCGAGCTCGGAGGAGATATCCTTCAGCTCACGCGCTGTGAGGTTATAACGATGCTGAAAAAGAAAAAACATGATAACCGAAAAAACGAGCAGAAAGCCGATGATGAGGTAGCTGACCAAATTCATCTCAATCGGAATAAGGGTTTTGAGTTGTCCCTGTGCCTGGCTTGCCAGTGGAAGGAACAAGACTCCTGCAAGCAGGTAAAAACGATTGGATTTGATCTGTAAACCCGGATTCTGCTGATTCTTCATTATTTACGCCTCGAAGCTAAAGTTGCACCCCCGATTAAAAGCACGTTATATGCCAAAGAGTTGGGTTGTTTTGATCCCACGGAACCGAGCCGCACTTGCTTTATTTGGGCAAATTCTGTTCGGGCTTTCTCAGGAGAAACAATACGCCGCCGAGAAAGACCATAACGCCGCCCAGCGCCCCTTTATTCGATCGGTTCGATGCCAGAAGTTCCACCGGTGGAATAGGTTCGGTTTTATCCGGGTTTTTATAAACGGGGGGTGCAGGGGCCGGCCGAATACTCTGAGGAGGGCGGGTCGTTGGAGGATATGGGCGGGCATGTCCCGATTGCGAGTTGGCAGCAGTGGCCGCGGCCCAATAGAAACAGGCGAAGATGCCGTAAATGATGAGTGTCCGGTAGTTCATGCCTGATGTCTTCAAAGTCGATCTCCTTTGTGGAGCCTTGTCGTACATATTGTGGGTTCATCTTAAGCAATCGGCATGCCGGAACATCGTCTAACTGAGGCCGTGAAAATTACCGCCGGCCGCATCATTCGAAAAATGTATGGCATGAATGGTGCTTTTGTAAATAGGTCACCTGATTCATGGGTTCAACGAAGAGGAGTCTGAACATAATGGACGCTGGGAAGAAAAAAAATCTGGTCTTGCTCGCTGTACTGGCCGTAGCGCTCGGTTCGGTAAATCTTCTCGCGTGGCTGGCGGCCGCACGCGGTGCCATCCCTCCCATAGACAACCTCGTCCTGTGGAGCGGTTTTGCTGTCATCAACGCGGTTTCCATTCTATGGGCAACCAGTATGTTGGGACTGCAGCCTATCGTTGTGGCACTCGCCTATGCCGGCGGCGGTTTTCTGGCTTTTCGCGGTGTTGCAAACATGTCGGGAATGGGGATTGCCGAAATGACCACGGCAGGGGCGACATGCGGGGCTTTTGGCGCAATGACCATCGGCAATGCCTTGGAGAAGATGCGGCTCGCCTTCTTCAACCGAAAGCAAACGCCATTCATGTTCATAATCCTTTTCTTGCTCGTGGCGGATGCCCTGCTCAGCAGCATGGCCGCTTCCGGCGGTGGTGCAGGTCTGCTCAGGGCCATTGTGATTCCATTCGTTCTGGCGGGAATCATGATTGGCGCGAGCTGGTCCTTGCGGTTCCGTTTGGGTTTCGGGCGCCTGTCCGATGCGCAATCTCAGGGCACCGGGTCCGGTACATCACAGATGGAAGCTGATGCAGGCGATGCCAATGCCGACAGCCCCTTGTTCCAGATTCCGGAATTGCAGTCCGAAGCCGATGTGTTCGAGCCGATGCTTGCTGTTGCAGAATCAGAACCCGCCGAAGAGGTGAAATCTTCCGAACAGGAGCAGTTGGAAGATGCTGAACCTGTTGTTGATGCTGAACCTGCTGTCGTGGATAAACCCATGCAGGCGGATGCTAAAGCTGAGTCGGCTGACCTGCTCTTCTTCCCGTTGGAAATCGACAGTGGATTGAATGCTCAGGAAAGCTCCTCGGAAGAAGGCGACGAGAGCATTCTTCCCGCGATGGACAAGTCGGCCTAGATCAAGTCCTTGCCCGATTCAGGCAATCGAGGCTGATTGCGCATCAGGATGAAGGTGGCGCTGATACCTCTCCGTTTACAGAAATCTCATCATCCTTTAGGCTTTTTCAATGCATGGAGCATTTCGCGCACCGGAAAGCCTTTTGTTTTATTTCTGAAGTATTTGATGTAAAACCACTATATTATGTCCATAGGTGTGAGACGGAGGCGTTATATGAGTGGGGCAAAGTATCATGCTTGCGCCGGTTTTTAGTGGCGCAGAGCTTCAGCAGGGGAAAAAATGATGAAATGGACACTGTCAGGGCGATGGTTGGTGCTAGTCGCGATTGTGGGTGTAATGGCCTGCCGCGATGTGGCGGCCGTGCAAAATATGGCCAGCGCCAGGATTGATCGTCTTGTTTTCGCCAAGCTCGATGAGCTGGGTATCCCACCCTCCGATCCCTGCACGGATGAAGTTTTTTTGCGGCGCGTCTATCTTGATGTGATCGGCACCCTGCCCACTGAAAAGGAAACGCGTCAGTTTCTTGCCAGCAATAGTGTGAACAAGCGCGCAGAACTGATTGAAAAGCTTTTGGAGCGTCCTGAGTTTGCCGACTACTGGTCGCTCAAGTGGTGCGATCTGCTTCGTATCAAGGCTGAATTCCCCAGCAAGCTCTGGCCGAACGCGGTACAGGCCTATTACCGGTGGATACACACGGCGCTGTTTAACAACATGCCCTACGACGAGTTTACCCGTCAGCTGCTCACCTCCAGCGGAAGCAATTTTCGTGTGGCCCCTGTTAACTTCTACCGCGCGATGCCCGAGCACGAGCCGCTTGAGATCGCGCGCATCGTGGCGCTCACCTTCATGGGAATGCGCACGGACAACTGGGAGCGCGGGCAGCTTCTCGGCATGGCGGCCTTTTTCGGCCAAGTGGGGTACAAGGGCACGGCCGAATGGAAAGAGGAAATTGTGTTCTTCGATCCGACCATGAAATTTACCGATCCGGAAACCAAGGAGCCCGTTGAGGCCAGATTGCCCAATGGTACGGTAGTGGATCTGTCCATGGGCAGGGATCCGCGTCTTGATTTTGCGGAATGGCTGATCGGGAGCGACGTGTTCGCGAAAAACATCGTCAACCGAATTTGGTGCTGGCTGCTCGGCCGGGGCATTGTTCACGAGGCCGACGATTTCCGGGATGAAAACCCGCCGCAAAATGCGGAACTGCTCGATTTCCTGGCGAAGGAGCTGGTGGAAAATGATTGTGACCTGAGACATATCTATCGCATTATTCTTAATTCAAGAGTCTATCAGCTAGCATCCATTCATAACGAGGGCAATGCGGCCGACGAGGTCAACTTTTCCAGGTATTATGTGCGGCGTCTGGATGCGGAGGTGCTGATTGATGCGATCTGCCAGATCACGGATACGACCGAGTCCTATTCGAGCGAAATTCCCGAACCCTTCACCTTCATTCCCCAGAATCAGCGCTCCATTAAATTGGCGGATGGCAGCATCACCAGTCCGTTTCTGGAGTTGTACGGACGGCCACCCCGCGACACCGGCTATGAATCCGAGCGCAACAACACGTCGTCCAGCTCGCAAAAACTGCACATGCTCAACTCCACCCACATTCAACAGAAAATCCTGAACAACAGAGCGCTGCTGGGCGTGCCGGCGGGGGCTAAAGGCAAGCAAAACAAAAAGAGATCGCCCGCAACGGCATGGCGCACTCCGGAGGAAATTCTGGAGCGAATATATTTAACCATTTTATCGCGCTATCCCTCTGCAGAGGAAAAAAGAAGCGCATTGGATTATTTCGAAAGCTCGGAAAACCGGTTCAATGCGGCGGTTGACATGGTCTGGGCGCTTTTTAATACGAAGGAATTCATCTACAAACACTGATCCGCAAGGAGGTAAGCTATGAACCAGCACAACCCGTTTAATCAGGAAATATCCCGGCGCGATATGCTGCGCTATTCGGCCGCCGCCGGGGCAAGTGGCTTCATGCTCGGCTCGCCCCAGCACGCCGCTGCCGTGCAGGCAGGCAAAGCCAAGGCGGTTATCCAGATCTGGATGTGGGGAGGACCTGCCCATCTCGACACCTTTGACCCCAAGCCGGACGCCGGTTCGGACTATTGCGGCCCCTACACCAACCCGATCGAAACGAATGTAGACGGCATTCGCATCTGCGAGCGCCTGCCTCTGCTGGCCAAGCAGGCGGACAAGTATACGATCATCCGCAGTATGACCCATGGCATCAATGCGCACGAAACCGCATCCTATGTCACGCAGACCGGCCGTCCGGTGGGCGGTGAGGTCTATCCGTGTGCCGGGGCGGTGGTTTCGCGCTTTAAGGGAGTCGATGCCGGATACAAGGGGCTCATTCCTCCGTATATTGTGCTGACCAAGCCGCAGGGCCGTTTTTCGGAATCCGGTTTTATGGGATTGCGATACAAGCCCTTTGCGACCGGCGGCAAACCCAGTGCTCCCGTCTTTACCGTGGAAGGCATCATTCAGCAGGGCATTACGCAGGCTCGTCAGCGCGATCGGCGGCAGCTTCTACATGCGCTTGACACCTATGGGGACAAGATGAAGGGGAATCCTGTATTCGATCAGATGAACCTGTGCGAGGAGCAGGCCTATGAACTGATTCTCGGCGATGCCGGAAAAGTCTTCGATGTCAAAACCGAAGATGAAAAGCTGCGCGAGCGATATGGTAGAAGCGACTTCGGTGCATCCTGCCTCATTGCCCGTAAGCTGGTTGAAGCGGGTGTGCCCTATGTCACAATCAACTATCAGGGATGGGATACGCATAAAAAGCATTTCGACATCATGAACAACAAGCTCACGGAGATGGATCGCGGGTTCTCGACCTTGCTCGACGATCTTGCCCAGCGCGGCTTGCTCGACAGTACCATCGTGTGGTGGGGCGGCGAGTTTGGCCGCGGCCCGAAAGTCCAGTGGGAAGCCCCGTGGAACGGCGGGCGGAGCCACTTTGGCAAATGCTTCAGCCACGTCATCGCCGGTGGTGGATTCCAAGGCGGACATGTGATCGGTTCGTCGAATGAAAAGGGTATGGAAGTGGCTGAACGGCCGGTCTATCCATGGGATTTGATCGGCAGTGTCTATGAGCAGCTTGGAATCGATACGAATGCCAGTCTTCCGCACCCGCAGGGACTCGACGTCCGGGTCTGTCCGACCGAGGCCGACGGTGTGACGATGGGCGGCCGCTTACGGGAAATCATGTCATGAGGAGTCTCTTCAGATTGTTTGCCGTTGCGGGGCTGGCACTGGCGGCTTTGCCGGTCTGGGCCAATGAACCGCACATTGGTTTTGCGTTTCCGGCCGGCGGCCAGCAGGGAACCTCGTTCGAGGCGATTGTTGGCGGGCAATATCTCAACGGCGCCACCAATGTCTTTGTGAGCGGCGACGGCGTTCAGGTTGAGATCAATAAATATTCCATTAGATATGAACCCAGACGCCTGCGGCAATTTTATCGCAATGTGGATAACGCCGAAGCCGCTCTCCAGGGCAAGCAAGGCAAGGAGCGGGAAAAGATCCAGCAAAGGATCGACAGGGCCAATCAGCAGCTGAAGCTTGCCGAGTTGCCTGAAGGCGTGGATATCAACGATAAGAAAGCGGTGCAGCGATACTATCGGCTTGATCCCAAGGAGCAGTTTAACCCGCAGATTGCCGACCGCTTGCGTGTCACGGTGAAGATCAGCAGGAACGCACCGCCCGGTGAGCGCGAGCTACGGGTCTACACGCCTGCAGGGCTTTCCAATCCGATCTACTTTCAGGTGGGCAGCCTGCCGGAAGTGAATGAAACCGAGCCCAATGACGACCACATGAGTCCTGACCTGCAGGAGGTGCCGGTTCCTTCCCTCATCAACGGGCAGGTGCGCCCGGGCGATATGGATCATTTTCGTTTCAAGGCCAACAAAGGCGAGTCTATCATCGTCGATGTGGGTGCGCGTCGGATTATTCCCTACCTCGCGGATGCGGTGCCCGGCTGGTTCCAGGCCGTGGTTGCTCTTTATGACGAGGATGGCAACGAAGTGGCCTATCAGGATGACTATAAATTCAATCCGGATCCGGTGCTCTTTTTCGACGTGCCCGAAACCGGAAGTTACACGCTCTCGATCCGCGATTCGATTTATCGTGGCCGCGAGGATTTCATCTACCGTATTGCGATCGGCGAACTTCCCTTCATTACCAGTATTTTTCCGCTGGGTGCCCAGCAGGGGAAAGAGGTGGACATCGCGTTAAGCGGCAGAAATCTGCCGACCACTCGATTGACGGGAAAGCTGCCCAACAACGGCTTTGAAGTCCGACATGTCTCCGTCAGGAAACAGGGGTACCGCTCCAACCAAATGCCTTTTGCAATCGGTGAAACGCCCGAAACCTTCGAAACGGAACCCAACAATGCTCCCGAGACCGCGCAGCTGATCCAAAAGCCGTTGATTGTCAATGGCCGTATCCAGCAACCGGGCGATGTTGATCTCTATCGCTTTGAAGGAAAGAAAGGCGCAATGGTCTCAATCGAAGTGGCTGCACGGCGGCTCAACTCGCCACTCGACTCCGTGATCACGCTCTCCGGCCCCGGCCTGGAGCATCCCGTGCGCAACGATGATTATGTCAACAAGGATGCGACACACCTGCATCTCGGCGCGGGCCTCGTCACACATCATGCCGATTCGTATCTATTGCAGGAATTGCCTGCCTCGGGCACATACAGGGTTGAGATCGGTGACGCGCAGTCCAAGGGTGGAACCGACTATGGTTACCGTCTGCGCATCAGCGACTCGAATCCCGACTTTAAGCTGCGCATGGAGCCATCGGGCCTGCATATCGCGCCCGGAGGCACCGCGGCATTCACGGTGCGCGCCTCGCGTCAGGAAGGTTTTGATGAGAAAATTGTTCTGAGTGCGGAAAAACTTCCCGCCGGCTTCGAGATAAGTCAGGCCGTGATTCCCGCCGGCGCCGATATGGCTCGTTTTACAATCACGGCTCCGAAGACCATTCAAGGAAAGCTGGTGAGTCCGGAAATCACCGGGATGGGCATTATCAACGGCAGCCCGGTCAGGCGACCCGCTGTGCCGGTGGATGACCAGATGCAGGCCTTCCTCTATCGGCATCTCGTTCCCGCCCGTGAGCTGGTGCTCGCACCCGTTGCCGAAAAACCGCCGGTTTCATTCGAGGCCAAAATTCCGAAATCAGGATTTATCGAGCTTCCGATGGGCGAAGCCACACGGATTGTATTCTCGGGCCGCGTTAACCGTGGAGGCAGAGGGTTGCAGCTCGTGCTGGATAATCCGCCCGAAGGCCTGACGGCCGAGAAAGGCTGGGTGGGTCGTAAAAAAGCCAAGGAAAAATCCGCGGACGGAAAGCAGCGGTTTGAGGGGAACATGGCGGTCGGCTCCATTATGGTTCAGGTTGATGAACCCTTAAAGCCCGGCGATGAAATGAGCATCGTTGTGGCGGGGGTACTTCGCAAAGGCAAAGAGACGGTCAATTATTATGCGCCGGCCATTCCCGTCAAGGTGGTGAAGTCGCGATCCAACTAGCGCTCCGGCGAATGCATCGCAAAGTGCTCCAGAATGGCGGGAGTCACTTCGGTGATGCTTCGTAAGCTTCCGAATGCGGTTGCTTCATGACCGAGTGCGACCAGCGGAACCGGATTTTTTGTATGGCTGAATGTTGTGCGATCCTCAATGTTTCCATGATCACTGGAGAGCATCAGCAGGTGATTCGGCTGCTCGGAAAAAACAGCCAGCCTGGATAGAAAACGTTCCAGGTTGCTCAGGCACTGGGCCGCCAGTTCCGGTTTGCCCGAATGACCCGCGCGGTCGGTCAGGAAATATTCAAAAAGGGTAAAGTCGTTTTCTTCCGCCACATCCAGCAGATGTCCGGCGGCTTCTTCAGGCGTCACCAGCGGGCCGTCATATCCGCGTTGATGCATGGTCCAGCGGGTGATGTCGTGCGTGACGGCCTTTCCGTTGAGCAGGTCGTTCTTTCCGCGAACATGTCCGAGGGCCGACAGGGTCATGACTGTCGTGACCGATTGCCGCCGGGGAGGGATGCGGTGCGGGTCCGTCGTCCAATAGGAATTGGCGAAGGTGGGTTGTTTTCCAGTTTTCCGGAGTTTTAAAAAAAGGTTTTCGTGTTCGATGAGTTTCTTCAGCGTCGGCGGCGGGAAACCTTCGATGTGCCTGCCCACCGCCTGTGCCGCGTTGACGCCGGTCAGTAGAGAGGCCTGTCCGGTGGCGCTCTGCGGCAGGCCTTCGATACCGAGGCAGGCATCAAGCGGCACGGCGTTGGAGAGCAGACGGCCCAGATACGGGTATTGTGGGCTGCAAAGCGGATTGGATACGGGATCGTCGGAACCGATGCCGAGCCCGTCCACGAAGATGAATAGAACTTTTAGATGACGTACCACGGTATTGTAATTTCACTTTGTTTCACTGCTGTCAAGTTGACAGCCTCGCTTACGCGTCACTGAATACACGGAATAATTCGCTATTCAAGCCTCTTCCGTGTATTCAGTGTGTCCCGTGATTGATGATTGCAATAGAATGAGTTCAGACGCATTTCATTTGTGGTTGACTGAAACGGCGCAACAGATCGGTGCGCATTCGGCGGCCTGCATCCGCATGGATAATCCCGTGCTGAAGCAGCGGATCGCTGAAAATAGCGCGGTGGTTTCCGATTGGCTGCAAGCCGGGATGCACGGTGAAATGGATTATCTCGAACGCATGTTTGCCGGAAAATCCGATCCGTGGAAGACCTTTCCATTTGCCCGCTCGGTCATCGTGCTGACCTTTACCAACCAGTGGGGCGATCCGGCGGCAACGCATCCGTTTCCCGCGCCCGATCCGGATGCCATGCTGGGTTATATTTCAGCGTATGCGAGGGAAGTCGACTATCATTCCAACGGTCAGGTGATGCTCGCTGAGCTAAAGTCCCTGCTGGGTGATGACATTCAGGCCGAGGCGGCCGTAGACACCAAGGCGGTCTACGAGCGGCTTTTCGCTACGGTCGGGGGATTGGGTGTTGTGGGCGGAAACGACCTGTTGCGTGTGCCCGACCGGACGAACGTACGCGTGTTTATCGGCTGCCTGTTTGTGGATACCGAGCTGCCTGAAGTGATCCATGAGCCGAAGATGCCGTTCTCCTGCAACGATTGCCACGCCTGCATTAAAAACTGCCCGACCGAAGCGATTCGTTTCGGCGAGCCGATCGATGCCCGTAAGTGCATCAGTTATCTCACCATTGAGAAGCGGAGTGTCTTGAATCGCAAAGAAGGGGAGATGATAGAGGATTGGCTGTTCGGTTGCGACTGGTGCACCGTGGTCTGCCCCCCCAAAGACAAGGTCGATACACGCATCCCAGTTGATCTCGAATGGTTACTGAAAACCCCTGCAGCGCAGCTTCGGCGGTTAATCAGGAACAATGCGGTTTCCTATGCCGGCGTAACGCAGCTGCGAAAGAATGCCGTTGTGCTCTTAAAAAAGAGCCCATTACCGGCTGCCGGGGAGCTCCTCGATTGGGTAGGTAAAAAAACAGGCAGTGCACTGATCCGAGATCAGTACACTGCCTGGTGAGGAGGAGATGTAGCATATATAAAGCAGTTCACATGCCAGAATAATTGCACCTGTAAAAAGCTTCTTTTGTTGAGAACCTCATTGGTACAGTCTGCGCTTTTCCCGATCCGGAGATTTACGTGATATTTATCGATCTAGCTGTAACAGACGGTGCGCTATGAGCACACATCGGAAACGTGGTTTTTCAATACTCGGAGTCATGGGCGCCTTGTGGGGCATTATCGGGCTCAGCCTGATTTTCGGCCGCGGTCTGTTTTGCCTCTACCCCTACGTGGAGGAATTGCAATGCTCCGCATTCTCATGGATTCATTGGGGGGCATTGGGTGCCAGCCTGCTCTTTATGGGCTATGCGGAGGGTTATAAAGGTTTCCACCTAAAGTTTTCACCGCGCACGGCGGCCCGTGCGCTCTATCTCAAGAAAAACCCGACGCTCGTCCGTGTTATTTTCGCCCCGCTCTTCTGCATGGGGTTCTTCCATGCCACCCGCAAGCGCAAGATTGTGGCCTGCAGCCTCACCACCATGATCATTCTGCTGATCATTCTGGTGCGGGAACTGCCGCAGCCATGGCGCGGCATCATCGACGCCGGAGTCCTTCTCGGTCTGGGGTGGGGGATGGTTTCCGTATGGCTCTTCTCGGTCAGGGCTTTTTTCGGCAGTGGTTTTGACGTCTCTCCCGAAACCCCGGAAGCCGGACAATAAAAAGGGGGCCGCTTTGAAGCGGTCCCCGATCGATGTTCCTTCGATGCTATGGAAGCAGATTATTTCTGTTTCAGCAGATCACGGATCTCACCCAGAAGGGTTTCTTCCTTGGACGGCGCAGGAGGAGCAGCCGGTGCTTCTTCTTCCTTCTTCTTCAAGGAGTTCAATCCCTTGACGACCATGAAGATCGCAAACGCCAGGATGATAAAATCGACGAGCGTCTGGATAAACACACCATAATTCATCGTTACAGCGGCCACTTCGCCGCTTGCTTCCTTCAGCGTGATGGCCAGATCCGAGAAGTCAACTCCGCCGAGCAGCAGCCCGATCGGTGGCATAAGGATGTCCGCAACAAACGAAGATATGATCGTTTTGAATGCACCACCGATCACGATACCGACAGCCATATCGACCACACTGCCACGCATGGCAAACTCTTTGAATTCCTTCATCATACTCATGATTCATCCTCCTGTTGTTCTGCTTCGCTATTATGAGACCACTCCATGCACCGTGCATGCAGGCGGCCGTGATGCTTTGTTCCGAGTGCTGAATTATCCCTAATAGACGATCACCATTTCACAGAGTAAACAGATGTTTTAATAAAGCAGGGCTTCTGTTTCGTCAATGGTTAAGTTTTGAAAGCATTGCATGCCAACCATTACCGATTGCAGTGCATAAAAAGAAACCCGCCCTGGAATATGGGCGGGTCTCAAGCTTACCGGGTAAGGTTTAATGCACGTGGGCTTTTTCGGCAGCGGCCTTGCCGCAGCATTTAGTGGCATCTTTCCCGCAACAGGCGGTTGCAGGCGCGCATTTGCATTCGCCTTCGCATTTAGTGCATTCAGCCTTGGCTTTGCCGCAGCATTGGGATGGGTCATCGCCGCAACATTTCTTTACGCGGCTCATGGCTTGTGATGTGGATACACACATGAATGTAGCTAGCAAGCCGATACTTAACACGGTCAGTATCTTCTTCATGTTCGCCTCCTTGTTTAGGCATTACCTCATGTAATGCCCCCTGTCTTGAACATACGAAAGTTTAAAAGGCCCTGTCGTATTGTCGAGGAAAGATTGCAAGTATGTCAGTTGTTTAGATTTCATCCTGATTACTTGCCATCGGCAGACGGCTTTGTCATGCTGACCTCTAATATGCGGGGCGCTGTGCCCTGAGGCAGGCGGGTAGACGTGGAAGCACTGAAGCAGATCATAGATTCAATTTCACATACGGGCCATTTGAGCCCGTTTCTTGTTGTTGGCATCTTAATCCTGGCGGGTTTTGCCGGCGACTGGGTGGGCAAGTTTTTCAAGCTCCCGCATGTGACGGGAAACATTCTGGGCGGGATCGTAATAGGGCCAACATGTCTGGGCTTGATCGGGACGCATGAACAGCTGCACGATCTTCAGCCGATTGCCACGTTTGCCATGAGCCTAGTAGCGGTGAGTATCGGTGGCCATCTTTCCTACCGGAGAATTCATAATTCCCTGCGACGTATCATATCCATTTCCATGTTCGAGGTTTCCCTGTCGGTTGTGTCGGTGGTTGTTGCCTGCAGGCTTTTCGGTCTGGATTGGCCGACCACGTTGCTGTTGGGCGGGATAGCCGCCTCCACTGCTCCGGCCACCACCATTGCGCTGATTCGCGAATCGCGCGCCAAGGGCCCGTTTGTCAAAACGCTGATCTCCGCGGTGGCATTGAATAACATTCTCTGCATCCTTATTTTTGTGATGATGCGCACCTTTGTCTCAGCCTATTTTGAAAGTGGTGAGACCACCGGGAAAATCGATGATGCCCTGATTTTATCCGCCTATCATCTGATCGGAGCGCTGGTTCTGGGGCTCGGGATGGGCTGGATCAGCAAGGTGCTCGTCAGTAAACCGAAGTTCCATGATTTCACCACCATACTGTTGGCCATCATGCTGCTGGACGGACTGGCAGCTTATCTGCAGCTGAGTCCGCTGCTGGTGAATCTCTTTTTCGGGGTATATTTGGGTAACAGTTCGGAAGTGGCGGAGAAACAGCTCAATACACTCACGCCGCTGGAACCGACCTTGTATGTCATTTTTTTTACTTTGGCCGGCGTATCCCTTCATCTGGATGCATTAATGGCTGTGGGTCTGGTTGCCACGGTTTATATCGGTGCACGTGTTCTGGGCAAAAGCATCGGAGCGGCCGTTGGCGGAATAGCAGGAAAATGTTCAAGGCGCATTTGGCAGAATATGTCTTTTGCGCTTTATCCCCAGTCCGGTATCGCCATTGGTCTTGTTGTTTTGCTGAGCAACGATGCCTATGTGCCTGAAGATATTAAACAGACGGTCGGTGCCATCATTCTGGCCGGCGTGACCATTGCGGAGATCGTCGGGCCCTTTTGCACCAAGGCGGCGCTGGCACGATCCGGCGAGGCGAACCGCGACCGGCAGCGGCTGGTGGAGTTTCTGGCCGAGGAATTTATCGTGGTCGATCTCAAAGCCATGGATAAGTGGGATGTCATCCGCCAGATGGTGGCCTTCCTGATGCGCACGCATCGGGTCGAGCACATCAGCCAGGAAGAGCTCTACCAATCGATCGTCGACCGCGAAAAGGATATGTCGACCGCCATGGGGCGGGGCATTGCCATTCCGCATGGTCATATCGAAAAAGGCCCGTCGATCCAGGGGGTCATGGCGATCTGTCGGCAGGGGATTGAATTCGATGCCCCGGACGGCGAACCGGTCAAGCTGATCATGTTGATCGTGACTCCTCAGGATAAGAAGGATATGCACCTCAAAGTACTTTCCAGCCTCTCCTCAATGGTGTCCGACGAAGCGATCCGCACCCGTCTTATCGCCGCGATCAGCCCGGAAGACGCGATGGAAGTAATCGAAAGTAAAGAAGCCCGCGACTACAACTATTTCCTCGATTGATTTTCATCCCGCCAAAAAGAAAAACGGCGCAGGGAAAGAGGAGGGAACCCTGCGACGTTAAAGGCATCCTGTCAGGGACACCAAACCCCGCATAACGACGTCATGCGGGGGCGTGGCTTATTTGCAATCTATTCCGCGGGTGGTGTGGGTCCTGGTTGATCCGGACCGGCACCGCGTCGTTCGCGCAAATGCTTTTGCCGGGCCTGTCTTGCTGCCTGACGCTCCTGCTCGGAGAGCTGGCCATCGCCGTCCTGATCAAATCGCCCGAAGATCTGCTGACGTTTTTGCTGAATCTGCTGACGTCTTTGCGGAGTCACCTGCTGCCGTTGTTTTTGGGGCGCCAGCCGCTGCTGCCGGGCTTGCGGGCCCTGCTGACCGAAGCGTGGGTTCTGACGCCGGGCTTGCGGACCTTGCTGCCCAAAACGCGGACCCTGCTGGTTGAAGTGCGGACCCTGCTGTCGAACATTGGGCCCAGGTTGCTGTTGCCGGTAATTTTGCCCACGTTGCCGTTGCTGTCGAACACTCGGGCTTCCGCAATGCGGACATGTTTCAGGGCCTTGGCCTTGCTGATTTCTCTGGCGCGGACGCGCATCTGCGATCATGGTTCCTGCAAGCAGAGCAGTAAGTATTGCGGTTGTTCCGGTTATTACTTTCATTCCTGTACCTCCTGTTCTTCCCCGGTGCAGTCATATAACGGGGAGGGGGCACATTTATTTTATGTTTTTGAATGGCCGGTAACTTTAGTCCTTAAACACGTGGTGCCAGATCGAGGTGCTGTTGATCAGCAGATCGAGCTGATCGGAGTCCGCGCTCCACTCAATCATGGCCTGCGCGGATTCCGCAGGCACGTTGGTGTAGGCGGGAAGATACAGCAGGTTCCGCCACGCCCGCTTGCCGGACTCGCGGTAGTAGACTTTATAGGAGGGCTGGTTATCGTAGTAGTAGAAGGTGCGCAACCGCGCCGTCCTGCTGCCATCGGGCGAGTTGATCCGCGCGGTTTCGCGGCTCGGCGGGGTCAGGATTTTGTACGCAATGAAAATAACAAAAAGCGTGAAAGCGACCCGACCCAGCTTCTTGAAGTCGAAAGACGACCGCTTTTTATAGGCGCGCTTCATATCTAAGGGTGATGGCTACTCGGCAGGCTCAGTAATGGGTTGCTCAATGGCCGGTGCTTTTTTGAAGAAGCGGCTGATGTTCCAGTTGCGATCGGCATCGCGCCATGAAAGGAAGACCATGGCGGAGATCAGCAGGATGGCGAAGACGTTCACCAGCGAGGCGACCACTTTGGGATGCACTTTGCGGCGGGTTACGCCTTCCCACAGCGCAAAGCAGATGTGCCCGCCATCGAGCACCGGCAACGGCAGCAGATTGAGCACGGCCAGGTTGATGTTGATGAAGCGGATCAGGCCAAGGGCATTGATCAGGCCCATTTTGAGCGCAAACCAGATCATCGTGAAGATGGCCACAGGTCCGCCCAGGCCGCCGGCGGCCTGCTTGGCTTCGCCCTTGGTGGTCAGCGCCTTGAGGAGGCGGAAGATGGACGACGCGTCGCTTTTAACCTGTTCGATGGGGCTTCCGGTCAGGGTCCATGGCATGGCCATCGATCCGCCCAGTTTTACACCGATCAGTGTTCGGTCCATGCCCTCGTCATACCTGGGTGTTACGGTCAGGTCGACCAGCTCGTCGTTGCGCAGAACGGTCATGGAGACGGTCTGGTCGGGAGCGGCCTGAACCAGCTCGGTAAAATGGTTCCAGTCGATGACCGGGGTGCCGTTGAAGACCTTGACAATATCGTCAGGCTGGATGCCGGCGGCTTCGGCCGGGGAGCCGGGCGTGACACGGCCCAGCACGCAGGGAATGGCTTCGGAAATACCATCGAGCAGGAAGTCGCCGTCCTCGGGATTATTGGCCTGAATTTGTATGTCGCGCGTTTGGGTTCCGGACAGCACCGTGAGGGTCACTTCGAAGTCGCCGCCAACGAGCAACGCTTCGACCTGAGCATCATACCAGGTTTTTACGGGGTTACCGTTAATCGCGATAATCTGGTCGGCCGGGCGGAGTCCCTTTTCATAGGCCACACTGTCTTCTTCCACCGTGCCGATCAGCGCAAGGCTTTCCGGATGATCCGCCGTGGAGACGATGAGGGCGAGTAAGATGGCGAAGATGATGTTGCAAAGTGGTCCGGCCACGGCGACGGCGATCTTCTTCCATGGGGAGACATCGGGCAGGGTTTTTCGATCCGCCTCGTTGTTGTCTCCCTGCACCTTTTCCATGCCTTCGGGGTCGAGCTGGGGGAGGGAGACATAGCCGCCGATGGGAAATGCGCCGATCTTGTAGACAATGCCGTCGATCTCCTTTTTCCAGAGGGCAGGTCCCATGCCGATAGAGAAGGCTTCAATCACAAGACCGCATTTTTTGGCGACGATAAAGTGGCCCCATTCATGGACGAAAATGGTGATGCCGAAAAGGAACAGCATCATGGCAATAATGTAGATAACTTCGAGCATAGCGGGATCCTTAAGGTGTTATTTGAGGAAAATTTCGATGTAGATATACAGCATGGGTGCGGCAAACAGGATGCTGTCTACCATGTCGAGGATGCCGCCGAGCCCATAGACCATGCTATTGGAGTCTTTGACATCAACGGCGCGTTTAAACATGGATTCGACGAGGTCGCCAAGGGTTCCGACAATCGGAAACAGGACGCCGAGCGTGAGCGCATGTCCCAGTGAAAAAGAGATGGTGCTGTTAATATGACCGCTGGAGATGATCCACCATGCGATGTTTACCACCACACAGAAAACGATGCCGCCGAACAAACCTTCCCAGCTCTTTTTCGGCGAAATGGTCGGGGCCAGCTTGTGTTTGCCGAAACGGGTTCCAAAAAAGTAGCCGCCGGAATCAGCCATTTTCATGCAGAAGATGACATAAAAAGCCGCCCAGCCGGGCTTGGAGAGATCGCCCAGCAGAAAAAGACGAACCACAAAACTCCAGAGCAAAGGCACATAGACCAATCCCAGAATGGTTCCCATGCAGCTATCGAGTCCTTTGCGCAGATTCGGGTAGGCCAGAATACGGAAAAAGTTTGCACAGATGACAACCAGCAGGATACACCACAGCGCATTATCGGAAACGCTGAATCCAGTGTAGGTGCTGTGTTTTCCGAGCGAATTAAACCAGGTGGCCGCCACGAAAACCAGCCCGCTTGAAATGCCCCATTTGGTGGAGGTTTTGATGCCCCCTGCGTTCAATAGACCAAAAAACTCCCAGCTCCCGACGCCTGCAAAGAGGAGCATGCCGACCAGTCCGATCGGCCAGCGGCAGGGCACCAGACAGAATGCAGGGATAAGAACCGCTGCAATGCTAAGTGCTATAATAATCCGTTTCTTGTCCATGAGGCCGTCCAGTTATTTCTTCTTTACTGCACCATAGCGTCGATCGCGCATATTGTAAGCTTCCAATGCCTGGAAAAACTGCTTCTCGCGGAAGTCCGGCCAGTAGGTGTCGGTGACATAAAATTCTGAATAGGAAAGCTGCCACAGCAGAAAGTTGCTGAGCCGAAGCTCCCCGCTGGTCCGGATCATCAGTTCCGGATCGGGCACATCCGGCAGGTAGAGATGTTCGGCAACCGACTGTTCGTCGATATTTTTGATCTTCAGCTCGCCGGCCTGCACTTTCTCCGCAATGCGCCTGGCGGCCTCCGCGATTTCCGTGCGGGATCCGTAGCTCAGCGCAATGATGAAGGTGTGGCCGGTGTACGTGGCTGTGGCGTCGATCGCTTTTTGGATTCGCGAGCGGACGGGTGGTGGAAGCCGCTCAAGCTGGCCCATCACGCGCAGCCGTATCTTGTTTTCATGCAGCTCCTGCTCATAGGCATCCAGCGAGCTGATCAACAGCTTCATCAATCCGTCGATTTCCTGCGGGGGCCGTTTCCAGTTTTCCGTGCTGAACGCATACACGGTAAGGAATTCAATGCCGGCCTGCGAGGCCGCGCGCAAGGCCGCGCGAACCGATTGCGCCCCTTCCTTGTGGCCTTCAAGGCGTGAAAGACCCCGCTCCTGCGCCCACCGTCCATTGCCATCCATGATGATGGCCACGTGCCGCGGAATCTTTTCCAGAGACTGAAGGTCGACGCTCATATTAGCTTGGGATGACATATGAAAGATGAGGGATGAAAACCGAATTCAATCGGCGTTGGCCTAAGTAGACAAAGCGTCGCAGACCCATTTTCATGCTTCATGATTCACATCTCATATTTTATTTAGCGGTCGAGCAGCAGTGTGCTTGCCCGTTTTGGGCCGACGGAAAGAATGGAGACCTTCACGCCGGTCAGGTTTTCCAGATACGCGACATATTTCTGCGCCTGCTCAGGCAGTTCGTCCCACTGGGTGCAACCCGTGGTCGGAGTGTTCCAACCCTTAAACTCTTCATAGACCGGTTTGCAGCGTTCCAGTTTGCGAACGCTCGCCGGTACGTTCGTGATGCGTTTGCCATCCACTTCGTAGGCCACGCAGACCTTGATCGTTTCAACCGCATCAAGCACATCGAGCTTCATCAGTGCCCATTCGTTGATGCCGCCGACCATGGCGGAGTAGCGGGCGATAACGGCATCGAACCACCCGCAACGCCGCGGGCGACCCGTTGTGGCGCCGAACTCGTGCCCGACCTTTGCAATATGCGCGCCCATAGCATCCTTGAGCTCGGTCGGGAAGGGGCCTTCGCCCACACGGGTGGTGTAGGCCTTGACGATGCCGACCACACGGTCGATCGCATTCGGGGGGACGCCGGAACCGGCAGGCGCGCCGCCGGCACCGGTGTTGGAAGAGGTGACAAAGGGGTAGGTTCCAAAGTCGACGTCAAGCATCACGCCCTGCGCGCCTTCAAAAAGGATCTCGTCGTCATTTTTTACGGCTTCATGCAGCAGCGGGATCGTGTCGCAGATGAAGGGGCGTAAATAGTCGGCCGCTTCCTTCACCAGCGGCAGCAGCTTGTCGATGTCCAGGGGTTCGGCCCCCATGCTCTGCAGAATAAGATTCTTGTCTGCCGCGTTGGCGCGAACCATATCGAGAAAGTCGTCTTCAAGAATATCGCCCATGCGCAGGCCGATGCGGTCCACCTTGTCGGCATAGGCGGGGCCGATGCCACGCTGGGTGGTTCCGATTTTCTTGCCTTCACCGGCCAGGCCTTCCTTGGCACCGTCGATTTCCTTGTGGTATTGCAGGACAATGTGCGCGCGGTCGGAAATGAAGAGGCGACCATCCAGTTTAATGCCGCGTTCGACCAGTTCGGTCAGCTCGCTCATCAGACCGATAAGGTCCACCACGAGGCCATTGCCAATAACGCACTTGCACTCTTCCCGAAGAATGCCGGAGGGTGTGAGATGCAGTACATATTTCTGGTCGCCGATTTCAACAGTGTGTCCGGCGTTGTTGCCACCCTGATAGCGTACCACCCAGTCTGCATTGGCGGTGAGTACATCGATAATCTTGCCTTTTCCTTCATCGCCCCACTGCGATCCGATCAATACCGTCTTCGACATTTTTTAAGACCTGCCTTCAACTTTTAAGCTAAAAAACAAAAAGCCCGCTTCATAAGAGGGCTCATGAATCGGGCAAATTAGGGAAACGGGTTGGTTGCGTCAAGTATTCCCGAAGCAGAATGCCGATCGATCGAAGCCGGTCGGCAGGAGAGGAAAAATTTTGATCTTTGGGGTCGACACATGAGAATACCGCCTATATAAGACCCGCCTTTTGACCGGTTTTTGAGGTTTTCCGAAGAAAATTTCAGGTGAACCGGTCTTGAACCAACAAGGAGAGTCATATGTTTCTTGAAGTATATGCAGTTAATCTTAACAACTATACCGATGACACCGAAGTCTCTAAAACCCCGGAAAACCGGCGTCTAGTCGAAATGACCGGCACACGGATCCGCTACTCGGACAAGTTTGAGGACCGTGCCGAGATCATCCTGCCCAACGATGAAATCCTTCTCGCCGCCGGCAGCTACGACGA
>JBFHPA010000011.1:0-28772 GCA_041592955.1 Pontiella sp.
GGCTCGACCTCCGACACCAGCCTGATCGGGAATGCCATGGACCGCGGCGTGGGCTACTTCGACTCCCGCGCCCACGGGATTTCCAACATGCAGATTGTGCTGGGCAATGGCGAAGTGATCCAGACCGGCTTCGGGCACTATGAAAATGCCAAAACGAAGAATCTTTACCACCACGGCATCGGCCCTTCGCTCGACGGAATTTTTCCGCAAGGCAACTTCGGCATTGTAACCTCGGCCTGCATCGACCTGATGCCAAAGGCCGACGAACATCTGGCCGCCATCATAAAAATTGATGACGAAGAAAAACTTTCCCGGCTCATCGATGCCCTGGTTTCGCTTCGCTCCCGCGGCGTGTTTACGACCATCGCGCATGTCGGCAACCGCGAGCGCTCCTACATCACGCTCGCGCCGTTGCTGTATGAGCAGCTGCTCGAAACCGGAGAACCGGAAGGAGAAGCGACTCGCGCAAAAGCGGTGACGATGCTCGAAGAGGGCGGCTTTGGACCGTGGAGCGCGGCGATCGGTATTCTGGGAACCAGGTCGCAGCTGAAGCTTGCGCGAAAAGAGATCCGCAAGGCGGTCCGCGGCTTCGCCCAAACCATGTTTCTCAATGATGGTGTCATCGAAAAGGCCAAGATGATCGGCGCAGCGCTCTCCTTTATCCCGGCGGTCCGCAAACAGATGATGATGCTCCGGGCCGTGGAGCCGGTGTATGGCTTCACGCGGGGCGAAGCGACCGACAAATCGCTCAAGGCCGTCTACTGGGCGGCAGGCGATTTCGACCGGCTCGACGATCCGGATCCCGACCATTCAGATAGCGGCGTGCTTTTTTGCCTGCCGATCATTCCCGCCTTCGGGCAAACCGTGCTTGAGGTGGTGCGAGACACGCGGGAAACATTTGCGCGGCATGGTTTCGAGGCCGCCATCACCGTCAATCTAATGAACACGAAGGCGATGGAAGGCGTAGTCAGCCTCGCCTTCGACCGCCGCGACGAAGCGCAAACAAAAGCCGCTCATGCCTGTATTCAGGAGATGGAGTCGAGATATGTGGAGCAGGGCTATCCGCCGTACCGCGTAGGCATCAATTCCATGCACCAGGTCGTAAACGAGGACGATGCCTTTTGGCGGACCGTGCGCGATCTCAAACAGGTGTTCGATCCGAACGGCATTATTGCGCCGGGTCGCTACAACCTCGTTTAATCAGGCCGATGCCGGGCGATCGGCGACCCATTTGCGCATCGCCTCTTTGGTTTCCTTCCATGACCGGGAAGCATTGCGCTCCATCACAAATTCGCTGTAAAGGTGGAAGAAGGACTGCCGGAAGACTTCGAGCAATACCATGCGCTCCTGGAATTTTCCAACGCGGTCGAAGGTTTCGGTCTGCGGCAGCTTGAGGTTGCGGAAGATAAACTCGTCGGCATCGAAGGTGAAGGCCCAGGCCTCTTCGCCCCGCACAAACTGCACCTTGGCCTTCTTGAGCTTCTTGCCGCTGAGCAGGGCGGTGCGCGCCTCGGCGCTGAGCATCGGCTCGCCTTTCTTCAGGGTGATCTCGTGTGCGCCCTTGCCCTCCATCACGAAGGTAAGCGGCCCTTCGACCATGTATGCGATTTCCCCAACGTCCGGAATATTTGCCAGTCCGCCGCGCTTTTCGGAGCAATACCACAGCCACATCAGGAACTCGCGTCCGGCGGTGCCGTCGACCATGCCGTCCTCAATCTCACTCGAAAAACTGACGGGCGGCCAGTTGTGCACATCAATGCTTTCGGTTTTGGCGGCGATGTTTTCAGGGTCGGCCACTTCGGCCATCACTCCGGTGGTTTGCATCAGGTTAAGCACAAAGGCATCGAGCTGCTTTTCGGAGGTGGCGGTGGCGTAGATCATACGGGAGCGCTCATTGAAGACAAAGTCGATGCCTTTGAGCTGCGGCGGCATATCGGGCAGGAGCCTTTCCTTGACGTCTCTTCTGATCTCGGACCGCGCCTGCTGGTTGAGGTATTGCTTGTCGTCGGCTTCCATTACAGCGACCTCTTCAACGGCGCACTCGGCCGAGAGCAGGGAGGCGGGCACCGCCTTCTTCGCCTGCACGAGCGTCAGGCGCAGATAACCGCCAAGGTAGGCGGATTCCTCGGTAATGTGGCGGTCGAGCAGGTGGCGTCCCGCCACCCAGCCATGTATCTCCTCCTCCGCCAGCGTGTTCAGTGGCGGCAGAGCCGCTGCGGCAAATTTATCCACGTCTGTTGCAGAAAAATCGCGCGATGCGAAAAACATGCGGAAGCTCAACGATCCTTTTTCAAAACCCATTTCAAAGTCCTCAAATTGTCCAACACCAAGACCGCAAAGTACGCAAAGGCGGCGGGCGGGTGCTTCGCGATCTTTGCGGCCTTCTGTTTAATAGTTCACCAAGTAACGGTGATTCCGGTGGAAACGGTTTGGCCGGCCGGTTTCAGGCCGGGGATGGCCTGGAAATCCGAGTCCCACAGGTTTTCCACCGCAAACGAAAGGCGCGCATTATTGGCGAA
Organism: Pontiella sp.; assembly: GCA_041592955.1. Classification (GTDB taxonomy): domain Bacteria; phylum Verrucomicrobiota; class Kiritimatiellia; order Kiritimatiellales; family Pontiellaceae; genus Pontiella. The sequence continues at coordinate 2,520 of JBFHPA010000011.1, forward strand.
GTGCGGGAACCAATGCAAGCCAACGGAGGCGTCAGCACCGAAGTCACTGCTTGTTCGGGCGGTGTTGGCGGTCTGCTGGCGCAGGTGTTGCGCTATAAACAGGGTAAACTCGGGCGTCAACTGCCAGTATCCGGAAACATACAGAACGTGTTCGGGATAGTCCGTTTCGTAGAGCCCGCCCGCGGGCGTGTCATCCTTATGGATCCATTGATAGAAGGCCCGCAGTTTCAGTTCGTCGGATGGATAGTAGCTGATCTCCGACTCCAGCCCCGACACATTCACCGTTCCGAGATCAGTTGCGGTATTGGCAACCCAATCCGACGCATTTTCAAGCCGCCGATGGAATACCGCCGCCCGCCAGTCGAGACTGGCTGAAGTAAACTGGCGAACCCCGAGTTCGGTTTTCTGCGACCGTTGCATGTGCAGCGCGGAGTTGCCGGCTTGAAAGGGCCCGCTGGAATAGAGCATCTGAAAGTCGGGCTGCTGCACGCTTTCCGAGTAGGATGCATAGAGCGTGCTGTTGTCCGTCGCGAACCATTCAATCCCCGCCTGCGGCAGCCACTCGGCCGATTCGTCGCTTTGAAAAACCGAATTGAGTCCGGCCGTGATTCTGAAATGCTCGTAGGTGAACTGCGGCAGGATCAGCACCGCGCCACGCGTGCGGTCATGGGTGCCGATATCGCCATCAATCTGTTCATGCTCCACATCGCCGCGCAGGTTTAATGCAATGTTCTGGATTTCGATGGTGCGCCCCTCAAGCACGACTGCCCCGAAGCCGGATTGCACATCGTTCACATAATTCGAGACCGGAATGCGGTAGCGATTATCAAACTGCCGCCATGCAGCAGTTGCCCGCATAAAAGAATCATCGAGATCTCCCCGCGTGGCACTGGCCAGGATCAGCGTATCGTCGAGCCGTTCCTCGGCATACACGTCCGAGGGAATCCCGAAATATCCCTGCGCACCGAACTCTTTTTGCTGATGCCCGCCGATGACATCCAGCTGCCAATCGCTCACCTCATGCTGCAGATAGGCGCCTGCGGAAAATCGATCGAGACCGTTGGCGTCATAGTCGATTCGCCGCGCCTGTTCGCCTTCCGCAAATACTCCGATGCCCGCGGCCTGGCCCGAGAGGGAGGCTTGATAGCGCTCTCTGGTTCCGATGCGCATTCCGGCCGTCAGGGTATCCGCCTGCGGCACGATGTTATAGGCAACAGTCCCGACCGGATGCCCGGAAGCATTGTCCAATCCGGTTTTGGTCTCCGGTGCGGAAAGCAGGTCTGCGGGAAACGGGAGCTCCTCATTATAATGCGCGGAATAGGGCGCTTTGAGGTTCAGGTCGTTGATCGAAATGCCCGCACCGGTGTAGCTGCTGCCACGGATCGAGAGATCCTTCTGGGCCCAGCCTTGTGCGTTACCCAGAATTTCCGGGTTCTGCGCGAATACAGTCAGCGGCAGCACCAAACCGATCAGACTGATCTGTCGGAAATTCATCAGCAAAACTCCTTGATGGTTTGCTGCAGGGCGTAGACGGCGGCGCGCAGCTCGTCGTCGGTGATGATCAGCGGGGGCATCAGGTAGAAAGTGGTGCCCAACGGACGGAAGAGGTAGCCTTGTTCGAAAAGCGACTGTTTGATCTTCACAATCAGCAGCTTGGTTGCGGGCTTCAGCTCTACCACGCCGATCATGCCGAGGAAGCGCAGTTCCTTGACGCACTCCAGCTCCGCCATCGGCAGCATCCATTGCTTTAGCTTTTCCGCCATCTCGGCAGCGCGGGCGACGGTGTCCTCGGCTTCATAAATATCGAGTGCCGCCAATGCCGCGGCACAGCCGATCGGATGGCCCGCAAAGGTGTTGCCGTGGTAGAAGGTGCAGTCCTTGTCGCCTTCATCTGAAAACGTATCGTAGATGGAATCCTTCACAATACAGGCGCTCAGCGGCATGTAGCCCGCCGTCAGCGCCTTGCCGACGCAGACCACGTCCGGATCGATCTCCGCATGGTTGAACGCAAACCGTTTTCCGGTGCGACCGAATCCCATCGCGACTTCATCGATAATCAGCAGCACGTCGTTTTCTGCGCAGCAGTCGGCCAGTTGTTTCAGGTAATCCGCGGAGTAGATTTTCATGCCGGCGGAACCAAGGCAGAGCGGCTCAACAATCACCGCCGCCAATTTCTCGCGGTGTTGCTCAATCACCTGTCGGCTAGGCGCAAAATTATCACCAACCGGGAAAGGCAGTTTGGCTGGATGCGACACGGCGCGCTCGAACGGCTTATGAAAACCATCGACAAAGCCCGTTCCGAGCGCCCCCATCGAGTCGCCGTGATAGCCCTGATCCATTCCGATGATCCAGGTCTTGTCGGGTTTGCCGAGGTTGTACCAGTATTGAATCGCGATCTTGAGCGACGCCTCCACCGCACTGCACCCGTCACTTGCAAAAACGGAATGCCGGTCCGGCGTCGGCATCAGGGTTGCCAGTCGGTCGGCCAGCGCCAGCACAGTCGGATGGGTCAGGCCACCGGTGATGCTGTGCTGCAGAATGCCCGCCTGCTCCTGGATCGCTTTGACGACCTTCGGATGGCTATGCCCCAGCGCGCACGCCCACCAGCTCGAAACAACATCAACATATTTGTTTCCCTCTTCATCAAAGAGATATATCCCTTCGCCGCACACCATATTTGGCAACGCATTTTTCTGCGCGGAAAACGGGGTGTAGGGATGGAAAATTTTGTTTTGCATAATCAGCTCTGTTTAGCGGACATTCTCTTTAGCAAAAGCGGAATGGATAGTACCAGCAATCCCGCCAAAATTCCCGGCATACCTTCGTAGAGGGTATTGCTCCATCCCAGCATCCGCCAGGACAGCGCAACGGAAAGACCGGTGATCACTGCGACGATGCTGGTAGCGCGACCGGGTTGCCCACCAAAGCATTTAACGATCAGCAAGGGGGCGAACGAACTGGCGAGGCCAGACCAGGACATGATCACAAGACTGAATACCGACTGCTTGTTGATCAGCGCCCAACCCAGTGCGGCGAATGTGATAATAGCGGTTCCCAGCTTCAGAATCCGGGTGTCTTCAATGTTGTGCGGCAACAAGTCGTGGGTCAGTGCGGATGAGCAGCTCAGGATCAGGGAGTCGGCCGTGGACATCGTGGCGGCAAACACGCCCGCCAAAATAAGGCCCACAAGAAAAGGCGGAAGAACCTCTAGCGCCATGATCGGCAGTGCTAGTTCCGGGTCGAACGAGCCGGGGTCGGTGAGGTAGATGCGCGACAGCAGGCCAACGCTGGTGGCCATGGCGTAGAAGGCAATGAACCAGAGGTAGTACCAGATTTTTGCGCGGACCATGTTCGAGTTGTCATCGAGTGTCATGAAGCGGACCATGATGTGGGGTTGTCCCACCACAGACATGCCAGCAAATCCCCAGCCCACAGCAAATAGGACGCCTCCGGTTATCCCGGGCACCACCAGATCCTTGGGAAAGAGATCCATGAAGCCCTCCACTTCACCCATTCGAGAGATCGCTGCCCCGATTCCGCCGGCCGCCTGCGTGGCAGTAAAAAGAAGAATACCCATGGCCAGGATCATGACGACCGACTGTGCGGCATCGGTCCAGATCGAGGCCCGGATACCCCCGGCATAGCAGTAGAGAAGCACCAGCACGGCGCCGATGACTGCGCCTCCCCAGTAGGGCCATCCGAACAACACCTGCAGTGCCTTGCTACCGGCCACGAGCTGGGCGCTGGCATAGGCCAGTAGAAATACCAAAGTAATCAGGGCTACTAATCTTTGCAGGACCGGAGCGGGCAGCCCGTGCCAGTTGCTGAGGACGCCGGCAAAGCTGACCTCGCCGGTATGTTCCGTTCGCCGCCGCAGGCGGGAATGTACGAGCGTCGCCGCTAGAAAGTCGCCTAAGATCCAGCCGATCATCAACCAGATCGATGCTAGGCCGGTGGTGTAGGTGTAGCCGATAACGCCGATGAACATATAGCCGCTGTTGTTGGTGGCAACGGCGGACAGGCCGACCAATGACGGAGGGATGGAGCGGCTTGCCAGGTAGTAGTCGTTTTTTGTCCCTCGGCTCTTGAATGCCGAACTCAGTCCAATAAAGGCAAACAAACCGAGGAATAAAAGAAAACTGAATACCATACTGTGTCTCCGGATCGGTACGGATTAATCGTTGACCGTTTCCGCCGCCAGTTCATAGGAGCCATTTGAGTTGTGTACTTCTGTTCCATTCAGCGGCGGATTGAAAACACAGGCCAGCTGCAGTTCCTCGAACGCGCGCAGGATGTGCCGGTCATGCAGATCCAGATTGTAGAGTGTTCCCGGTGTGATGGGATACGTGCGACCGTCCTCAAGCGACTCGATTTCCCCTTTGCCGGAAATACAGTAAACGGATTCCAGGTGATTCTGGTAATGCATCCGAAAGTCGGCTCCTTTGTAGATGGTCGTAATGTGGAACGAGTATCCCATGCGGTCGTTTTTCAGCAGTAATCGGGTACTCTCCCAATTTCCATCTGGAGATATGATTCTGCGATCAGTTTTTTGTGCAGCCTGAAGTTGTCTGACGATCATGATCAATCCTTGATTGAGGTTTGCGGTTCGGCGTCCACGCTTACATCATCAAAATAATCGTTTTCTTCCGGAATTTCATCGAGACGGGTGCAGACCGTTTTCACGGCGGCTTCAATAATGTCGATACCTCGCTTCAGGTTTTCGTCTGAAATGATCAGCGGGCAAAGCAGCTTGATGACCTGATCATCCGCACCGCTGGTTTCAATGATGAGGCCTTGCTGGAATGCGGCGTGGGTAATCTGGCCTGCAATGTCGCCGTTTATGCAGTTAATTCCCTGAAACAAGCCGCGCCCGCGAGTCGTGAAGTTGCCTTCGCCGTACTGTTCGACAATACGATTGAGTCGATCTTCGACATATCGTCCCTTGCGTTGCACGCTATTAGCAAATTTATCGTCGCTCCAGTACTCTTCTATGGCGGCCTTGGCTGTCACGAAAGCCATATTGTTCCCGCGGAAGGTTCCGTTGTGCTCTCCGGGTTTCCATTGGTCGTATTGCGGGCGGATCAGCACGAGGGCAAACGGGAGTCCGTATCCACTGATGGATTTGGACAGGGTGACAATGTCCGGTTCGATCCCGGACGGTTCAAAGCTGAAGAAGGTTCCGGTCCGGCCATTTCCAGCCTGGATGTCGTCTACGATCAGCAGCATGCCATGCTTTTTGCAGATGGCCTGCAGGCTTTGCAACCATTCCATACTGCAGGCATTGATGCCGCCTTCGCCCTGAACGGTTTCAACAATAACCGCAGCCGGCTTGTCGATGCCGCTGCTCGAATCCGACAGCATCTTGTCCATGTATTCAATCGTATCCAGCGAGTCGCCCAGATAGCCGTCATACGGCATCCGGCTGCTACCGGGCAATGCGACGCCGGCGGCTCCGCGATGGTGGGAATTACCGGTGCAGGCCAAAGATCCCATGCTCACGCCGTGGAAACCGTTGGTAAAGGAAATGATGTTCGATCTTCCCGTATAGTTCCGTGCGGCCTTCAGCGCAGCCTCGACAGCGTTGGTGCCGGTGGGACCGGTAAACATGACCATGTATTCCAGCTTGCGGGGTTTGAGGATCTTTTCCTGAAAGGCTTCCAAAAACTCGCGCTTGGCTTCGGTGTGCAGATCCAGACTATGTGAAATACCGTCACGGGCAATATAGGCCAGCAGCTTTTCTTTGAGTACCGGATTGTTGTGGCCATAGTTAAGCGATCCGGCACCGGCCAGAAAATCCAGGTACTCGGTTCCTTCCTCGTCGTAGATGTATTCCCCTTGGGCGCGGTCGAACACTCTCGGAAAATTGCGGGCATAGCTTTGTACTTCGGATTCTATTTCTTCAAATATTTTCATATGAGCAACCTCGTTTTTTGTTTTGGTATGGGGCCAATGTGCCAGAGCTCTTCCGAATCATGCTTGCCTTGGAAGTGCAGGCTTTTGTCAAACCCGGGTAGGATTTGGACGTTGGTCGACAATGTCTCGGCCAGTTTGGTGAAAAGAGCCTGTGAGGCCTTGTTATCCGGTGTGATGGTGGTTTCAACAAAGTCAACATTGCGGCAAGCCGGTTGATCCAGCAAAGCGTTCAGCATTCGACCCGCCAAGCCTTGTCCTCGCGCTTGTTCCGCAACCACAACCTGCCAGACGAATAGTGTGTCCGGACGGGACGGCAGCAGATAGCCGGAAACAAACCCGACAAGCCTGCCGTCGGATTTGGCACAGATACAGGTATCTTGTAAATGATTACATTGCAGCAGATTGCAATATACGGAGTTGGAATCCAGTGGCGGACTTTTGGCGATAAGACGATTCAGTTCATACCCGTCCGTCGATTCGGGTGGCTGTATGGTAACTTCAATTGTATTTTGCAAAACGCCTCTTTCGCTTTTGCGGTTATTTCTGCTTGCTATCCGACCGGAAAAACTAATGTCCAAAGGCCGAAATTCGGCATCCCTCATACTCCGTCAAGGAGTTGCTGGGATGTGTTTTTGTTGATGGAATATGCAACCAACCAAGCAGACATGTCGGGGCATTGCAAGGGATAGTCCGGGTTTTCTTAGCTAGATGCCTAGACGGTTTACGATTTTTTCGACCTCGGCCACGACGGGGATTGGAAGGTGGTTGTAGCCGGGGCAGGAATCAGCGAGCTGCGGGCAGTAGGGGATGGTCCCGAGCACGGGCACCTTTCCAACCTGTTCTATGGTGACGGCGTTGTCTTCCTCGATAAAACCCGGTTCATCGGCTGTGCCGGCCACGAATACAACACCTGCGATTTCCAGCCCTTCTGAGCGCAGTGCCTGAATGGAAAGCAGGGTATGGTTGATGGTTCCAAGGCCGGGCCGTGCGGCCAGCAGGATTGGAAACCGGAGCGCCTGCATCAGGTCGGGCATCAACTCGCGGCGGTTGAGCGGAACCAGTATGCCGCCGGCGCCCTCGGCAATCACAAATTCATATTCCGAGGCCAGCGTCCTTGCCGCAATGACGATTTCGGCGATCTCGATTTCAGTCCCGGCCAATTCGGCGGCAAGGTGGGGTGAGCAGGCCGGTTCGAAGGTGTAGGGCGACATCGCGGCATAGTCTTCGGTCGACACCTCCATTGCGGCCATCGAAAGCGAGTAGTCCAGATCAGGGACATCGTTCACACATCCCGTCTGCACCGGCTTCATGGGAGCGGCGTTGATTTTCCGGCGGCGCAGCTCAGCCAGCAGGAGTGCGCTGAAGACGGTTTTCCCGATGCCGGTGTCGGTTCCTGTAATAAATAAGCCATTCATGGAAATGTTTTTACAGATAATTGGGCACGAATAGCGACTAATTTTCGCGAAGGACGCAAAGCAGGTTTCTTTGCTCTCTTTGCGGGCTTCTGTATAAATTAATCCCTGGTCAGCAAGAACGTAGCGGTTTCGTACGTGGCAAAGACGCCGTTGTCGGAGGCGTAGTTCTCCTGATAGTCGGCAACGAGCTGGCTCAGTTCGGTGCGGTTCAGCGGCGCATTTCCGGCACTGACTCTTCCGCCGGTCACACCCTGTTCATGAATCGCTTTCAGGAAGGTCTTCGCATCGTCGTAGATAATTTCCTCTTCGCTGTGTTTCCGGCGTTCGAGAACAAAGCCGGCCTCCTGCAGGCAGGCCTTGGTTTCCTCGTAGGTCGGCAGGGTCAGCAAAGGCGTCTTTTCCGGAGCGATTTCGTTGCGCAGCTCGTGAAGTTCCTTGAGCGTGCCTCGCAGCATCATGCCGAGCGAAAAGGTGCCTCCCGGCTCCAGGTTTTGGAAAATATTCTCGCACGTTTGCCGCAGGTCGGACACCCAGTGCAGCGCGGCGCTGGATACAATGAGCGGATAGCGGTCGCCGCCCCAAAAGGTCTGCGCATCGCCGACGATCCAGTTTATCTGTGGAAAGCAGGCAAACCGGGCGCGGCTGTGTTCGATCATCTTTTCGGCGACGTCGACGGCATCGATCGGCACGTCGGGAAAACGTTCGGTCAGGAGGCGGGTCAGCAGACCGGTTCCCGCGCCGAGATCCAGAATCTGCTCCGGGTACATTTCCGGCAGCATGGAAATCACCGACTGGGCCAGCGACAGTTGCGGGCGGGCGTGGCGGTCATAGGTCTCAGCGGCGGCAGAAAAACGTTTTCCAATCATCATAGTTTCCTGAAATTCGGGGCGGACCTTGCGGCATTTCCTTTGCCTTTGCAATCCCTTGCTTGCGTCTATAATCGGGAAAGCGCATGATATCCGCCAAACGATAGGACCTACCATGATCAAGCAGCTTGCCGAAGTATTGAATATCTCTGAGACGCTGGCTCAAAACCTGATTTACACGCTGACGGCGTTTCTGTTCCTGTTCCTTTTCCGGTTGCTTACCGTAAAAGTGGTGAACCGCAAAGTCGAAGACGACAAGCGTCGCTATCATATCCGAAAAACCATAACCTCCGTCTATACGGTCATCCTTATCGTGGTCATCGGTTCGATCTGGCTGCAGGGGATGGGTTCGCTCGGTACCTTTCTCGGTTTGGCCAGTGCGGGCCTGGCTGTGGCGCTGCACGACACCATCGCCAACATGGCCGGCTTCTTTTTCATTTCAGCCCGAAAGCCCTTTCGGGTTGGTGATCGGATTGAAATCGGGAGCGTGCAGGGCGACGTGATTGATATTCGTCTGTTCCAGTTCAGCATTGTGGAGGTCGGCAACTGGGTGGATGCCGACCAGAGCACCGGCCGCATCATCCATGTGCCCAACAGCATTGCCCTCAAGGAACCGCTCGCCAACTCGCACATCGGCTTTGAGTATATCTGGAATGAGATCCCGATACTGATCACGTTTGAAAGCGACTGGAAGAAGGCCAAGGAGCTGCTGCTCGCCATCGGCAAGGAAAACGCCGAGTATCTCTCCCAAGGCGCTCAGACTCAAATCCGCCGCGCCGCCCGCAAATACCTGATCGTGGCGGGCAAGCTTACGCCGACGGTCTACACCACCGTCAAGGACAGCGGGGTCATGCTCACCATCCGCTATCTTGTTGATCCGCGCCAGCGCCGCGGCACGGAGCAGAAGATATGGGAAGACATTCTCGACGCCTTCGCCAAGGAACCGCAGATCGATCTGGCTTACCCGACCGTGCGCTACTTCACTGTGACAGGAAGGCCTGAATCTCAGACATCACCGGAGTAAAGTGATGCGCGGGCAGGGCGTGGCCGTGCTCATCGAAGATCCTTAGACTGCTGTCCGGAATATGTTCATGCAACCACTCGGAGGCGGACGACGGAATAATCCGGTCCTGCGCCCCATGCAGCAGCAGGACTGGAATCTTGATGGCGGGAACAAGGTCACGCACATCTGATGCCAGCAGATATTCCAGCCCGGCCACGAGGTCGTTTACTGTAGACGAGGCATCCTGCCTCGTTGGGTTCGGTGAGGCGCATTGCCCATCCAAACGAGGCTGGAAGCCTCGTCTACGCTCTGCTTGCGGGAAATGCACGTTCCTGAAAAATTCTTCGAGCACCGCGTCGGGATTACGCTTCAGCTGCAGAATCATGCGCCGCAGCACCTTTTCCGGGGTCCCGTGCGCATAGCCGTTGCCCGCGCAAAATTTGGCGGTCGAAGAAATCAGCACCAGCCTTTTACAGGATTCCGGCAGCAGCTCCATCACCAGCAGTCCGCCCATTGAACCGGTTACGATATAATCCACATCGGGAATGCGCCGGTCGTTCAGCACCTGCGCACCGGTGCGCAGGTGAACATCAAAACGATCAGCCAGCGCATCACCCATCGGCTGAATGGCCTCAGGCCCATGCGCCCACCCGCTGATAAGAAGAAGTTTATCCATTAGCGTCTATCCGTGGCTAATTCTTAACGGCCGCAATGATGAGCTTGGCGGCGCGTTCGAGGTCGTCGACCAAATGGGCAAGGGTGATGGAAATGCGCAGGCGCGCCGAGCCGGCGGGCACGGTCGGCGGCCGGATCGCTGCGGCGATAATGCCCTGCTCGCGGAGTGTATGCGAAATGGCGACGGCCTTTTCATTGTCGCCGATGATGATCGGGATGATCTGGCTCTGGCTCTGTAGGGTGTCGAGGCCGGCTTCGTGAAGTAGCGAGCGGAAATAGTCGGCATTGGCCTGCAGGATGTTCCCCAGCCGAGGAGACGCTTCGAGCACGTCGAGCGCACCGAGTGCGGCACCGATCACGGCGGGGGGCGGGGCGGTGGTATAGATGAAAGCGCGCGCGGAGTTGATCAGTAGCTTGCGCAGATTTTCGGAGCAGGCGACGAATCCGCCATAGCCCGCCATGGCTTTGCTCATCGTACCCATGGAAACGGTCACCGATTTTTCAAGTCCATGTTCGCGGACCAGTCCCGCGCCGTTCGGCCCGAATGTGCCGGAGGCATGCGCCTCATCGACCATCAGCATCGCTCCGTATTTCTCCGCAAGCCCGGTAATCTGCGGCAGAGGGGCAAGGTCGCCGTCCATGCTGAAGACGGACTCGGTGATAATCAGCTTACGGCAATCATCGGTCGCGTATTGCTCGAGCCGCTGCTTCAGGGCGGCACCGTCGTTATGCGCAAAGCGCACCAGCTTGGCGCCGCTGAGATTGCAGGCGTCGATCATGCTGGCATGCACCAGCTTGTCGGCAAAAATCAGATCGCCGCGTCCGGCCAGCACCGGGATGGTTCCCGCGTTGGCCATGTAGCCCGATCCAAAAACCAGTGCGGCGGGGTATCCCTTCTCCTTGGCAAGACGGGCTTCAAGCTCCTCGTGGATCGGCAGGGTGCCGGTCACCAACCGCGAGGCCGTCGAACCGGTGCCGTATTGATCGAGCGCCTCCCTTGCGCCATCGAGCACATGCGGATGCCGCGCCAGATCGAGATAATCATTACTCGAAAAGTTGAGCACCTCCTTGCCGTCGATCTTGATGATGCCGCCGGCTTCGGGATAGACGCGGGCATTTCGCTCCAATCCCTTTGATTTTGCCTCGTCGAGTAGGGGTTGTATCCAGTCTTCACGCATGGGAGCACTTTGTCCAAGTTGGCGGATCGATGCAACATCGCTTTGACAACCGATCGTATGGGATTAAAGTACAGGCCTATGGAACTGGGCTTGCATGGCAAGGTGGCGATGGTGGCGGCTTCGAGCAAGGGGCTGGGATACGGGATTGCCCGCGAACTGGCGCGCGAAGGCGCGCTCGTTTCGATCGGCAGCCGTACCGAGTCCGAAATTTTCGAGGTGGCCGACCTGCTGGCCGAAGAGACCGGCACGGAGGTGCTGGCCAACGTGCTGGATGCGTCCGATCCCGACTCCATTGCCCAGTGGCTCGACAACACCACGGCCGCCTTTGGTGGCGTCGACATGCTGGTCGTCAATGCCGGCGGACCGCCGGCGGGAAAGTTTGACGACTTTGCCGACTCCGACTGGCAGACCGCTTTCGAACTGACGCTGATGAGTGCGGTGCGGATGATCCGCGCGGTGCTGCCGTCCATGCGCGATACCGGAGGTGGTTCAATTCTGACGTTGACCTCTTCGTCTGTGAAGGAACCGATCGATTTCCTGCTCCTCTCTAATGTGATGCGCTCGGGCGTGACGAGCCTGGCCAAGAGTCTTTCGCAGCAGCTTGCTCCGGAAAACATCCGCGTCAATAATCTGATGCCCGGACGGATTGATACCGATCGCGTCCAGTCGCTCGACGCATTGAATGCCGATGCCAAAGGCGTTCCTGTGGAGGAGATCAAGGCGTCCAACGAGTCCGGCATTCCGCTGGGCCGCTACGGCACGATCGAAGAGTTCGGCCGCTTCGGTGCGTTCCTGCTGTCCGACGCCGCCAGCTACATCACCGGCCAGACCATCGCGGTTGACGGGGGTCTGATCAAAACCGTTTGGTAGGAACGTATTTCGTATTGCGTACTACGTATTTCTTGACTAGGAACGCTAGGGAAAGATGCTTTCACGCACTACGCACTACGCACTACGCACTACGCACTACGCACTACGCACTACGCAACAACTAAGGACATTGCATGAACCACAACACACTCGGCAAAACCGGCATCCTTGTCAGTCCCATAACCATCGGCGCATGGCAGCTGGGCGGACCGCTCTTTTTCGACGGGCAGCCGAACGGCCATCCCGATCCGGGCAAGGAAAACGTGATCCGCATGATCCGCGAGCTGGGCGATCTTGGGATCAACGCCATCGATACCGCAGAGCAGTACAGCGCGGGCGAGTCCGAGCGGCGCGTCGGCGAAGCGCTAAAGGGCCGGCGCCACGAGTGGGTCATCTCCACCAAGTTTGGCTGCCGCGTGGGACCGAACAATACGCGTGAGGACGACTCCAGTCCCGAAACCATTATGCCGAGTCTCGAAGGTTCATTGAAGCGGCTGGGAACGGACTACATCGATGTTTATCTTTATCACCGCGCTCCGTCCATCGAAAATCTCGATGCGAGCCGGGCTGTGCTGGAAGAGGCCAAGGCACTGGGCAAGATCCGTGCATACGGCATTTCAACCAACAACGTCGAGCTGTTGGAAAAGATGGTTGAGCACAACACGGTCGAGGTCGTGCAGTTTGCCACGAGCCTGCTCGATGAACAGGCTGCAATCTGGAAGCTGGCGCAGGACAACAATCTTGGAACGCAACTGCGCGGTGTCATGGCGCAGGGGCGGCTGAGTGGAAAATATTTCAGCCGCAAGCCCGAGTTCCGCTCCGACGATAACCGCTCCAGCTGGTGCAGGGACGAGGACTATTCGCGGTTTGCCGCATTGGCCGAATGCCTGCCCGAAGGCATGACCATGGCGCAGGCCGTCATCCGCTGGGTTCTCGACTATCCCGGTGCGCACACGATCTGCATGGGTGCCAAGAACATCGAAGACTACCGCTCCGTCATCGCCGCCGCCGCAATGCCGCCGCTGGCCGAAGAGGTGCGCGCGTGTCTGAAGCAGAAGGCCGCCGCGTTGTAAGATCACTGCGGGGCCGCGGAGAGGATGAGCCATGCGGTATAAGCCAGATAACCGCCGAGGAACAAGGCTCCTTCTTTTCGTGAAATGCGCCCGCCTGTAAAGAATACCGGCAGGCAGGCGACTGCTGTAAGCAGCATGACCGGCAGATCCAGCTTAAGTGATTGGGGCAGGACAGCAATGCCGTCCGGTGACACAATTCCCGCCAGGCCCAGTACGGCCAGCAAGTTAAACAGGTTGCTTCCAATCACATTGCCGACGGCTATATCGCGCTCGCCGCGGATGCTCGCCACCAGAGAGGTCGCTAATTCCGGCATGGAGGTTCCCGCCGCAACAATTGTCAGGCCAATCACCAGATCGCTGACCCCCAGTTGCTGTGCGATGGCGGTCGCTCCGGCTACCAGCCATTTTGAGCCCAGTATCAACAGACCCAGACCCGCCAGAATCCATGAGCCGTCAATCAGCAGGCGGCTCACAGAAAGCGCCCGTGCGGTTTTCGGCCGGCTGTTTTCATTCAGTATCTTTCTGTCCTCCCGGCGGCTGTGCCGGATCACCAGAACCGTGTAGATGATGATGCCCGAAAAAAGCAGGAAGCCTTCCGTACGGCTGATCGAACCATTCAAAGAAAACAGAATAACCACACCTGATACAGCGATCATCAGCGGCACATCCAGGCGGATCAGCTGCTGCGATACCGTAAGCGGAGTAATCAGCGCGGAGAGTCCGAGGATGCAAAGCACATTGAAAATATTGCTGCCGATTACATTGCCCACTGCGAGGTTGGTTTGACCGGTCAGGCTGGCAACCGTACTGACGGACATCTCCGGCGCGCTGGTTCCAAATGCGACCACCGTCAAACCGATCACCAGCGGGGAGATGCCAACCGCTGCGGCCAGACGGGACGCGCTGCGCACCAACAACTCGGCTCCGAGCACCAACAGAACAAGACCTGTAATCAGCAGAGTAATTTCCATTGCGCCTCCATGGCTTGGCGGGTGTCCGACACGTTCAGCCGAAGTAGGCGCTGGACACATATTGCAGCACCATGCGCTGGGTGTTGAAGAACGATCCGTTGAGGGCGATCGCCGAGCGCATGATGGGGATGAACTGACTCCGGTCGCCGTAAAACAGCGGAATGATCACTTTTTCCAGTTGGTCATACAGCGAAGCCGCATCGGCGGGTGTGCGGTCGTCTGGGCTGTCGGAAGCAGGGGCGCCAATGGGCCACCCCGTTACGCCGTCGATGCATCCTTCGATCCACCAGCCGTCGAGGATGCTCAGACTGGGCACGCCGTTCATGGCGGCCTTCATGCCGCTGGTTCCGGAGGCCTCCATTGGCGGCAACGGTGTGTTGAGCCATAGGTCAACACCGGCGGTCATCTGCTGCCCGAGTTCCCAGTCATAGTTGATGAGATAGACCATCTTGATCTGCGGGGCCAGTGCATCGCGGGCCTGAATGATGCGCTGGACGAACTCCTTGCCGGGCTGATCCTTCGGGTGGGCCTTACCGGCGTAGACGATCTGAATGTTTCCGACGTTGCCCACAATATTCTTAAGCCGCTCGATGTCGTGGAGAAGTAGGTCGGCCCGTTTGTAGGTGGCGGCGCGGCGGGCGAAGCCAATGGTGAAAACCTGTGTGTCGAGTCCGGCATTGGTATCGTGGTTGATCCGGTCGAGCAGGCGCTGCTTGTTCTCGGCGTGCGCCGCCCAGATTTCATCGGGGGAGATGCTCAGCGCATAGCGCAGGCTGAAGTTGTCTTCGCGCCAGCCCGGAATATAGGTGTCGAACAGCCGCTGGAACGGCGGCGAAACCCAGGTCGGGGCATGCACGCCATTGGTGATGGCTTCGATTTGGTATTCGGCAAACATGTGCCGCGAAACCTCGGCATGCTTCTTGGCGACACCGTTGACGTAGTGACTGGCGTTCAGCGCGAGGAAGGTCATGTTCAGCATGTTTTCGCAGTGGACGTTGTCGCAGCAGAAGAGATCTTTCATCAACTCGACGTCCGGATGTCCGAGCACCTTCATGGCCATATCCCACGGGAACTGGTCCTGCCCGGCGGGGACGGGAGTATGGGTGGTGAAGACGCACATCTCGCGGACACTTTCAACATCGGCTTGGGTGAATACTTCGCGGCCGGCGGCGCGGGCATGCTCATTCAGCAGCTCCATCGAAAGAAGCGCGGCATGGCCTTCGTTCATATGAAACCGCTCGATGTCCTGGTAGCCCAGTGCGCGCAGCGCCCGGACGCCGCCCGCGCCCAGAATCACCTCCTGACAGAGACGGTAATGGGTGTCTCCACCATAAAGATGGTGCGTCAGCGTGCGGTCCCACTCGCTGTTTTCCGGCAGATCGGCATCGAGCAGATAGACCGGGACAGTGGATCCTTTGACTCCGACAACATCATACGTCCAGATGCGGAGATGGACCTGCCGGTCTTCAATGGTTACGGCAACCCGCTCCGGGTTCTCTTTCAGGAAGTCCTCGACCACCCATTCGACCGGCACTTCGGTCTGCCAGCCGGAAGGGTCGATCTGCTGATAGAAATAGCCTTTGCGGTGGATCAGCGAAACGGCGACCATGGGCAGGCCCAGATCGGCGGCAGAGCGCAGAGTATCGCCGGCCAGCATGCCCAGCCCGCCGCTGTAGGTCGGCATTTCCGGCCGCAAGGCCATCTCCATCGAAAAGTAGGCAATCAGCCGTTCACCATTCATTTTCTTCTCCATTCTCCTCTTGCGGAACGCCCGCATTATGGCAGGCCGCAATTGCGGGGGAAAGGGATATTTAGACCTGATCCCGGTTTACATCCTTCAGGTCGCAGTATATGTTTCCGCCCCTTTAAGCAAGAGGGGATGGAGATGGACTGGAAAGCTTTGGCAAACCGAATTCTGGACGGCGACGAACCGATCAGCCGCGACGAGGCGCTGGCGGTGCTCAATTCGTCCGACGACGAGCTGCTTGACGTCTTGCAGGCCGCTTACTTAATCCGCAGGAATTTCTTCGGCAAGAAAGTCAGCCTTCACGTCCTGAAAAATGCCAAGAGCGGCGTTTGTCCCGAAGACTGCTCGTTTTGCAGCCAGTCGAAAAGCTCTTCGACCGAGGTTGAGGAATATGAAATGCAGTCGGCCGACGAAATTGTGGCCGGCGCCAAAGAAGCCTTGGACATGCAGGCACTGCGCTACTGCGTCGTCACCAGTTCCCGTGCACCTTCCGAAAACGAAATGAAAGTCATCACGGAAGCCGCCTCGCGCATCAAGGAACAGAATCCCCAGCTTGAACTCTGCGCCTCCATGGGCTTTCTCACCGAGGAAAAGGCACAACGCCTCAAGGATTCCGGCGTCGATCGTTTCAATCACAACCTCGAAACCTCCGCCAACTTCTATCCTTCCATCTGCTCAACCCATAAATTCGAGGACCGCGTCGAAACGGCGAAGACCGTGAAGAAAGTCGGGCTCGACCTCTGTTGCGGCGGGCTGATCGGCATGGGCGAAACCCTCGAAGACCGGGTCGATCTGGCGATGTCGCTCAAGGAGCTGAAAACCGATTCCGCGCCGATCAACTTTCTCGACCCGCGCGAAGGAACCGGCCTGGAGGGCAGTGCGCGCGTCACACCCAACGACTGCCTGCGCACGCTCGCCATGTTCCGCTTCGTCCTGACCTATGCCGAAGTGCGCATTGCCGGCGGTCGCGAAACCTGCCTGCGTGATCTTCAGCCGCTCTCGCTCTACCCCGCCAACTCCATGTTCACCAACGGCTACCTCACCACCGGCGGACAGGACTTTAATGCCGACAAACAGATGATCGAAGACGCCGGCTTTGAAGTCGGCCATCTCGTCAACGCTTAGGTTTCCATAGTAGGTTGCAATGCGGCATGGAACATTAGAATCCCCTGTTGACAAAGTTTTTTAATACACATAATTTGCTTAATTGTATTATGCTAATTCAAGTGCATTTAAACCAGATAGAGAACAAGGGGGAAGAATGAAAGGTTATGTAATTGTTGCAGTTGTCGTTATGCTTTGTGCGGTGAGTCACGGATCGATCACCCAGGATATGTACGATCAATGTTACGCCCACGGAATCGAACAGATCAGTCAGGGAAACCTGGAGGCCGCGCGCCGGAGTTTCGAGCAAGCCCTTGGGTTTAAGCCGGGTGATCCTAATGCTGTTAAGGCGATTCGCCTGATCGACGAGAGAACTCAAAAACAAAACGCAAACTCCGTTTTACCCAATGATGACGAAGACCAAAAAGAGATTCCTCTCGCGGAGGAAAAAGCGGCGAGGGTCGCGCCAGAATCGGAATTCAAAGAGCCTTCAAATGCAGTTAAAAATGAATCCCAAAAGGATTTTTCAATTCGCGTTTCACTTGGGAGTGCTCCCGGTATTGATGAAGAGGAGTCTGATTTTTGGATCGAGCTTCCCATCAGTGAAGAGGGCGGCGGGCAACTCGAAATTCTAGCAGTTCAAAGATTTTGGTCGAAAAACAATCCCAACTTGGGAGGCGTTTTGGGCGGCGGTGTATTCTTTTCGGGAAACAGCGGAAAATATTTAGGTGGTGGCCCCGACATCGAGCTCGCAGCATTTGGTGTAATGGGCGAAGGCGGAATTGTTGCTAAGCTTGGCGAGCGCGTGGTGGTTGAGGCCATGCCCTATTTGGGCATTGGGGGTGCCTCTGTTGAAATTACTGGGTTTACGGATGGAAGTGCACCTTATTTGATGTATGGCGTAAAGGGTGGTGTATTTATCCTTCTTAGTGACAATGTTGAACTGGGTCTTGAGCTCGGATATGGCGGATTCTCGAGCGAAGTGGAGTTGCAGCAGGGACTATTGGTTGGAGACAACACCTTCAAAGGAAGTGGGGGCCGGGCTTCCATGGTACTTGCTCTGAAGTTCTAATTTTCATCTGATTTAATCCGAGAAAGCCGCTCCGTTCGGGGTGGCTTTCTTCGTTTGCGGGTATTTACTTCGAGGGCTTGTCTGGTAGTATCCACCGTTATTTACGCCATTTAAGGAGAGGGTATTATCATGCGCAGCGACAAAACCAAAAAGGGCATTGAACGGGCACCGCACCGCAGTCTCATGCGGGCCACCGGGATGACATCGGAAGACATCAAGAAGCCGTTCATTGCCATCTGCAACTCGTTCAACGAAGTGATTCCGGGCCACGCGCACCTTGACCAGGTGGGCAAGCTTGTGAAGAAGGCGGTACGCGAATCGGGCGGCACGCCGATCGAATTCAATATGATCGGCGTCTGCGACGGCATTGCCATGGGCCACGCCGGCATGAAATATTCCCTGCCCAGCCGTGAGCTTATTGCTGACTCGGTCGAAACCATGATCGGTGCCCACGCGTTTGATGCGATGATCTGCATTCCCAACTGCGACAAGATTGTACCTGGCATGATTATGGGGGCTATGCGCGTGAATATTCCCACCGTCTTCGCCAGCGGCGGCCCGATGAAGGCCGGCAAAACCAAAGATGGCGAAGTGATCGACCTGATCAGCGTGTTCGAAGGCGTTGCGGCGCATAAGCAGGGCAAAATTTCCGATGAAGAACTGGAAGAGCTGGAATGCAAGGGGTGCCCGAGTCAGGGTTCCTGCTCCGGCATGTTTACCGCCAACTCGATGAACTGCCTGTGCGAAGCCATCGGGCTGGCGCTCCCGGGCAACGGCACGCTGCTCGCCATCGATCCGGCCCGTCATCAGCTCTGGAAAGACGCGGCCAAACGCGCCGTGGAAATGGCCTATGCCGACGGCCCGCTGCCGCGCGATATCGTGACGCAGGAGTCGCTCGACAACGCCTTCGCGCTCGACATGGCGATGGGCGGCAGCACCAACACCGTCCTGCACACGCTGGCGATCGCCAAAGAAGCCGGAGTTGAATACGACCTCGAGCGCATCAATATGGTTTCCAAGAAATGCCCGAACATCTGCAAGGTTTCACCTTCCTCGCACTACCACATAGAGGATGTGCATGCGGCCGGCGGCATCAGCGGTATTCTGGCGGAGATCGCGAAAAAGGACGGGCTGCTGAATCTCAACTGCCCGACCGTCACGGGGAAAACGCTCGGCGAAAATATTGCCGATGCCGAAAGCAAGGACGAAGCCTGCATCCGCAAAATCGGAAACGCCTACAGCGAAACCGGCGGCCTCTCCATTCTGTGGGGCAACCTGGCCGAAGGAGGCTGCGTGGTGAAGAGCGCGGGCGTTGACCCGAAGATGCTGGTGCATACCGGGCCGGCTGTCATATTTGAATCGCAGGAAGATGCCTGCGAAGGAATTCTCGCCGACAAGGTGAAGCCGGGCGATGTGGTGGTGATCCGATACGAAGGCCCCAAGGGCGGACCGGGCATGCAGGAAATGCTCGCGCCCACCTCTTATATCATGGGGCAGGGGCTGGGCGACAGCGTGGCACTCATCACCGATGGCCGCTTCAGCGGCGGCACGCATGGCGCCTGCATCGGCCACGTCTCGCCGGAAGCGGCGGAGGGCGGCACGATCGGCCTGATCCACGAAGGCGATATCATTGAAATCGATATCCCGAACAACAAACTTTCCGTTCAGCTGTCCGATGACGAACTGGCCGAGCGTCGGAAGGCATGGAAGGAACCTGCGCCGCGCTTCACGACGGGCTGGCTTTCGCGCTATGCCAAAATGGCCACCAATGCCAGTAACGGCGCGGTGCTGGCGGGCTGAACCCCGTCAATTGATTTATGCGATTAAGAGTCCCATCAATGATTCTGCTAGCGGCACTACTGATGCAGCCGGTGCACGCCGGTAAGCTGCGGGATTTTGAAAAGAAGGCCACGGAAAAGAACGATGCTTCTTCATCAACGGCCTCGAATGGGGACGATGACACTCGAGGCAGATCCTCCTTCGGGTCCGGAACCTATCCTTCGCGCTGGGGAAGATACGATGATACGCCCGGTTTTCTGGCCTGGCTCATAACCGCGCCGTTCCGGTTTCGCTACAACGATCCCGCAGGCTACGACGACGAACTGTACGGCGATGGATGGACTTTGAAAAATGGCTACATCCCTTGGATCCATGCCCCGGGGGAGCCCACCATCCCGCATGCCCGCATCGACTGCAACTGGCATTATGTTGATTCGAACATTGATGCGCAGGATGTGCGCGTTGAGCTCGGATGGAAAATGCTGGCTTTTCACGGGCGCACAACGATGTATGAAGACGCCTCTGACGGGTTCAGGCTCGATATCAATCAGTTCTACGGGGTGATTCGTCTTGATGGAGCCAGTCCCGAAACCCTTCCCGGAAAGTTTGAGCTCGGCCTTGGCATCGGCGTCGTGGAGTTTAAGGGTGACGACAGCAATTCCTCCGGGGCCGTCATGATTCCGGTGAAATATTACCCTGTCGACTGGTGCGGTATCGAATTCCGTGCGGCGTGGTACGAGCCGGTCAACAAAACGATCAGCGACTACGATCTTTCAGTCAGCTTCGGGCTGCGGTACGTGCAATTACGTGGCGGTTACCGCTGGTTATGGCTCGAGGGCGAAGGCGACGTCAACACGGGGCCGTATGCCGGTGTCTCTCTCTTCTTTTGAATCGCATCGCCCGCAAAGTGCTGATTGCGCTTTTCAACGGCTGGAAATAACCTTAACTTCGTTCTGTTCAAGAATCTACGGGGAGAATCGGCATGGCGGGCAAGTCAGTTGAGCAGGCCAAAAAGTTTATCCACTTTCTTCAGCATGACCTGTGGAAGATGGAACTCGGCTCCGCGTCGAAGTTGAAAGCGTTTGGGGTCGAGGCTCTGCGCGTAATCCACCTCGTGCTCAAGAGCGCGAAGGATGACAACTGCAAGCTGCATGCCTCTGCGCTGACCTACTCCACCCTCATGGCGATGGTGCCCTTGCTCGTGATGGTGTTTGCCATATCGAGTGCGATTGGTTTTGAGACCGCAAAGCAAAATCTACTGGTGTGGGCCGAGCGGATGCCCGATCTGCTGCCGTTTGTCGAGCAGTTGATCGGGATGGTCGAAAGTGTGCAGATCGGCGCGCTCGGCAGTTTGGGCGGTCTGTTTCTTTTGTACATTATCTTCAGGCTGCTCAACGGTATCGAGGAATCGTTTAACCAGATCTGGGGCGTGCAGTCATCGCGCAGTGTCGCGGATAAGATTCGGAATTATATCTCCGTGCTCGTGATTGCGCCGATACTCATGCTGGTTTCAACGGTTGCAACGCCCGCGATTATGGCGTTTTTGGGGTCGATGGACTGGTTGGGTCCCGTGGCAAAAATACTGATCCGGCTGTTTCCAATCGGAATTCTGAGCATGGCGTTCCTGGCCATCTTCATGTTTCTGCCGAATACCAAGGTATCGGTCCGGCCCGCATTGGTCGGATCGGTGGTCAGTGCCGTTATGGTGGTGATCCTGCAGGTCCTCATGATTAAAGCCGGTATCGGGGTCACGCGACTGGGCCAGATCTATGGAACCTTTGCATACATTCCGATCTTCCTGTTCTGGCTGTACATGAGCTGGGCCATTCTGCTTTTCGGAGCGGAGCTGGCGTTTGCGATCCAGCACCGAGGAACATACCAGGAGGAACAGCGCGCGGTGCGCGCAAGTCTGGTTTCCAAACTCTGGGTCGCGTTCGCCGTCATGCAGGAAGCGGTGCGCGTTTTCCAGAGCGATGAACCTTCGTTCGATGCCGCCGCCTACGCCCGCAAAAATAACATTCCGATCCGATTGATGAACGAAGTGGTCGAGGTGCTGGTTCGCGAGCAGCTGCTCGGAGCCATCGGTGCGGAAGGAAAGGATGGCTACGCATTGCTGCGGGCGCCGGAAGATGTCACCGCCAAGAGGGTATACGACCTGATGATCACCGACGGCTCGTCGCCCGAAGAGCTTGGCCTGGTCAAGATCGACATGACCGACCAGATTCTCTCCTCCGCAAATATCAGCCTGGGCGAAACCCTCGACCCCATCACCCTGCGCAGGTTTTTCGATCAAAAAGAATGAAACTCACACAAAGGCACAGAGCCACTGAGGTGTATGGAAAAAAGATCGGCTCGCAGAGCCGACACTACACCATTCATCCGTTGTAGGGTTGGCTCTACGAGCCAAAATCCTTTCCCTGACAAGTCTGTTCCTCTAATGTCCCGCGCATGA
The DNA here is from genome assembly GCA_041592955.1 of Pontiella sp. Taxonomy (GTDB): domain Bacteria; phylum Verrucomicrobiota; class Kiritimatiellia; order Kiritimatiellales; family Pontiellaceae; genus Pontiella. The sequence goes on from JBFHPA010000011.1 coordinate 24,638, forward strand.
ATTTCAAGGAAGAACTCAACGAAGAGCAGTATGCCGCCGTCACTGCGCCTGACGGGCCGGCGCTGGTGGTGGCTGCCGCCGGAACCGGAAAGACCCGTACCCTGATCTATCGACTCGCATGGCTGGCCACCGAGAAAAACGTCCAGCCCTGGGAAGTGCTGCTGCTGACCTTCACCAATAAGGCCGCCAAGGAAATGCTCACCCGTGCGGAAGCGCTGGTGCAGCGCCGTTTCAACAGCGGCTACAGCGGAACCTTTCACTCGTTCGCGAACCGGCTGCTGCGTTCGCATGCCGATGCGGTCGGATTCAGCAAGGACTACACCATCCTCGACGCCGATGATGCCAAGAAGCTGGTACGCGCCTGCGCCGATGAACTGGAGGTGGAGAAGAAGCATTTCCCGAAGCCGGAAGTGCTGTTGAGCCTGTTCGGTGTGGTGAGCGGACGAATGGGCGATCTTGCAGCGTCGGCCGCCGAACGGTTCGAACATACCGAGGTTGACGTCGAAAAAGTGCTCAACGTGCATGCCCGCTATCAGCAGCGGAAGCGGGAATCCAACGCGATGGACTTCGACGATCTGCTGATCTATGCCCATAAGCTACTCGCTGAAAATGAAAGAACCCGCACCTTCTATCAGGATGAGTTCAAATATGTCCTCGTCGATGAATATCAGGACACGAACGCCATTCAGGCGGAGCTGGTGCATCTGCTCGTCAGAAAGTACGGGAATCTGATGGTTGTGGGCGACGACTTCCAGAGCATCTATTCCTGGCGCGGCGCGGACTTCCGTAACTTTCTCAGCTTCGACCAGGCCTATCCCGGCGCGCAGACCTTCAAGCTGCAGATCAATTACCGCAGCACGCCGGAAATTCTCGACGTGGCCAACGAAGTGATCGCCGGCAATCCCGAGCAATTCCAGAAGGAACTGCAGGCCGTGCGTGAGAGCCATGCCAAGCCGCATCTCGCCAAAATACGCGATGGTTCGGTTCAGGCGCGCTACGTCATCGAAAAGGCGCGTGAGCTTAATCGGGAAGGCTTCCCGTTCTCGGAAATCTGCGTGCTCTACCGCTCGCACTTCCATGCCATGGAACTTCAGATGGAGCTGGCGCGTGAACAGATGCCCCATATCGTCACGTCCGGCGTGCGATTCTTCGAGCAGGCGCATATCAAGGATGTCTGCACCGTGCTCCGCCTGCTGGTCAATCCGTCGGATGAGCTGGCCTTTGCCCGTCTCGTTGAAATGTTTCCCAAGGTGGGCAAAAAGACCTCGCACAAAATTTTTCATAAGCTGGGCGGCCGGGTAAACCTCCAGCGCGAAGAAACCCACGATCAGCTGGTGGCCGCGCTGCCCGCCGCCGCACGCGACGAATGGGAAAAGGTGAAGCCTGTCTTTCTTGCCTATCGCGAGGAGAACCTTCAGAACGATCCGGGCGAGGTCATCTTCCGTTTCAACAAGGCCTTCTATAACGAGTACATGGTCGAAAACTTCGACAATCACAAGTTCCGCGCGGAGGACCTCGACGGGCTTATTGATTTCACCGTGAAGTTCGAATCGACCGAATCCTTCCTCTCCGAAATCGCACTGCTCACCAACCTTGATGCCGAAGGGGGCAGTGCTCCATCCGAAGAGGAAGACTGCGATTCGATCCGTCTGAGCACCGTGCATCAGGCCAAGGGGCTGGAGTGGAAGGCGGTCTTTGTGCTCTTCGTCAATGAAGACATGTTCCCCAGCAAGAAATCGGTCGAGGAAGCGGGCGACGCCGAAGAGCGGCGGCTCTTTTATGTGGCCGTCACCCGCGCCGAAGACGAACTGTTTCTCTGTTCGCCGATGGTGCGCCGCCAGCGCGATGGCGGCATGATTTTTCTCGACCCCTCGCGCTTCCTCACGGAAATCCCTGAATCCATGCTGCAGTCCGACGGCGGCGGACTTTATTAGGCCAGGGACGCAACGCCGGAGCGTCCGCGGCCCGCTCGGCGATCGAGAGCCCTACCGAATCGAAAAGTCGACGATGACCGGAAGGTGATCCGACCCTGTGTCGCCGCCCACCATTCGTTTGTGTATCTCGATCTCGGGTGTATGCAGGATGTGGTCGAGCGGGATGCGCAGGAAGCGAATGTTGCGCGGCCAGGTCGGCTGGAACCCGAATCCCTTCATGCTGTTTTTCAGGCCGGACTCGCGGATAAGTTTGGTGAAGTGCGGTGACCAGGGTGTAGTGTTCAGGTCGCCGATCAGAACAACGGGATACTTCTGCTCCTTTACAATCGAGGGCAGCGCCGCAAGCTGGCTGTTGCGATGGCGGGAAAATTCGGAGCCTATCGGCGGCACAGGGTGTGTGCCAATGATCGAAATAATGCCGTTTGGCAGGTGGGCCTCGGTGATGATTGAGGGAACACCCGCAGAGCCGATTTCAAGCGTCTTTTTCCGCTCCAGGGGATACTTGCTCAGCAGCATGATGCCGAAGCATCCTTTCTGAGGTTCGGCGATGCGGTGTTTATATTCCTTCTTCAGCGGTGCCAGCTCATTCATCCATTTGGGGGTCACTTCTTCCAGCAACAGGAGGTCAGGGTTTGCTTTGCCGATCACCTCCAGCACCTGCGCCGTGTTGCCGTTTTCCGCATTGAGATTCATCAGCATGGTGCGGACGGGTTTCTCGATCGAGGGCGACGGCTTGCCGAAATAGAGCGGAAGCACAAAGGCATAGTTCACGCATGCCAGCAGCACAAGCGCCACAGCCCGTTTGTACTGCCGGCGCCAGAGCGTAATACCGATCAGCACGAGGCAGAGCTGCATATACTGCACCCGGAAGTGAGAAAACAGATCAAACGCCCAGAACAGGCCGCCAAGAAAGCCGAATACAGTGGCCGTCAAAAGCATCAAAGCGGCGAAATCGCAGATTCCCGATAATTTTATTTTCATGCCAGTGCCTCCGAAATGCTTTGTCCGGCCAGATGACCGCTGCTGAATGCCCACTGCAGGTTGAAGCCGCCGCAGGGACCGTCGAGATTGAGCGCCTCGCCGGCAAAATAGAGGCGGGGCTGAAGCTTGCTTTCGAGTGTGTTGGGATCGACGCCTTTGAGGTCGATGCCGCCGCGCGTGACCATGGCTTTATTGAATCCTTCGGTTCCGGTTGCGGTCAACCGGCAATGATGGATCTGTTCAGACAGTGAAGCGGCCTTCGCTGCGCTCAGCGTGCTGGCGGGTACGTCGGGATCGATGTCGCACTGTTCGCTGAGTATCTTTGCCAGAGCAGACGGAATCCACGGGCGCAGCGCATTGGCGATGCTCTTGTTGCCGCCCGACTTTTGCCAATCGCCCAGCTCCGGCGCAAAATCAATGATCAATGGAACGGTTTCCAATGTCTGGAATTTTTCCGAAATGTCGCCGGAGCTATTGAGCACCACGGGGCCGCTGATGCCGTGATGGGTGAACAGCAGGTCGCCGGAGGCTCCCGCCTTTGGACAGCCCTTGAGTTCAATCCGCAGGTTGGCTCCCGCAACGACCACGCCGGCCAGCTCCTTCACCCGACGCTCCTGAATGAGCAACGGCACGTTGGCCGGAACGGGCTCGACCATTTTATGTCCGGTGCGGTGCGCCAGTCCGTAGCCGCTCGCGGATCCGCCAAGGGCGGAATACCCTTTCCCTCCGGTGGCCAGCAGAACCGCCTTGGCCGGAATGGGACCGTCGGCAGTTTTCACGCCACCCTCCTTCAGGATGGTGGTGACTTCGCAATTGGTGCGGATTTCGACCTTCAGTTTCCGGCACTCATGCAGCAGCGCATCCAGCACCGATTCAGCGCTGCCGGAGGCAGGGAAAACCTTGTGTTCCTCCTCCTTTGTCGGAACCTTCAGGTTGTGGAAAAATGTTCGCAGCTCGGTGGGGCCCATAACACGGAGCGCCGGTTGCATAAAGCGGCCCTGCCGTCCAAAGGCGGCCATGAACTCCTCCTGCGGCAGCGTGCTGCAAAGGTTGCACCGGCCGCCGCCGGAAGCCAGCAACTTCAGCCCGACCTGCGGCATCCGCTCCAGCACCATCACCTGCAAGTCATTGCGTGCGGCAGCAATGGCAGCCATCAATCCGGCCGGGCCGGAGCCAATGATAATCAGATCAAACATGGGTCGCTCTTGTTTTGGCTGCGA
>JBFHPA010000012.1:0-26209 GCA_041592955.1 Pontiella sp.
AACGGATCACGGATACCGCTCGGCTGAAAGGCAGGATATCCACGCTTGAAAAACAGCTGATTGAGTTAAATGGAGGAGCCCGATAGTGAGCGAGCATGCACCAATTGTTAGCCTAAACAGTCCGATTATTCGGAAAGCCGCCAAAAGGGCAAGGCTGTCAGTTTCCGAGTTTGTGGAACTGTGCACCTTATCAATGATCCGACTTATAGAGGCGGATCCTGATCTATTTTCAGGCCCCGGAAAAACGCCTTCTGAGCGATTGGAACATCTGCGTATCATAACGGAATTTTGCGAAAAACTCGGAAAGCTTCCCCCTGATGAGCAGGAAGAAATTCGAGCAATGATTCCTGGAATCGAACCAACAAACAAGGAGCAATAAAAAATGGGAAACACACAAAAAAACACAGAAAAACTGTCACCCCCTCATGCATCGCCTATTTTCGGGGGATCTCAAAGACATTCACGGCCCGACCTTCGGGGAGCTGGCGAGCGATCACGTCAACGGTGAGCATCGTTTCCTGGAGGGATGCCTAAGACGCGCCTTTGACCAAAATTCATGGGAAGAAACCATTAGCGAACTGATGGACATTGAGTCCGTTATTCGCCACTGCCCAGCCCTGCAAAACGAAGCCAATGCAATCCACACACTGATTGAAGCTGAACGTGCACTTACAAACTTCAGCCGCGCTGTTCGTGCCGCCTAGCAGATAATACTATGAGCACCCACCACCACAATCAGGACATCTTCACAGCGCACCAGATCGCTGCTGCCTTGAATGTGTCCCGTCAAGGTGTGTTTAAGGTGCTCAAGGCCGTGCCGCCCTCTGGTCAGATCCTCAAGGGCGGCAGGCCAGTCAATGCCTGGGCTTTTCTGGATCTGCCGGGGGATCTGCGCGCCCGGCTCGATGCACGGGCGCAAAAGCTCTGCTTCGCCAATGCAGAGCAGTTGCTGAACCGTGGCAAAACACAGTGGCAGCCGGAAATCCCGATGCGGGAAGTCGCTGATCGCCATATCCAAAAAGCGCACCTGCTCAAACGCGCACTGCTGCCGATCCTGGAGAAACTGAGCGATCTCGATTCCCTGGCATCGGTCGAAGGGAGCGGCCTGCAGCTCTACAGGAAAACCTTTGGTCACAGCATTTCCGCCCGCCATTGGCAGCGGTTGGTCATGCGCACCTTCAACCGCGATGCCGGACGAGACGAATTTCAGCGGATGGAAATCTATCTTGATGACAAACTGACCCGCCGCCCGCAACAGCCCGCCAAGGCCGCGAAAACGGCGCAGGATGCGTTTATCGATGCGCGGGCGGCCATTGGCATGGTTTCCGACATCAACAAGCCCACGGCCAAAGAGAAGATGATTCTCTGGACATACGTCCTTTCTGCAATTGAAGAACTGGTCCAGGGCGGAACGCCGGAAAAGGCAGCCAACAAGGCCGCGCTGGAATTCCTCAACAACGAAGCGCTCTTTATCGCCAAGTCTGCCGATGCGCTCAAAGCCGCATTTTATCGTAAACTGACGGCATGGAAAAAGAGCGGCGGCAAGCCTTCGGCGATCAAAGATAATCGCGGCACCCGTTCCGGCAACTTCAAGCCAGTCCCGTTGTCCTTGGAAGATGAAAACACTATTCTGGCCTATACCGCGATTGCCGGCGGCCGCCTTTCCCAAGGCTGGCGGGAAGCCCGCCGCGCTGGCGATCTCAGCCCGGAACTGATGCAACGCTACAGCCTGGATGAACGGAAAAACAAATCCTATGTTCCCGGTGCGATCCGCGCCGCCTTGCAGCACAAGGTCAAGATGGTGGACGACCACCACCACGGACCACACCGCGCCAAGATGCAGGGTGCATTCCTGGAACGCGATCCCAGCGCCATCAATGCCGGGGACTGGTTTCAGGGCGATGACACAACCCTTCCGATCTACATCCACAATGAAAAAGATCCGCGCAAGCCCACCCGTGGCCAGTTCCTGATGATGGTCGATGTCCGCACCGGATTCATCCTTTCCTATGTGATGATTGCCGACAAAGCCTACAATGGCCGGGATGTTCGTAATCTGATCACCGTAACGCATGACTGTTGGGGATTGCCCCGCAAAGGATTTTATTTCGAGAACGGGATCTGGAGAGCAAAGACCGTAAAGGGCGGCATTGCCTGGAAAGATACAGAAGAAGGCTTGATGTCTGAACTAAACCTTCGCTTCCAACATGCGAGGGAAGCCCGTGCTAAAATAGTGGAACGCATGTTCGGCCACCTGCAGAACTACACCGAACGGATCCATGGATATATTGGCCGGGAAGAGCGGCACGACCACTACGAAAAAATCCAGAAGCAGCTTCAGGCCGTGCGCGGTGGCAAGGTGCCAAGCGTTGAAATGCTGCTTACACAGGAAGAGCTTTGCCAGGCATTGGACTGGATCATCGATCAGGTAAACAACGATGTTCAGAATGGAAAGCTTTGCCCCGGCCTGTCACCAGAAGAGGCCTACACGAAGTATTTCGACTATAACGATCCGTTAACCCAGCTAGGCCGCACCACCCGCTATCTGTTGGCCGATTCAGTCGAAAAGGTAAGAATCGGGCGCAATGGCATAAGCCTGCTCCGTGGCAAGGATCGTTTTACCTACAAAAACGAAAAGACCGGCGAGCTGAAAGGGAAGGAAGTCCTGGCATGGTTCAGCCCCGAAAGCCCGGACATTCTTTGCGTCACTGACCTGAAGAAAACAAATCCCTTCACAGTCGACCGCGCCCAGGCCGTCCCACTCATGGATGCCGATCCCGACTTACTCGACCAGGAGAACAGCCGGAACGAATTGCACAACGCCTACGGCAAGCGATTATATAAAGCCGTTAAACAGCGCTTCCCCGATGAAATCCGGGACCGCATGTTCCGCCCCACCATCGTTGATGAACAAACCGCCGATCTCGGGCTTGAGATGGAATACCAACGCAAGTACGCCGCAAAAAATAAAAAGAAAAACGACGGGCAGAAAAAGAAAATCACCAAGGGCGGATTCAAACAGAGCCCCATTGCCGAACGCCGTCGGGAACAGGCCGAAGCCGATGCCGACTTCAGGAAAGCACTGGAGAAAGTCAGGAACGCATGAACAACGCACTTTCACAAACGCATAACGGGCCCGCATGGACCGAACTCCAGGGAGACCGCTAATGGCTAGAAAATCCAGCGAGTTTTTAATCTACATCCGCGATAAGCTGAGCCTGTCGGGTATCAATACCCTGCAGAAGAAACTCGGCACGCTGCAGGATAAGATGAAGGCGGCCTTCAATGCGCGCCCAGTGCGCATGTTCAAGCAGGCGATCCTGGGCGTCACGGCGGCCATTGCCGGCTCCGTGGTCGAAGGGGCCAAGTTTAATGTCTCTATGGCGCGGGTCTGGACCATGGTCGGCGGGGGTATCGAAAACTTTAAGGAGCTGCGCAAGGAGGCGCGCGCGCTGGCCTCGGAGTTTGGCAAGAGCCGCGCCGAGATTGCCGGGGGCATGTATAACGCACTGTCCGCCGGCGTTGATCGCAGCAATCTGGAATCGTTCATGCGCTCGGCGGCCAAGGTGGCCGTGGCGGATGGGTCGGATGTCTCGGTGGCGGTCGACGGCATCACCACCGTGCTCAATGCCTTTAATAAGAAGGCCGGGGAAACCGACGAAGTCATCGACCTGCTTTTCCAGACGGTCAAGCAGGGTAAGACCACTTTTGGCGAGCTGGCCGCGAATCTCTCCAACACGGCCAGTACCGCTGCTTCCGCAGGAATCCCGCTGGAGCAGATCCTTGCCCATATTTCCACGCTGACCGCGCAGGGTACGCCAACCGCTCAAGCCACCACCCAGATCCGACAATCCATTATCGGATTGAATAAGGCGCTGGGCGATGGCTGGTCGAAAACCATGACTTATCAGGAGGCGCTCAAGGCGGTATGGGAACAGTCGGGCCATAGCCAGACTAAACTGCTGAAGCTGGTCGGATCGACCGAGGCGATGGCTGCCGTGCTGGGCGGCGTGGGCGAGAATGCGGCCATGGCTGCCGATAAGCTGGAGGGTATGGAGGATGCCGCCGGCGCAGCCAGGGAGGCCTTTGAAAGGGTCAACCAGTTCCGGCACTGGCCAACCCTGCTGGAAACCGCAAGGGGCTTCGTCTCAAAATTCGGCGAAGAGGTGGATCAGCGCGTTCGCCCCTTCGTTGTTGCTGTTACCGAGCAGATCAAGGAGTGGACAGGAGACGACTCGCTATGGTCTTCCATTAAAGCGTTTCTGGATTCATCCGCTTCTCGATTAAGCGATATCAGGAACGACATTGCCGCCACGATCAAGCAAATCAAGTCCCTCGATGACCTCAAGGTGCTGGCCGCAACCGTTGGCGAATGGTTGAAAGAAAAGCTGGTCGAGGGCGGCAAACAGATGGTCGCATATCTCGCAGAGAAAGCCCCGGCTATCGGTAGCGCAATCGGGCAGGCCGTTTGGGATGCCGTCACTAACGCGAACCAGGACAAGCCTGACTTTTCCCGCAAGAAAGAGCTTTCCGACCAGGCATGGAAAGAGGGGCATCGCGGCCCCATAAGCCACACCCGGCGCACCAACGAGTTGATCGAGCAGGAGACCACCTCCAATCGGCAGGCCCGCCTTGAAGCAGAAGGCCAGGCACTGGCAGAAAGGGTTTCTGGACGTGCTACCGGTGCTACGGAAACCTTCATCAATAGGTTCGAAAAAAACCTTTTGGACGATCGCAACAACCGGAAGGAGGCTCCCCCCTCTGCACCGGCGACAGCAGTTCCATCAGGATATATGATACAAGACGGGCAGATGGTCCCCATCTCCGGCAATGAGTTCTCTCGCCTCAGCGCCATGACACCCGGCCCGGCTATGCAGACAAATCCCGGATGGTCCATCATCCAGGGAGCACAGCAGACTCCGCTTGGCCCAGAACAATTCAGCAACTTTTCTCAACCGTCCGCCGCACAATCATCCGGTGGCTTTGAAATCTCAGGCGGCGAAATAAACCGCATCTCAGGCGAGGAGTTTGAAAAAAAACTGGAAGAGCTTCAGCAGGAGTTCGACGAAGTGATGAAGCAGGGGCAGGAGGGTGTTGATACCCTCAAGGGCACGGCCACGCAGGCTCTGGATGAAGCAAAAACTGCCAGTCAAGAAACTGATGCCAAGATCGGAGAGCTCAAAAATGAGGTTAGTGACTCAATGGAGCGGTTCCAGGATGCTGTGAATGCTGCTAGCACTGATACTGGCAAAGCACAGGACAAAGCAGTAGCCGCAACGAATAAATCTCTGAAGGCTATAACGGAGTCCAGTAAAGCAACTGAAGAATCGATGAAAAAGATAGAAGAGAATGCCAACGAAACGCTTGATCTTTTCGTTAAAAACATTGAGGTGCAAAGTGCCATGTCCGCGAGAATATCAAACATCAACGATTCATTGAATCGGCTTTGGGCAATCGTAACCGCAGGTTGACGCTATGTATGAATTAAAGACGCGACACAACCCTGAGATTAAATGATGAGCAGCACACGTAGAGCAGAAAACGGCAACCCACTCCGACAGGAGCGATTTGCATCCGATCCGGCCTTCAATGAAGGATTGAAGGCCAGCGCCGTTGCCCGCAAGTGCTGCCTGCTTTCCGATCAGGCGCACCGGGAGCTTGCCCTCTACCTGCAAGCCGAATCGATGAAACCTGGTGGGTTGTCCGCTTTGGTTGCCGATTTCCTCAAGAGGTATGGCAACCGCATTGGCAGCAAAACTATGCGCAGCAACTCAACCCTGAAAACCTTCGAAGCACCTTTAGTCCGCCTGATCCGGGATGAACTGGACTCCGTGGAATTCCCCCTCAAGGGCGAAACAAATACCATTGACCCTCTCGGCTATGAATTCGAATCCGTTCGCCGCGAAGCATGGGAACATTCTTACGACTCAGATTATGTTGCTCAGTGCGAAGTTGCCGAGCGTACCCGGCAAGAAACAATCGCCGCAAGCTTCTCGGCCAGCTATCCCGCACAGGACTTTATCGGCCATTGCATGGACCATGCAGAAAGTGAACTTGAATCATGGCTGGTCGACTTTTGTCTGAACCCGAAAACGACCTTCGCCAGCCCGCCAGCCTGGTTCCATGATCTCGAGCAGGCGCTGAAAGGCTATATGGCGGACCGGCGCGAAGATTCCCGCGCCGAGCAGGTTGTAACATCCATTGGCGAACAGATTAACGATGCACTCGATTATGCCTGGGATGAAAAGGTTCTGGTACACATCAACGGCGTGGCCCGTATGGGTAAGACACACCAGATCAGGCAATGGTGCTCCGAATATCCCGGAAGAGTCCGCTATGTGCAGGTCCCGTCCGGCAACGATGATATTTCATTCCTGCGCGCCATCGCCCGTGCTCTGGGCACAGCAGCAGGCAGCGCCATGAAGACCACCCAAATCAAACGGCAGATCGAAGACGCCATTCAGGATGCCGGTATCATGCTCGTTTTTGACGAGGCACACTACCTATTCCCACAATACAAGGATGTCCGCAGCTCCCCGCGCCGGATTAACTGGCTACTGACCGAAGTGGTTAACAAGGGGATTCCCGCCGTCATCGTATCCACGCCGCAGTTCGATATGACGCAAAAAGCCATTGTCAGCGGTTCCGGCTGGGCATCCGAACAGCTCGAAGGCCGCATTGCCTATCGACTCGACCTGCCTGCGATCCTACCGCCGGAAGACCTGGCTGCTATTGCAAAGCACTACCTGCCCGAGGCCTCAAAGGAACTGCTGCAATTCCTTAGCGCCTATGCCCGGCGTTCCGGCAAATACCTGGCGGGGCTTGAGGCCGTAGCTAAAAGAGCGCGATATCTGGCCAAAAAATCCAAGCGCACAACACCGAACGGCGCAGACATCGAGGCCGCCGTGACTCAGGTCGATCCAGCCATCGCACAAGTTTTCAACCAGAAAGAAGAGCCGAAGAACGGCGAAGAACGGCAGCCTGCAAAGCCCCGGAAGAGGCCATGCAAACCCGCTGCACAACCCGCGCAGGCCAAGGGAACGAAGGTTGCAGTAACCGCCTGAAGCGGCAAATAGTCGAAGTTTGAAATTCCCTCGAAAGTGGGAATATAGTTTATTGCCCAGACGACTTCGACATAATGTCCCGAATTTAGTTACATTTTATCGACGCAGATACAATGCCATTACCGACAACCAGAGGAAAAGTACCGCAGTTTTCGCTCCGACCACATCCCGTGGTTCTGGGGTTGATGATTCTCGTTGCGGTTGTGGGACTATTGCTCGCGCTCTCCTTTTTCGCCAAGGAAGACGGTGCCGGAATCTATCTTCACAGAGGCGTTGTTACCCTCATCGCCACAGCTATTTCAACCATTCTGCTCTCGATCGTGGCCACATCCAAAATGTGGTATCCCCATCTTTGGAGTAAGAACTCGACCCACGACCGGCACAAGCAGCACACGGAATATCACCCCTCCAAAAGATATTCCAATTCTTCCCGCAGTGAGAGGCGTTGATATTTCCCCTGATTGAAACTTGAGCCGCTCCCCTGTTGGGCGGACAATATCCGCTGTGAAGATCGTATGCGCAGAGACCGTCCTGCTAGGTCACGAGGCCTTTTCCCATGCGGGTAAGACCATCGTTGTTCCCGACCGCGAAATCGAACGCAGTCACCTGCTCGATGCCGATGCCCTCGTTGTACGCTCCAAGACCAAGGTTACGCCTGAACTGCTGAAAGGCACCCCCGTAAAATTTGTCGGTACGGCCACCGCAGGCACAGATCATCTCGATGCGGCCTGGCTGGAATCGCGCGGCATCTACTGGTGCGCGGCGCCCGGTTGCAACGCCAACAGCGTTTCCGAATATCTGATGGCCGCCCTGCTTACGCTGAGTCGCCGCCATGGCCTCGATCTCTCCGGACGCACGATCGGCGTAATCGGCTGCGGCAACGTTGGAAGTTGTGTGGTAAAAAAGTGCCATGCACTCGGCATGCATGTATTGCGCAACGACCCCCCTCTTGCTGCCGTCTCGCCCGACCCGGGCTTCCATTCGCTGGGGCAGGTTCTCGCTGAATCCGACATCGTGACGCTTCATGTTCCGCTGGTGAAACACAAACCATGGCCCACCGAATGGCTGGCCGATTACCTTTTTTTCGAACAGCTAAAACCCGGCACCATCTTCATCAATTCCGCGCGCGGAAGCGTCTGTGATTACGATGCCCTGCTTGATGCCAAGGCCGGTGGCGCCGTTTCCCGCATGGTGATCGATGTGTGGCATCCGGAACCTGCATACCGAAGCGATGTGCTGAAGAAGGCTGATCTCGCCTCCCCGCATATTGCCGGCCACTCCTATGAGGGAAAGCTCAACGGCACCATCGCGTGCTACAACGGGCTGTGTAATTTTTTCGAGATTTCCAAGGCGTGGAATATTGCCGCGTCTCTGCCTGAACCCGAAGTGCCCTCCATTGAAGTTGACTGCAGACACCGCGACGACGAGGAGGTGCTGCACCATATCATTCGGCAGGTCTACGACATCGAAACCGACGATCGCCTCGTACGGGAAACCGATTGCCGCAACGAAATCGACCGTGCGCGGGGTTTCGACAACCTGCGAAAAAATTATCGCATGCGCCGCGAATTCAAAAACACGGAAGTCGTCCTGCAGCATGCCGGGGAGGCCTTACGCAAGAAGGTCAAGGCCATGGGCTTCAAGAGTTCGTAGTCCCGCCTTCAGACGGCCGGTATGCAGAGACCGCCTGAAGGCGGAACTACAAACATTCCTTCAGATACTGTCCCGTGAATGACTTCTCGTGTTTGGCGACTTTTTCGGGCGGACCGGAAACCACGACCCGCCCGCCGTTAACGCCGCCGCCGGGACCGAGATCGACAATGTGGTCGGCGCGCTTGATCATATCGAGATTATGCTCAATCACGATGACCGTATTGCCTTCATCGCGCAGCCGCTCCAGTACTTCCAACAGCTTATGGACATCGGCAAAATGCAGTCCCGTGGTCGGTTCGTCGAGAATGTAGAGCGTCTGCCCGGTGGAGCGCTTGCTCAGCTCGGTCGAGAGCTTGACGCGCTGCGCCTCACCGCCGGACAGTGTCGTGGCGGGCTGACCCAGCTTGAGATACCCGAGGCCGACATCGCACAGCGTCTTCATCTTGCGCTGGATCTTCGGAACCGCCTCGAAGAACTCAAGCGCTTCGTTGATCGTCATATCGAGCACATCGGCAATGTTTTTGCCCTTGTAATGCACTTCAAGCGTTTCGCGGTTGTAGCGTTTCTCGTTGCACTGCTCGCACGGCACATAGACATCCGGCAGAAAATGCATCTCTATCTTCAAAATGCCATCACCCTTGCACCGCTCGCAGCGGCCGCCCTTGACGTTAAAGCTGTAGCGCCCCGGCTTGTAGCCGCGCATTTTCGACGCCGGCAGCGTGGCGAACAGGCTGCGTATATCGGTGAAGGCCCCGGTGTAGGTCGCCGGATTGGAACGCGGCGTGCGGCCGATCGGCGACTGGTCGATCACGATCATTTTGTCGACGAGGTCCAGGCCCTGAATATCTCTGAATTTGCCGGGCTGATCTTTTGAGCCGTTGAAGTGCCGCGCCATCGCGCGCTTGAGTGTGTGGTCGACGAGTGTGCTTTTTCCACTGCCGGAGACGCCCGTCACGCAGGTGAACAAGCCCAGCGGAAACCTGGCATTCACCTTCTTGAGGTTGTTGGCCTCGGCGCCTTTCAGCTCGATCCAGCCTTTGTAGGGCTTCGTCCGCTTTTCCGGGATCTCCACCATCTTCTCGCCCCGCAGATAGCGCGCCGTCAAGGTATCGGCAGTGAGCAGCTTATCGGTCTTACCGGCAAATACGACCTCGCCGCCGTGACGGCCGGCTGCCGGCCCCATATCGATTACATAATCGGCGGTGCGGATCGTCTGCTCATCATGCTCGACAACAATCACGGTGTTGCCCAGATCGCGCAATCCACGCAACGTATGGATCAGCCGGTCATTATCGCGCTGGTGCAAGCCGATGCTCGGCTCATCCAGCACATAGACCACACCGACGAGCCCCGCGCCGATCTGTGTCGCCAGCCGGATGCGCTGCGCCTCCCCACCGGAAAGGGTTCCGCTTTCGCGGTCGAGCGTCAGATAGTCGAGTCCGACATTCACCATGAAGCCGAGCCTGGAGCGGATCTCCTTCAGGATTTCCTTCGTGATCAGCTCCTCCTGTTTGGTGAGTTTAAGCGACTGGAAAAACGTCTGCGAATCGAGTACGGAGTCGGTGATAATGTCGCGTATGTTGCGGCCGTTCATTTTGCAGGCCAGCACGGCCGGTCGCAGGCGCGCCCCGTTGCATTCGGGACAGACACGGCGGGTCATGTAGCCCCGCAACCAGTGGCTCATCGCCTCGCTCTCGTTTTCCTCCATACGCCGGTTCAGCGCGGGAAAGACGCCTTCGAACGGTTTCGAAATCGGGCGGCGGCGCATGTAGTACTGGATCTCGGTGTCATCCGATCCATGAAACAGTACATCCACAAAACTGCGCGGCAGCTCCTCGAAAGGCGTTCCCGCGTCAATCCCGTAGGCATGCCCCAATGCAGCGAGCAGCTTATTGTAGTAGATGATGGCGCGGCGGCCGCCATAGCGCCACGGATGGATCGACTTTTCCCATGCCACCGTTTTATCCGGCACCACGAGATCCTCATCAAAAATCATCTGGGTGCCGAGTCCATGGCAGGTCGGGCAGGCACCATACGGGCTGTTGAAAGAGAAGTGCCGCGCCTCGAGCTTATCAAAACTGATGCCGCAGTCGTTGCAGGAATAGTCCTCCGAAAACAGGCGCTCCTCCCACTCTTCGGGTAGGGACCGCTCGCCGAGCGGTCCGGCTGTCCTGAGCTGAGCCGAAGGGCGGACATCTCGGCGAGACGTCCCTACCTCGATCAGCGCGGTCACCAATCCCTCGGCCTCGCCCAGCGCCAATTCAACGGAGTCGGTCATGCGGCTGCGGATGTCGGCGGTGATGGACAGGCGGTCCACGACCGCTTCAATGGTGTGCTTTTTCGTTTTTGCCAGCTTCGGTACATTTTCGATCTCGTGGATCTCGCCGTCGACGCGTAAGCGCACAAAGCCCTGCTTGCGGATCTTGTCAAACACGTCGACATGCTCGCCCTTGCGGCCGCGCACCAGCGGAGCCAGGACCATGAGCTTGGTGCCGGCGGGCAGCTGCATGAGCTGCTCGACAATCTCTTCGGCGCTCTGGCTGCTGACCGGTTTGCCGCACTTGTAACAGTGCGCTTTGCCGATGCTGGCAAACAGCAAACGCAGATAATCATAGATCTCGGTGGTCGTCGCCACAATGGAACGCGGGTTTGCGCCGGCCGTGCGCTGCTCGATGGAAACCGCCGGGGAAAGGCCCTCGATATAATCCACATCCGGCTTTTGCATCTGGCCGAGGAACTGGCGGGCATAGGCCGACAGGCTCTCGACATATTTGCGCTGCCCCTCCGCATAGATCGTATCGAACGCCAGCGATGACTTGCCCGAGCCGCTCAGCCCCGTCACCACCGTCAGTTCATCACGCGGAATCCTGACGTGCACATCCTTCAGGTTGTGCTCGCGGGCCCCCGCCACTTTAATCCATTTCATATTGTTCGTAGTTCCGCCTTTAGGCGGCTCCCGGTTAATAGAGGTTTGTAGTTCCTTAAAGGTTCGCAGTTCCTAAGAGTTTGTAGTTCCGCCTTTAGGCGGCCATTCCGCAAAGTCGCTTAAAGGCGGGACCACAAACATCTTCAACAAAACCGCCTAAAGGCGGGACTACCAACCGGATTTAATCATCCCAACCGTCGCCCATCTCAAGCACCGGATATTCCTGCCATTGCTTCAAAACAACATCGCGGCCGACGATGGAAATATACTCACCCGCACTTGCATATGGCCAGTCTTCCCATTTTTCAACATAGCCATGCTTCACAGGATTATGATGAATGTAGTTTCTGGCAACATGGAAATGCCGGTCAGACCTAATCCTACGGTCTGCGCATCGATGCCAGCATTTTCTACCACCTGTTCCATCGTCCTGGTTCCACAGAAAAGATGTCCGGCCATGAAGCTTGCCGATTTCGGAAATAGTTCCTTTTAGATCCACTGTGTGAATCAGGCCATGCCAATGGTTCGGCAACACGCACCATGCATAAAGCGAATGGTTTTCAGCAGAAAGAATCTCCACCAATTCGGTTTCAAACTCCTCCATACGAGACGCTGAAACCCCAATGATTGGTCGATGTTCATAGCAGGCCGCCGATAAATGGAAAGTATGGGCTCCATCGGAGTCAAAATGAGGAGGACTGTGCCATGGTCGAAGGTTTTTCCTGCGACTTGCAAGAATCTGCATCCGTTGCTTTTCATTCAACTTACGCCATTCATACATGCCAGCCATTCCAACGAAACCGCCTAAAGGCGGGACTACAAACCTTTTCAACGAAACCGCCTAAAGGCGGAACTACGAACTTATATCCTTCTTACCGCGATAGGTGAACAGGTCCTTCCATTCATACGACTCAGGAGCGCTGTAGACGTTCAATGCATCCAGAATTTTCTGCTGCATGTTCGTGGTAAGACGTCTGCCCTTACGGGCTTTCTGGACCTGCTTGTGGGTAATGAATCCCGGAGGAGCCGCCGCCACCAAATCATGGTTCTTGATTTCTTTTTCCGTCATCAGGGCATCCAGCGGCTGGGTACCGACGTTCATTTCAATTGCTTCCGTCATAGTTTCCTTTAATGCGTATTACAGATTACTCGTTGAATTCTTTCCCATCAAAATATCCACTTCCGCCATGATCGACTCGACCGTTAAAAGCTGTGCAAGCTTCATGAGCAACCGCTTCTTATCAAACAAACCCTTCACATAATAGGGAATATGGGTGCGGAACTGGATACAGGCGGCCTCTTCCGGCGAATATTTGCAGGGGCGACTTGATCCTTTTTGTTTCAGTTCGTTCAGTTCGACCAAGCGCCGCAGGTGCTCCGCCATCATATCCCGGCGTTCTCCCATGCCTGCCGGTTCGGTTTCATTGCGAAGCTGATGAAAAATCCAGGGATTGCCGATCGCGCCGCGGCCGATCATGACGCCGTCGACGCCGGCGGTCGCGACCATTTTCGCGGCGTCTTCGGGGGTATTCACCCCGCCGTTTCCAATAAGTGGAATTTTCAGTGCCTGCTTCATTTCACCGAGAGCAACCCAGTTGGGATCTCCACCGTGGAAGTTTTTGGCAAGGCGCGCATGCACGGCAATCATATCCGCACCGCTCGCTTCAATCGTTTTGGCAACCTCCAGATGGCCGGGCGTACTGTTGTTAAAGCCGATCCGGGTTTTCACACTAACCGGCAACGCAATCGACTTTTTGACCTTTTCGATGATTTCGCCCATGAGCGGGAGCTCCTTCATCAGCGCCGCGCCGGCGCCGCGTGAAACGACTTTTTTGACGGGACAGCCGCAGTTGATATCGATCCAGTCGAACTGCCCGGTCTGCTCGACGAAGCGGGCCGCATCGGCCATCGCATCCGGATCGCGCCCGAAAATATGGCCTGCAATCGGATGCTCCCCCGCACCGGACGTCAGCACCTGAAAGGTTTTCTCGGAATCCCGCCGGATGCCCTCGGCACTGGTCAGCTCGGTATAGACCGCACCGGCACCCTGCTCCAGACACAGCGAGCGCATCGCCGCATCTGTATAGCCCGCCATCGGGGCAAGCACCACGGGAAACCCGATTTCGACCGTCCCGAACTTTAGTGGCTTGAATTGCATGGGGCTGGGAATATTTCCCAGCAGGCAGAAGATGTAAACTGTGAATTAATTTATAATCGGAATTGTCCCTTAAAACCGGTTTAATGCCTGCAGTTTATATGGGGGGTTTCATGGCCGGCGCTATTATTGTTGTGATCTGCATCATCGGGGCAATCGTCTGGGGCCTATATGCCGGGAAGCAGCGCCGCGATGCGATGACCCTGTTGGCGGAAATACTCGGATTGCGCTTTGCCCATGAGCGCAACTATCGACTGGCCGACCGCTATTCCTTTCTCGATAAACTCCGGCAGGGATCCAACCGTTATGCCTACAACATCCTGGAAGGCGCCTTTCAGGGACATGACGTGGCCGCATTTGATTACCACTATGAGACCTACTCCACCGACTCCAAAGGGCGGCGGCAGACACACCATCATCATTTTTCCTTCTTTATCCTGATGCTGGGCAACTATTTTCCCGAGCTGACCATCGCCAAGGAAGGCTTGTTTTCCAAGATCGCGCAGGCCGTCGGCTACGACGACATTGACTTTGAATCGCACGAGTTTTCAAAGCGGTTTGTGGTGCGGTCCAGCGACAAAAAATTTGCCTACGATTTCTGCAACGCACAGATGATCGACTATCTGCTCGACCACTCCGACATCAATATCGAGGTCGACCAGAACTCACTCGCGCTCGGTTTCGACCGATGCCTGAAAGTCGAGGAGATTGAACCGCACCTGAACCAGCTCATTGCAATCCGCTCGCTGATGCCGGAGTACCTTTTCGACGAATAGTTTTGACGGGATAACAGGGTAAACATGATGAATATCCGGTATATCCTGTTATCCGGTCTAAAAAATCCGAGGACATAGCATGGAACTGATTATTATCGCGGTGGTTTTGCTGCTGCCGCTCATTTATGCGATCGTGATATACAACACACTGGTGGCACTGCGAAACCATATTGCGGAGGCGTGGAGCAATGTGGATACCGAGCTGAAGCGGCGCTACGAGCTGATCCCCAATCTGGTGGAAACGGTCAAGGGCTATGCTAAGCACGAGCGTGAAACGCTCGAGCGGGTGATTGAACTGCGGAACACCTGCATGGCCGACACCGGCAGCGTCAGTCATCAGGAAGGCACCGAAAAACAGCTGGTGGCCGGCGTACAGAAAATGCTGGCCCTCGCGGAAGCCTATCCCGATCTGAAGGCCGACCAAAACTTCATGCAGCTGCAAAAGGAGCTGGTGAATACCGAGGATCGGATTCAGGCGGCGCGCCGCTTCTATAACGGCAACGTGCGCGACTACCGCAACAAGTGCGAAGCCTTTCCAAGCAACCTGATTGCCGGCATGTTCAGCTTCCAGCCGCGCGACTTTTTCGACGTCGACCCCGCCGTACGAGAAGCGCCCTCACTGCAAGGTTCATTTTCCAACTGAAAGGAAGTCCAACATGATCAATCCACCAAAAGCCTATGAAAACATCCCATTCCTGAACAGCGCCCCCTGCCGGCCTGTGCGGCTGCAGCTTGAATACCTGCATCCCGAAGTGACAATGCTCGAGCAGGGCGTCAAATCCACGATCGTGCTGTTCGGCAGTGCGCGGATCCCCTCGCCGGAAAAAGTCGCGGATTGCAAGAATCCCAAGCTGGCTGAGCTGGTCCCTTACTACGAAGAAGCGCAGAAACTCTCGCACATCGTGAGCACGACCTGCCAGACCAACCATGATTGCGAGTATGTCATCATGACGGGAGGAGGAGGAGGCATCATGGAGGCCGGCAACCGAGGCGCGCACGACGCCGGATGCAAATCGATCTCGCTCAACATCCTCCTGCCGCATGAGCAGGAGGCCAACCCGTACGTCACGCCCGAACTGAATTTTGAATTCCGGTACTTCAACATGCGCAAGATGCACTTCCTGCTGCGGGCCAAGGCCGTCTGCATCTTCCCGGGCGGGTTCGGCACGTTCGACGAGCTGTTCGAAGCGTTGACCCTGATCCAGACAGGCAAGATCTCTACGATGCCTGTGATCCTTTTCGGCAGCGAGCATTGGAAGCGGATGGTCGACTGGGACTATCTGGCCGAGTGCGGCCTAATCGGTCCAAAGGATCTCGACATCATCACATTCTGCGACAAGGCGGAAGAGGCATGGGACGCCATCACGGCCTTCTATGCGTGAGACAATCCTGAATCATCGTACCAGAAAGCGAAACACCCGGTTGAGCGGTTCGATGCCCAAGGCATGGAAGTCCTCGATGTCCTCGTGACGGACCAATCGGAACACTCGAATCAGCAGCAGAAAAATGCTCATAAAAAGAGCGCCGACGGCGAAGAGCAGAACGATATTGATCCAGCGGTTCTGGAATATCGCAAACAAGTCGGCACGCGTAACGACCCATTGAAGCGCCGCACCGAGCGCCGACAGCGACAACAGGATCCGCAGAAAAAACCGGAGCGGAAAATGGATCCCGCCGAGAATTTGGCGCACCACCCACATCCGAATCGGCAGCGTCAGCACAAATGTTCCCACCACCGCCCAGAGTCCGCCCCAGATGCCCAGCTTAAAATGGACGATGAGCAACCAGTCGAGGAATAGATTCACCGCAATCTGCAGCATCAGCAGCGGCATCATGTTGAGCACTTTTTCCTTGGCCTTGATGGCGGCGGAGAGCGGCATGGAAATGAGCGGCAGCACCAGGGCAATGCTGAACACGGCGGCGATGGCACCCGCTTCATCCATCAGTCCGTGGTAGATGATGTGGTAGGCCTCGGGAGCAAAGCAGAATCCGAGCACCGAAACGGGCAGCGATATCATCATCAACAGTTTGTAGTAGGAGCTGATCAGCAGCCCGAGGCAGTTGCGATCCCTCGTGTAGGCCTCGGCGAAGGCCGACGTGAACAGCGGTAGCAGGGCCAGCGGGAAAAAGGTGATCACGGTATAGGGCAGCGAGTAACCCAGATCGTAGATGCCGGCGAGGGTCGTGCCGCCGACCGCGGCGAGGAAGAAGACCTCAGAATATTTAAACATGACCATCCGCAGAACGGAGCTGAACATGACCGTGCCCGAAAACAGCAGCGCCCGGCGTTTACCGATGCCAAACTCCTTTCGACCCCACGGCAACGTGTGGACAAAGTGGAACAGGAGGCACGCCCCCAGCCCATAGATTAAACCGACCGCAAAAATCTGCGCCAGGAAGACCGTGTCGACGGCGGGACGCATCACCAGCCAGCTGGAGAGGACGAAAAGCCAGACGACCCCTTGCGTGACGGACAGTATCGCCACCGTTCGCGTTTTGAAAATGGACGTGAACACGGTGCCGACAAAATCCTTGAGCAGCAGCAGGGCGGTCAGGCCGCAGGCCAGTTTCAGATAGAAACGGAAGTGGATGACATGCTCGGCGTGGAAGAGGCGCTGCAGCGGGCCGGAATAAGCAAGCATCAGGGCCGACATGGCCACCACCGCGACCACCTGCAGCGCGGCCGACTTCCATAAAAGATGGATCAACCCGAAGCGGTTCTGCCGGGCAGCCAGCTCGGGAATATAGCGCATCAGGGCCGTGCCCAGTCCGAGTCCGCAGAAGACCAGCATGTAGGAGGAAATGTTGGTCATCAGGCTGTAGATGCCGAACTTTTCTTTTCCGAGCCCGTTGACCGTTATAATGCTGACGCCGAAATAGACGAAGAAGAGCACCAGCTTGCCGATGAGCATCCATGGAATACCGCTGACCGCTTCGCGGGAAAAGAAGCCCCCCGCCCCTCGTTGCGACGGGTCAATGTGGGTATCGTCGGTCATGGCCTCTGTTTTCTTCAGCCCAGCGTTTGCCGTGCACGAGCAATTCGGCGGGCAATCGACGGGTGGCTGTGCAGCAGGAACTCGATCCACGGGACCGGTTCCTTGTTCGAAAGGTTCTGATCGGCCAGTTTTTCAAAGGCCGAAACCAACGGCTCATGCGAACCCATCCGGCCGATGGCAAACTCGTCGGCGGCATACTCGCGCCGGCGGGAATGCGCATTGGCAATCGGCATGGAAACGAGTGAAAAAACAAACAGGCAAAAGATGAAGATCGGTGCCGCGCCGATGTCGTAAATCGCCGACATACCGAAAACCCCCGTAAGCCAAACCAGACAATGGTGCGCCAGATAGAAGGCGGTCACTGCCAGAATGGAACTCGTGACCATTAACCGAAGAGTGTCGAAATTTTTATAATGACCCACCTCATGCGCCAGAATGGCGAGGATCTCTTCCTTGGTGTAATTCGTCAGCAGCGTATCACCCAAAACAATGCGCTTGGTGCGGCCGAAGCCTGTAAAGGCCGCATTGGCCGTGCGCGTCTTTTCCTGAAGTCCCCACTTGAAGATGCCGATCACCCGGATGCCAGCATCATCCATCATTTTGTTCACCTCTTCGGCCAGCTCTCCATCATCCAGCGGCTCGAACTTGTGGAAGAGCGGCAGAATGATCACCGGCGCAAAGGTCGAAATCACCACGGCGAAGAGGATGTAGAACACCGCGGCGGCCAGCCACCACCAGTCGGACGTCAGCCGCAGCAGCGCATAGATCACCGAAAAAAGCACCGTGGCCAGAATCAGATCAATGCAAAGCGATTTGAGGAAATCGAGGATCCAATCGCCCAGCGTCTCGTTGGAAAGCTCGAAATAGTGCTCGAGCACAAAGCCGCTGTAGAACGAAAACGGCATCATGAACGCCGCAAAACCAAATACAGACACAAGGGTGTAGATCGCATTGGAAACATACCACAGGTCTTCGCCAAAGCGGTTGGTCAGCCCATCCGCAAGCGCGGCGGAGGCCCCCGAAAACTGGTATGCGGCCAGCAGAGATCCCAAAAAGAGAATCTGCAGTAAGAACAAGCGATTATGAATGGCGTCGTACTCCTTTGCCATCTCCTCGCGATTTATGGACCGGTTAAACATCTCAAAGCTCGCTCGTGTATCCCATGATCGTCAGCAATCGGTCAAGTTCTTCATTATCGTGATAGTCGATCTCAAGAGAACCTTTAACCTTGCGGCCGTTCGTCAGTGTTTTGGATGGGGAAATGCGGACACTGGTTCCGAAAAACTGGTGCAGCTCGTCCGAAAGGGTTTGGAGATAGTCGGCCGGCAGATCCAGCTTTTCGGCGCGGCTCTTCTTGGGGGGCATGCCCAGCTTCTTCACCACGCGTTCCAGCGCGCGCACGGACATCCCCTGCTTGATCGCGCGTTTGCTGAGCAGCTCCTTCTCCTTATCGCTGTCGAGGGAAAGCAGCACTTTGGCATGACCGACCGAAAGGAGACCTTCGGCGACATATTTACGGATGCCGTCGGGCAGCTCGAGCAGCCGTAGCGCATTGGCAACCGAGGTGCGTGCCTTACCGACCTGTTCGGCCACCTTGTCCTGCGTAAGGTTGAATTTCTTCTGCAGCAGCGCGTAGCCTTCGGCCTCTTCGATCGGATTGAGGTCCTCGCGCTGAAGGTTTTCGATGAGCGCGATTTCCAGCGCCTTTTCATCGGACGCCTCGATCACGATGACGGGAACTTTCTTCAACAGGGCGGCCTGGGCCGCGCGCAGGCGCCGCTCCCCGGCAATCAACTCGAATTTACTACCGACCTCGCGCACCAGCAAAGGCTGAAGGACGCCGTGCACCTTGACCGACTCGACGAGTTCGCCGAGCGCCTCGGAATCAAAATTACTGCGCGGCTGCCACGGGCTCGGCACGACCTTGGAAACCGCCACTTCCCGCACGCCCCCGGCTTCCGGCTCGGGTCCGGCCTTCGCCGGAGCCTGCTTGGCGGTGGCCTGCTGTTTTGCAGTCGTTCCGTCTTTAATCAATACATCGAGCCCGCGCCCGAGTCCTTTGTGTTTGCCTGCCATGCGATGTCCTAATTATCGTAAATTCTAGGGTAGAAGATCATTCCCTCAAATGGTGCAAAATGAAAGGTCAAAGTTTTAGAAGCGTGGGTTTTCAGTCGTCCAGCCGCATTCTAGGCCCCTTTGGCCGTTCCTCGTCGGGCTTGTTCTGCTGCTCTTCCGATCTGATCTGCGCATAGGACTTCACCGCGGTCTCCTCCTCCTTCGGACGGAAGCAATCGCGGACCCAGACGAGGTAAATGCAGGCCATCGCGCCCCAGACGCAGCTCACGAACGTCAGCATGGCCGGATTCAACGCTTCGTACCGGCTCAGCTGAGCGATCTGCTCGGCCGTATAGCCCATGCGGGTGTAGAGCACATCCATGTCCATTTCGGAAAAGGTAAGCATCATCGAGGATGAGGTGATCAGCACGAGCGCATACGCGCCCCACCACGCATGCATCTTACGCGTGAAGGCGCCCCACCCCACATAGCAGCAGGCCAGTGAAATAAGCAGCACGACCGCCAGACCGGCTCCACCGTCGACGATCCGGCCGAAGAGAAAGACCACATAATTGGTGGGCGCGGCAGTGACAAGGGACAGGGCGCCCAAAGTGGAAATAATGCCCATGGCCAGTAGCGGAAGCGGAATTCGATCCGTCCAGCAGGGATCGGGATTGAGTCGCTCGCAGGTCGCCTCGACGCCCTTCATGCTGTAGAACGCAATGGCGAACAGCGGAAATGCCACCTGCAACAGCAGCATCAGCAGGGACCAGGAATACAGCATCACCAGAGCGGCCTCGGGCGATAACAGCCCGGAATCCGCCAGCAGGTTATGCACTTCCGGCAGGACATAGAGCGCCAGAGCCATCATCAGCGTCCCGAAGAAGAGCGTGACCCACGCCCCGACCAGCACGAGCACACGCGCCCACCGCCGGGCCTTCATGCTGCCCATGCCCATGACAATGAACCAGACGGTCAGGTAGAACATGAAGCCCATCACCAGCCAGAGATGCCCTGGTTTCATGGCGCCGAGGCCTGTCGAAGAGAGGATAACCATCAGCAGCATGGCGAGTGAAAAGGCGAGAATGCCCAGCACGATCTCAACGATGCCGGCAACCACCAGCGCAACGGATCGATCCTTCTCCGGATCCCCCTCCAGCCACACCCACTCGCGGGCCTTTTTGAATACATCCTTCATATGCTCAGCGCATAGTAATGGAATTATCCGGGCCCTCAAGCCGATATGCAAATCTTAGGAGGCCTGCACATATTGATGTACGCGGCCCGCAACCAGCGTTATTCTGCCAGATACAAGGAGGATTGATGAATGGAAACCGTAAGAGCATTCGTGGCCGTCGACCTGAGCGACGAGATCCGTCATGAACTCGATGAGCTGCAGCGCAAGCTCAAGAAGGTCCATGCCGATGTGCGCTGGGTGAAGCCGTCCAATATGCACCTGACGCTCGCGTTCCTCGGCCAGCTGCCGGTGGAACGGATCAGGCCTTTACAGGGTTTGCTCGATGAAGGGCTGCCGGGATCGGAACCGTTCGAGCTGAACGTGATCGGAACGGGCTATTTCGGCCGCCCCAGCCAGCCCCGCGTAATCTGGGCAGGCATTGAAGCTTCTCCGCCCCTGACCGCGCTCCAGCAAAAAACCGCCGAACTGCTTGAAGCAGGCGAGATTGAGTTCGGCAACAGGCCCTTCTCGCCCCACCTCACCCTCGGCCGGGTCAAGGGACGCGACCACACGGAATCACTGCTTGGGAAACTGGAAAAGTACAAGGCCGTCGAGCTGGGCCGGACACCGGTCAAAACCGTCGAGCTGATCCAAAGCCTGCTCAAGCCGCACGGCGTCGAATACGCGGTCCTGCATAGAGTGGCACTTCGCGCATACAGCGCCTGAAGTGTTGCCTGTTTTTCGGCTTAAAGAGCCGACGCTACACCAACCTGCATCCGTGTAGTGTTGGCTCTATGAGCCAATCAGGCTATCCGAACGTCGAGCTGTTCCAGCCCCAGTGGTCGGGCTCAATCGACTGGAAGGTGACGTAGACGCGATCCGCGGCAATCCCGAGATGGTCGTTGAGCAGAATGCAGATTTTCATGGTGAGCTCGTGGTTCACCACGCGGCCCAGTCCGCCGATGCTTTTCAACTCGGCATAGGCGGCGGCCCCGTCCTTTCCTGACATCAGGATGTCCGCCCGGGAAGCGACCACCATGACATACTGCTCCGGCTTGCCGATGGTTTCGGCCACGACAGCGGAGAGCATTTCAAGCAAGTCGTCCGGAATTTTCTTTGAACATTTCAGGTTGAGCATCGGCATGGGGTCCTCCTTATTGCAGTTCCGCAGGTGCGGCAAAACCATACTGGTTGCTGGTCTGTTTTCGCAAGACGGAAACATGGGGCTCGATAATCGCCAGCGCCTCGGCGCGGCGTTCCTGCGGCAGACTTCCGAGCCATGCGTCAATATCGATTCGGAGCCATTTCGGGCCGTGTCCGTTGGGCACTGCATACCGCACGAACGAAGGATACTCCGCCGGAAAAGCCTGCTGCAGCGCGCGCATCATGCGGTAGGACAGCGCATAAGGCCCGCGTTGCGAACGCTCGAACCGCTTCTTCCAATTGCCCCACTCCTTCCCGAGTTCGCGGCACACCTGCTCGGAAAAGACCGTGGCCAGTCCTTCCATGTACCAGTCGGTGATGCGCGGGTTCAGCAGATGCGCGCACTCGTGCCCCAAGTACGCGAAATAGTTTTTGTGGTCCGGATCCACGCCGATGTAGATCACGAAAACGCCGTTCGTCATATCCACGCATTCGGTCAGTGAAAAATCTTCGCCGATCCGGTAGGCATGCGCCTCGGCGGTTTTACGCGACCGCCGGAGCAGCACCTTGTTCACGGGGATGGCCGGTTCGCCGAACTCGGCAACCGCCTGCTCCAGTGCGAGAACGACAAACTCGCGCGAGGCTTCGTCGTCAATGGATTGGTAGGCCTGATACCACGGGCCCGGCGGCCTGGCATCGCCCAGCCGGACACAGCCGGAAAAAAGGAGGGGAAGGAAAAGAAGGGCCAGCCCGGCGATGGTTGATCTTCGATTACGCACGCCGCGGCCCGCCTTTCCTGAGCTGGTTATCGGAGGGGGTTAAACTTCTTCGCTCGGATCGCTCTCTGTTTTGGGCGGCTCGCCGACGATCTCCTTCACCTGAAGGGTGATATTGCGGATCTCCTCGAGGCCGAGCGATTCGCGAACGCTTTCGCGCACGCGCTGCTGCAGCATCTGCGAAAGCTCGGGAATCTTGTTGCCGGCCACCACCTTGACGGAGAGGGCGATATCCAGGCCGCCCTTGCGCCGCACCAGCTTGCTGTCGATGCTCTTGACCGCGGCAAACTCCTTGGCCACGCGCTCGATGAAGTCCTGAATGGCCTTGATGCTGATGCCCACGCTGCCGTCATCGGCCTGGAAGTCGATATAGGCTTCCTTCTTGCGGCCAACACTGCCCGCGCAGCGCAACAGCACCGAAAGAATGAGAATGGCGCCCACGCCTCCGGCGACCAGCTGATTCTGCAGCAATTCAGCGATCAGCTGACCCACATCCGGATTGAAGTAGCTGCCGTAGATCAAGCCCGCGCCGCACAAGAGCAGCAGCAGGGTCATCACAAAATTACCAAGCCATCCTGACTTTGATTTCATGGCTATACCTCTGTCTTCTTTTCGTCCTTGCTGCGAATGCCCTGAACGACCACGTTCACGGCATACACCTGCTGGCCGGTCATATCCTCAACCGACTGCTTCACTGCGGACTGCAGCTGGACACAGATGTCGGGAATGCGCACACCGAACTCGAGCACGACCGTAAGATCGATCGTCAGCAGCTCTTCGTTTTCCTTCTCGATGCGAATACCCTTGTCCTTGGACTTCTTGCCAATCATACCTGCAAGATCGTCCGCCAGGGACCCCTGCAGCTCCACCACACCCGGCACCTTTTTGGCCGTTTCGTGCGCAATGATCGCAATCACGTTGTTATTGATTCTGATTTGACCGTACTCGGATCCCGAGGCCTCGGTTACCGTCGAGAACTCCCGCGTATCCGCCACTGCGTTACCTGTTTGATTATCCATAGCCATACTCCTTGTCGCTATTTTACGAATTCAAAAAAATCTCGTGCATGAATTTTTCGAGGTAAGCCGTATTATACGTGCCATCCACGAACCGTTTGTCCACCATCAGGGCCTCGCCCAGCGGAACCGACGTATGCGGCCCGTTGATCGTGAACTCCTCCAGCGCGCGGCGCATGCGTGCAATCGCCTCTTCCCGATCCTTGCCCTTCGCAATGATCTTGCCGATCATACTGTCATAGTAAGGCGAGATCGTATAGCCCGAATACACGTGCGAATCGATGCGGATGCCCGGTCCACCCGGAAAATGCACCGCTTCGACCAGCCCCGGAGAAGGTGTAAAGTTGTTGTAGGGATCCTCGGCATTCACGCGATACTCAATCGCATGGCCGCGGATCACCATTTCATCCTGAGTGAAGGAGAGCTTTTCGCCCGCCGCCACGCGGATCTGCTCTTTCATCAGGTCGATCCCGCTGACCTCTTCCGATACGGTGTGCTCCACCTGGATGCGGGTGTTCATTTCCATGAAATAGAACTGCTTTGCCTTTTCGTCGTAAAGGAACTCGAGCGTGCCGGCGCTGTCGTAATCCACCGCACGGGCGGCCTTGACGGCGGCATCGCCGAGCGCCTTGCGCTCCTTGTCGGTCAGCGTCGGGCACGGGGCCTCCTCCACCAGCTTCTGGTGGCGGCGCTGGATCGAGCAGTCGCGTTCGCCCAGATGGCAGACGTTGCCATGCTTGTCGCCGATAATCTGCACTTCCACGTGGCGGGCGGACTCGATATATTTTTCCATGAACAGGTCGGGGTTGCCGAACGAGGCCTCCCCTTCCGCGGCCGCCGCCATGAAACCCTGCACGAGCGACACATCGTTGCGCGCCACGCGCATACCCTTGCCTCCACCGCCGGCCACGGCTTTCATAAGGACGGGATAGCCCATTTTCTGGGCGAGATGCAGCGCTTCGTCGGAATCCTTCAGGATGCCGTCGGAACCCGGGGTGATCGGTACGCCGGCCGCCTTCATTCTATCGCGCGCGATCGCCTTGTCGCCCATATTGCGGATGCAGTCCGCCGACGGGCCGATAAAGGTGATGTTGCAGTTGGCGCAGATTTCGGCGAAGTGCGCGTTTTCGGCCAGGAATCCGTAACCCGGATGGATGGCATCCACATCGGCCACTTCCGCGGCGCTGATAATGTTGGTGATCTTCAGATAGCTTTCAGTCGCCGGGGCGGGACCGATGCAGATCGCTTCATCGGCCATCTGCACGTGGAGCGAGTCGGCGTCGGCCTCGGAATAGACGGCAACGGAGCGCACACCCAGCTCCTTGCAGGCGCGGATGATGCGCAGTGCGATTTCGCCACGGTTGGCAATCAATACCTTTTCAAACATGGGCGGCTCCCTTATTTCGGTTCAACAAGAAAGAGCGGCTGGCCATACTGAACCGGTGAGCCTTCGTCCACGAGAATCTTTTTAATGACGCCCTTCACCTCGGCCTTGATTTCGTTCATCACCTTCATCGCTTCGATAATGCAGACCACGGTGTCTTCCGACACGTCCGCGCCTTCCTGCACAAAGTTGTCGGCATCCGGAGCCGGCTTGCGGTAGAAGGTGCCCACGATCGGAGAGGGAATCTCAACCAGGCCGTCACCCTCGTCGGCAGACGCGGCAGCGGCCGGGGCGGCAGCAGGTGCGGCAGCGGCCGGAGCGGCGGCAGCAGGTGCGGCGGGTGCGGAATAGACCACTTGAGGCTCTCCATTTCCGCGCTTCATCGACAACTCAACATCCGCGTCCTTGATCGAGAACTCGGTCAGATCATTGTTCTTCATCAATTCAACGATGCGTTTGATATCCTTGATTTCCATATTCACCCTCTTCCTGGTTAACAAATCGACGTACTCGTGAAACTAAACAATATTTCCCGCGCATTGCCTAGCCCTAACCTGAATCATTCTTTTGCGCAGGATTCCCGCCCCTTTCAGCACCTCAATTCCGTGCTCCACGTCCGGAAAACTCATTGCCCGCTGCGGTTTCGCATGCGCTGTGCCCCGGTGCGGCACACCCGCCGGAGCAAGACAAACACCGAAAATGCAATGTATTTGACCGCAACGGGATAAGATCCCCGAACCCGCCGGCCGCACCCCTGAAAAAATTTGAAGAAACCGCTCGATTTTTAATTATCCGGGCTATAATCCGATTGAAGGGAGGTGGAAAATGCATCCGGTCATAACCATGAAAGATTGGAGTCATCACCTGCATGACAGCATGCTGGCCATGTGGCATCACATGGATCAGCACCTCCGTAGCCGCCACTTCTGGGTTGGCGTGGGAGTCACATTGCTGATCGTCGGCTTTGTGATGCTGATGCTCGTGCTGGCGAGAAAATCTCCAATCGAAGTACCCGGCACTTATCCGTACGGCATTCCGTATAGTCCCTATCGGTTCTAGCCCGCAGAACGGAATCTGTTCGGAACATG
>JBFHPA010000013.1:0-26060 GCA_041592955.1 Pontiella sp.
GACCCATGAAGGCAGCGACCAGTCCCATCCATCAACCGTCTGGCTGGCATCGATCCACGGCTCGCGATCGACCGTCATCTTGCCAAACAGATGCTCATAGTCGCTTTCAAAATCCGCAGACGATTCCGCAGGAATACCGACCAATAAAATCCCTATCAATCCAGCATATTTAATCAATCGCACCATGATATCCTTTGTGCCATAACGGCAACTCACTTATAGTCCAAATCCTTCAGTTTTGCAACCGCTTTCCGGGTGGCGGCATTGAACCGATTTTCTAGATGCTTTATCAGATAACTGCAATTCTGCGGCGCATAAAACAGTTGGTGACTACGCACGACCTGTGGTCAGCACCAGAGCCCTACCACGCAGACCTGTTGCCATACCAAGCCTGTTTGCTGTTATCATACTCAATCCTTCATAAACTAGCATGGTTGTCGCGAAACGCGGTGTCAGCCCTCTTTGCAAAAAAGCCGGGCGCAAACCCGGCTTTCATGCCAAGTTCAAGCGGTCATCTAGGCTGCGAAAAAGCGGCGGACCCAAAGCATGCCACCGCCCCCTAAAACGATCAACCCCAGCGCGGCCGGTTCGGGAATAACCGTTAACGAAAGGTCATTGCCGTCGCCACCATCGTAATTAAGCTCGTATTTACCGGCGTCCATCGTAACCGAACCAAAGGTTCCGCTAACACCCACGGCGCCGGCATTGTCGAAGCTCATCAGGATAATCTCGGTGCCCAACGCATGACTTCCGGCAAACTTGCTGTCGTCAATAATGAGCGCATTGCCCGTGGCCAGCAAACTTGCACCGCCATTCGTGAATTCCCAATCCGCGACCGTACCATCGGCCTGCAGGGAATATTTGAACACCGCTGTGCCGTATGTCGCATCCTGACTGGCGCCAAATGTTCTGACGATCGATCCGCTATCCGCATCAATGTGCAGCAGTGCTATACCGCCACCGTCTTTCCCCCAGCGCGAGGTCTGGAAAAAGAGGCTGCCGTCTTTCACATGGACAGTATTCGTGGCTCCAGTGTTGCCGGCATCGACATACAGACCGGCCTGCGTGCGAAACTCAAACGTATTCAGGGTGAGGGAGATGTCCTGATTTTTATTATCGAGCAGGACATTTCCGGAACCTTTGTAATTACCTCCATTAAGGGTCAGCGTCGATTGTCCGAGCATGGTGAGTGAACCGTATGTACCAATGCCGCTTACCGTATTTGAGCTAATGGTGACATCATGCCCGAACTTGATGGTATTGTTTTCCCCGGCAGTGGGAACAGAACCGCCCCACGTGGCTCCATCCGTCCAGCTACCGCTTGAAGCGGTGAGACCGCCGTACGCGCCGCCGACAGACAGCGCCACAACAGTCGCGCACATCAGTGTAAGTGTCTTTGTTTTCATTTTCTTTTCTCCCTTTTTCGATGTGACGCACCAACTCGCTTGAGCACGTCACTGGATCGGATTAGTTTAGTTTGATAATCAGACGGATGAATTGCTGGTTTTCCACCGCAGTCGAAAGACGGTTGGTGACGGCATAAAAGGCCGCATTGGCCGTAGTCCCGGTTCCGGTGACTTCATAATAGGCGTTGGTCCATGTTCCGTTCACCAGATCGTTGTTTACTTCCAGAGAGTAGGCCAGTCCGCTGTTTACGTTAGTCTGCATCGGGTAGACATACTGTAACCAGTTGATGGAACCATCTGGGTTGAGACTGTATGTCGATGCAATTCCGGTATCCGCCGAATTGGTCGGATTGCCGCCCGCGCCAAACTCGTAGAGATTCGACAAACCATCGTCGTCATCGTCGCCCGCAGGCCCTTCGACGAGCCCATAGCTGTTCGTCCAGGCTTCGTAGGCCGAAACCGTCACTGGAGGCTCAACCACTCTGAGGCCCACACTGTTAGCCGCACCATTTTCGCCGGTCGCCGTGTAGGTTACTTCATACTGTTCGGTCACAGCTTCATCACCAAATAGTGTGACATCAAAAGGCCCTGTAATCGCAGTAGGACTGATGTTCACCGGATCAAAGACATTAACCAGCAGGATTTCACTTCCCACAGCACCCACGTCGTCGGTATCCATCCCACTCATATCGATCCGCAGCTGCGCGCCGGGATCCACCTGAAGAAAACCATCGAATTTCATGAGGTTTAGCGCGGAAACCGTACCGTTGGTCTGCATCGTAAACTTAAGCACCGAGTTGGACGTCATAATATTGGACTTGCCCCACATTTTCACATCGCCCTGTTTCTTAATATGCAGCCGGGCTTTGCCTAGAGTATTGGTCGGGTTGGACTGGGTGCCTACAAAACCCCATTCTGTCCAGCCGCCCATGATTAACTGGCCAAAGCTAACCTCAACCGTATTGTCAAACCCCTTGTCCCCCGCCCTGCATTTGAGATAGCCCTGCGGATTGAATTTGCCAAATCCACTTACCGTGACATTGATCGGCGCAGTTTTGGTATCGAGCAATATCTGACCGTTTTTCCCGCCGTCCTTCGTGGTGGTGAGCTCCCCGCCCCGAATATCCAGCCGGGTGTTGCCGACCATATACATCTGGCCCACCTCTGCTACGCTGTCGTTGGTGATCGCATGGCCAAACTTAATATTAGCAATGTCACCAACTCCGGGCACGGTTCCACCGGCCCAGATTGCCGTGTTTGTCCAGTTTCCGGACCCTGTGGAATCAACCGCCACGGCCACTCCGGCCGACATGGCAATTACTGTGCTTAAAACAATGATTTTTTTCATTTGATCTCCTCCATAGCCGACGCAGGACCATCCCGCGTACGCTTTGTATTAATAGGTAGTCATACCGGCGTAATCTTATAACAGACGATTTAATAAAAATCACGGCAGAAAGGAATCCCGCATACAAAAAGCCCGTTTTATGAGGAATATCGGATATAACAGAGCAAAACCGACGGGTCGCCGACCGGGCGGGATTTCCCAGGGAAAAGCGGATTTTACGGGCTATTTCTTCTCGTGGGCGCTGCCGGCGGCCGATTTTTTCTTGGCGAGCGGGAAATTCCACTGATCATTGGGCGATACGGTGCGGGCGGTCTTAAGCAGCGCCATCAGCTCTTCGACGACCTCCGGATGATCTTTGGCCACATTGGAGGTTTCTCCGGGGTCCTTCGATAAATCGTAGAGTTCGATGGTGGAAGCCGGATCGTCGGCCACTTTATAGCGCACACCCTTCCAATTGCCACGACGGATCGCCTGCTTCCCTTTATTGGCGTGGAATTCCCAATAGAGATAGCCGTGTTGCTTCTGATTCTTTTTCCCGAGCAAGGTGGGCAGAAAAGAGATGCCGTCGATCCCTTTCGGCACCGGCTGACCGGTCAATTCGGCGGCGGTCGGCAAGACATCCCAGAAGGCGGAAAGGTGGTCGGACTCGCTTCCGGCGGCCACTTTTCCGGGCCAGCGGGCAACCATCGGAACATGAATGCCTCCCTCGTACAGATCGCGCTTAAAGCCGCGGAACGGGCCGGCGGATTTAAAATAGGCCGGATCATGGCCACCTTCCTTGTGCGGACCATTGTCGGACGTGAAAATAATGAGTGTGTTGTCATCGATCCCCAGCGCCTTGAGCTTGTCGACGACATCGCCGACATAGTCATCGATACAGTTGACCATAGCGGCAAAGGCGGCATGCGACTCCGGTTGCGAGCCATAAGGAAACTTGCGGAAGTCCGGACCGTCATCAACACCCTCATAGGAGCTTTCGGGCAAAAACTTTCCGCGGTACTTTTCCATGTAGTCCTCGGGCGCAAACATCTCGGCATGGGGCTGCACGACGGCATAGTAGCAGAAGAACGGTCGGTCCTTGTTGGTCTCGATAAAGCTCAACGCCTGCTCGTGAATCAGCGTGGGGGCATAGTCGCCGGTCTCCAGGCCGAAGTTGCCCCAGAGCATCTCGCGCTGGTTATCGTTCCAGAGAAAGTACGGATAGTAATGGTGCGCCTGCCGCTGGCAGTTGTAGCCATAAAAACGATCGAAGCCCATTTTAAGCGGCTCGCTGTCGGTGCCGGGGCCGCCGAGGCCCCACTTGCCGAACAATCCGGTGGCATAGCCGGCCTGCTTGAGCAGATGCGCCATGGTGAAGGTGTCGGCCGGCATCGACTGCTGGCCTTCCGGCAGCAGTTCAGAATTGCCGCGCACCACCGTATGCCCGGTATGCATTCCGGTCAACAGTGCGGCGCGCGAAGGGGCGCAGACCGTTGCCCCAGAATAGTGCTGCATAAAGCGCATGCCCTCGGCCGCCAGCCGGTCAATGCTCGGCGTGGTAAAGTGCGTCTGCCCGAAGCAGCTCAGGTCGCCATAGCCGAGGTCATCGGCCAGGATATAAATAATGTTGGGCGCGCGCTCCGCACGGGAAAACGCGGCTAAGAAACAGAGCAATATGAGACTCAGCAGGCGTTTTTTCATTATCAGTTTACCTTCTTGTAGCGCGCGAAGACGCAGCCGTGCGGGGGCATCTTGACCCCCCGCCCGTTGCCCAGCGATTTTTCGCGCCAGATGTCATAAAACTCATAGGTTGCATCCGGATCCAGCCCGAAGCTTTTGGCATTGATTGCGGCGGATTTCACGGTATCACTGCGGTTGAAGGCGGCCACCCATCCGGCGTCTCCATCGGTCCCCTGCTCCCCGGCAATCCAAAACTGCCGGCCGAAGCCGTTGCCGGTAATATGCCCCATCACGCCATTCTGGTTGCAGGCGATCATCTCCTTGTTGGTCAGCAGGCGAAGCGATTCCTTATCGAGCGTCATCAGCACACCGCCCATCATCAGCGGGGAGGCGCTCATGGCCCGCATGGTGATGAAGGTTTCCTTTTGCGGAACAGTGAAGCGGTCGAAGCGATGCGTTCCATGGCCGGCCATTTTCTGCGTGGTTCCCTCGGGAATCATGACCTGAAGTTCGCCGAACGGGATCATGTCCATATCGAACCAGAACCCTTTGCGCACGGGTACATACTGCCACGTCAGCCAGGAGTCAAAGCATTTGTCGATATCTTCCTGCATATCCCAGACATCCCCGGTCACGCGAAGCATATCGGCATCGGCATAGAGCCCGATTTTATCGCCCAGCACCCGGCCGCCGGGCGAGAGGCTCAGCGTCATTGGACGTCCGCATTTGCGGATGGCCTTCTGGACGGCTTCGATTTCTTCCGGGTAGGTCACAATGTCATCGGCCTTGATAAAATCGACGCCATAGTCGGCCAGCTGCTGAATCCATCCGTCGTAGTAGGCCTGCGCCCCCGGTTTCGACATATCGACGCCGTAGGTATGGTTGTTCCATGGGCAGATGCTGTTGGTGTCGGCAATGTCACGCGCGGTGTATTTTGTTCCCTTGATCGGGGTGTCCAGTTCATACGCCTTGCGCGGCATGCCGCGCAGAAAGTGGACGCCGAACTTGACGCCGTTTTTGTGGCATTCATCGGCAATGCCTTTGAGCCCGTTCGGGAAATAGCACTTCGAGGGAATGAAGTAGCCGTGCTCGTTCATGTTGACGTCGTGGCCCTTGTCGGTGGTCGGGAAGAGGGTCCCGTCAACAAACTCATATTCAATGTACCAGCCGCCATCGATCACGAAGTAGTCGTAACCCAGCGGCTTGAAGGTTTTGACGAACACCTCAAGATTGTCGAAACAGGCCTGCTCGTGGGCATAGGTGCCATACGAGTCGTAGCTGTTCCACCCCATCGGCGGCGTGGGAGCCAACGGTCCTTTTGCCGTGGCACATCCTGCCAACAAACTTATCCCTGCCAAAATCCACACCTGTTTCATACCCGCGTCCTTTTCCGTTGAAGCAATCGACACCGTTTTAATTTCTAGCATCCTGAAGAGGAAAATATAACAGAATCCATTGTAAAATTTAAAATCCGCCCTCCGTGCGACCGACCGCCTGTGCGGCGGTTTGACTGCCGTGCGGCAACCTGTTAAAAGTCAGAACATGGATACATGGGTCACCAGTCACACCTTGCTGCAACGCGCACGAAATGCGAACGACACAGACGCATGGACCCTCTTTGTCGCCCGCTATAAAAACTTTATCTATTATGTGCTCCGCCAGATGAATATCCAGCATGCGGACGTGGAAGACCTCACTCAGGAAATCCTACTCAACCTCTGGAAAAATCTCGATCAATATAAAAAGGAAAAAGCCAAGTTCCGCACCTGGCTCGGAACCATCATCCGCAACACCGCCATGCGCCATATCCAGAAACAGCAAAAACGGAAAATTCGGGATCAGAAGTCCCTCGAAAACCAGCCCGAGATCGACGGAATGCTTATTTCAGAACCCGATCTCGACCGGCTTATCGAACAGGAATGGGCCGCCTACATAACCAATCTGGCGATGGAGCGCGTGAAGGAAATCTTTCGCGGAAATGCCATCAAAGTTTTCGAGCTCAGCCGGAAGGGCCGATCGCTCGATGATATCGCCGACGAGCTCGGCATCACCAAAGCCTCCGCCAACACCCTACGCAACCGGGTAAAGAACAGCCTGATGACGGAGATCAAACAGCTGGTTGACGAAACGGAGTTTTAACATGGCCGAATCCCGGAACAACTCGTCTGATGTCGGGCAGGATAAGTCACTGCTCGAGTTCTATTTTGCCGCACAGAGTTCCGAAGGCGTTATGTCCATGGAGGAACTGTGCCCCTCCTATCTCAGCCTCTCGCAAATCGAACAACGCTATCGGAATTTCAAGCCGCTGGCTTCGGGCGGCGTCAAGCAGCTGTTCAAGGTGCACGATGCGCACAGCTGCCGCCATGTCGCCATGGCCATGTTGCGCGACGAGTTTGCCGAAGACTACTACGATCCCTTCATCCATGAAGCCTGGCTGACCGCTTCGCTCAGCCACCCCAATATTGTCAAGGTGTACGACATCGGCATCATCGACGAAAAAAAACCGTTCTTCACGATGGACCTTAAGAAGGGGGAAACGCTTTCGGCCGTCATCAAGCAAGGCGAGCGGCCGCTCGCGGATCTGCTCGAAATTTTCATCAAAGTATGCGACGCCGTTGCCTATGCCCATTCCCAGGGGGTACTCCACCTCGATCTCAAGCCTGCCAACGTTCAGGTTGAAGAATTCGGCGAGGTCGTCGTCTGCGACTGGGGACTCGGCCAGCTCTTTAAAAACGGAAAGGAGTCCGCCCATACCACACTCGATCCGGACATCATCAACAACGTCACCCTCAGCGGCGCGGTCAGAGGCACGCCCGGGTTCATGGCCCCCGAACAGATTGATCCGGAAGCGGAACTCACCCCGCAGGCCGACATCTACGCCCTCGGCTGCCTGCTGTACTACATGCTCACCGGTCATAAACCCTTCAGCGGATCCCCGGAGAGCATCCTCGAAAAAACCAAGACCGGCAGCTTTGTCCCTCCGCGTCGGCCCGCCGGCGTTGCCAAAGCGGCGATCAAAGCCATGGCGCTGCGCCCCGGCGACCGCTATGACTCGGTCCTTGAGCTCCAGCAGGATATCCGCCGCTACCTCGCCAACTACCCCACCTCCGCGGAAAACGCCAACGTCTTCAAAAAAATGCTGCTCTTCTACAAGCGCAATAACATCCGCTGCCTGATTGCCTTTGTCTCGCTCGTGGCCATCTCTGCGCTCACTGTCTTTTTTGCGCGGGCACTCGGTCGCACGATGGCCAAATTTGAACAGGAACACCAGCTAGCCGTGCATCACGAGCAGCGCTATATCGAGGAAAAGGAATATTCCCGGCAAACTGAAAGCGCCTATCTCGACGCCGCCGAAGTACTCGCCGAACGTTACCTGCGCGAAGGTCTCTTTGACCGCCCCGCTCTATCCCTTCGCAAAGCAGAATCCATTATTCAGGAAGCTTTGGTGATAGCGCCTGAAAACAGCCAGCTTATTTACCGCCAGGCCATGATTCATTTCATCCGGCTTAATTTTAACGAAGTCCACCGACTGCTCAAACCCAACCTGACGGATTATATCGTCATGGCAAAACTGCTGCCCGAACTGATCCCGCTACAGCCCACCGATGCAACACGGCCGCCGCCCGTGAACGACTTTGTAAACATCATCAATACGATGCGTCGGGGCAGTACAGACAAGAGCCTGCTGGTCGGCCAGATGGTGGCCTTCGATCATGTTCGCCGCGGCACCCGGATACGCTATGCGCCGATCGTTGAAAGCGCTCTGCATTACTACAATCCTGACTGGTCAAACCAGATCTTCGACTATGACGTAGCACCACGAAAACTGATCTTCGGCGGCGACCAGCTGACCCTGACCAAAGCCGTCGACTGGCATCAAACCGGCCTGCTGGACTATCTCCCGATCCAGACGCTGGAACTCAGAGTGACAAACCCGTTCAATCTTTCAGAGATTGATTATCTGGTACTCGACGAGCTCGACCTGAGCGGCTCCGTGAAGCTCGATCTGGCACCCCTGGCTGGTTTCAACAACCTCGCCCGCCTGAGCCTGCCGAAAGGTCTCTACACCGAATCCGAAATCAGCGCCCTTCCGGAAACCATTTCCGTTGCGCTTATTGATTAGGCGCAAAAAAAATCCAACGGCTGGAGCATTCCAGCCATTGGATGATCGAGTTACGAATTACGCTTTACCCGTTAAGCTTCCAGTTCCTTCTGAAGCGCGGCATCGGCCTTGAGAACATCCTTGGCCATGGTTTTCTTGTAGGTCACGAGCTTGCGCCTGAGCGTGGCGTCGCCGACCGCCATAATCTGAACGGCGAGGATCGCCGCGTTGATTGCACCGGCCTTGCCGATAGCCACGGTGGCCACCGGAACGCCCGAAGGCATCTGCACGGTGGAGAGCAGCGAATCCATGCCATCGAGCGACCAGCCCTTTACCGGAATGCCGATCACCGGAAGGATGGTGTGCCCTGCCAGTACGCCGCACAGGTGAGCCGCGCCGCCGGCCGCGCCGATGATCACCTTGTATCCGTTCTTCGCCGCGTTTTCAGCAAAGTCGGTTGCTTCGTGCGGTGTGCGGTGCGCCGACATGACGTTAACGGTGGCCTCAACACCGAAATCATTCAGCGTCTTCAAGGTATATTCCAGAACGGGCCAGTCGGACTTGCTGCCCATAACAATTGCTACGGTCGGTTTTTTCTTAGCCATTTTTCATTCTCCTTAGTTCACGGTGTGCGATGTCATTTCTATAAAACGCGTCCTTAAAGCTGATTGTTTCGACGGCGATATAAGCCTTGGAAAGCGCGTCCGGCAAGTCTTTGCCAAGCGAAGTAACGCCGACCACACGGCCGCCGGCCGTCACAACCTTGTCCCTGTCGAGTGCGGTGCCGGCATGAAAGACGACCGTGTCGGCGACTTCATTGGCTTTCTCAAGATTCTGGATTTCGCTGCCCTTCGCATAATCGCCGGGATAACCACCCGCCACCATGACGACACACACGCTGTGCTCATCTTTCCACGCAACCATATCTTCGGAAAGGTTGCCGTCGATCACGCCGTTGATGGCCGGGAGCATGTCGCCGTCCCAGCGCGCGAGTACGCACTGCGTTTCCGGATCACCGAAGCGGCAGTTGAATTCAACGACACTCGGCTGGCCGTTGACAATCATCAGGCCTGCGTAAAGTACACCCTTGTAGGTAATGCCGCGTTTTTTGAGCTCGGCCAGCGTGCGGTCGTAGACCTCTTCCTTGACCTTCTTTAAAACTGCATCCGTGACGATCGATGCCGGGGAATAGGCTCCCATCCCACCGGTGTTTGGCCCTTGGTCTTTTTCAAAGATGCGCTTGTGATCCTGCGACGAAGCAAGCAGCACGACGTGCTCGCCATCGATCAGCGCCAGAATGGACGCTTCTTCGCCCACTAGAAAATCTTCAATCACCACCCGGCTGCCGGCATCGCCGAAGGCATTGCCTTCGAGGGCATCGCGGATGGCCGCTTCGGCCTGCTCAACGGATTCAGCAACGGTTACCCCCTTGCCCGCCGCGAGCCCATCGGCCTTGATCACGATCGGCGCACCGCGTTCGCGGACATAGGCGCAGGCCGCTTCCGGATCGGTAAAGGTTTCGTAGGCCGAGGTCGGCACACCGGCCGCCTTCATGATTTCCTTCGCAAACTGCTTGCTGCCTTCGAGCTCAGCCGCCGCCTTGCTGGGGCCGAAAACGCGGATGCCCTCTGCTTCGAGTATATCGGTCAGTCCGGCGCATAGCGGTGCTTCGGGACCGATGACCACCAGATCCGGCTGGTTGACGACGCACCACTCTTTTATGCCGGCGATGTCGCTGGCCCCGAATTCAAGATTGATTCCCAGCGCCGCCGTACCGGCGTTGCCGGGGCTGCAGAACAGTTCCGGCTTCGCGCTGTCGTTTACCAGTTTCCATGCCAGCGTATGCTCGCGCCCGCCGTTGCCTACC
Source organism: Pontiella sp. (assembly GCA_041592955.1). GTDB lineage: Bacteria > Verrucomicrobiota > Kiritimatiellia > Kiritimatiellales > Pontiellaceae > Pontiella. The sequence goes on from JBFHPA010000013.1 coordinate 10,383, forward strand.
ACCAAAATTTTCATTTACCTGCTCCTTGCCAAAATCAAAAACCTCCGCGGAACATACCCAACGGAGGTTTTGATGAAAATCGTTTTTTGATTATTTACGGCTCAAGCACCGCAAGAGGGGCCCCCTCTTCAAACTTGAAGATATAGCGGAAATCATCGCTGTTCATTTCGGATTGCTCCACCGTGATCGCTTCCCCGTTCTTGGTTGCAAAAGCAAACCCCTTGTTGCCGAACGCCACACCATCCTCCGCAAAGGACATCGATTTATAATCCAGATTATTCATAAAGACGACAGGTACGTTACCCGGCGTGGTGTCATCCACATCCAGAAGGATGCACCAGACATTGCACGCGCTTCCGTTGGCAAGGAAATCCGCCTGGTCACGGGCCGGCCGCATGCCCGGACCGGCAAAAAAAGAATAATCCACATCAAGGAAGCCGCCGCTCACCAAAGCTGCGAGAAATTCGGTGGATGTGCTGTATTGCTCTTTCGGATCATCACTTTGCGGCCACCCCTGACTGAAGCGGCTCGCGGCCTCCTTGGCGGTGATCGCCTCGACGATATAGCGGGCTTTGGCGGCTTGCTGCGTCAGCTTGCCCTTCAACCGCGCCTTGCCGATTTGCGGCGAAACCAGCGTGAACAGAATGCCGATGATCGCGATCACGGCCAACAGCTCGATCAGCGTGAAGGCCTGCTTGTGATTCAAAGTCGTGTATAATTTCATCTTTATTTCCCTTGGTGGTTACGTATCCTTCTGCGGCTTTTGGAAGCTATCAAATGAAAACCGACCTGTTCAACTATGATCTGCCAGTCGAACTCATCGCCCAGCATCCGCCCGAACGGCGCGAGCTTGCGCGCATGATGGTGCTCCACCGCAACTCCGGCCGGATCGAGCACAAAGCGATTACCGACATTACCGACTATCTACATGCGCCCGATGTACTGGTGCTCAACAACACCAAAGTGATTCCCGCGCGTGTTTTCGGCCATAAAGCCTCCTCCGGCGGAAAGGTCGAGTTGCTGCTGCTTGAAGAGACCGAACCGGGCACTTGGAAAGTCCTGATGAAAACATCGCGCCGTCCAAAGGTCGGCGACGTGCTTTCACTGTGCTCGGGAAAAGCCGCTGCCACCATGCGGCAGGATGGCGAGCAGGGCGAAGCCGTGCTCAGAATCGAGTCTGAACGCCCGCTGATGGAAATCCTCGAAGAGGAGGGTCTCCCTCCTCTGCCTCCCTACATTGCCCGCAAGGATCAGACGCCCGAACAGATCAAAGAAGATAAAAAACGCTATCAGACCGTCTATGCATCTGAACCCGGAGCCGCCGCCGCCCCGACCGCCGGCCTGCATTTTACGCCCGAACTTTTCCAGTCATTAGAAAGGCAGGGTGTCAATAGGGCCGAGTTGACCCTGCACGTCGGTCTGGGCACCTTCCGCCCCGTCTCCGCAGAAATTATTACCGACCACGAGATGCACCACGAACGTTACGTTGTTTCCGAGGAGGCCGCGCAAACCATCAACGCCGCCAAGGCCGCCGGAGGCCGCATCGTCGCCGTCGGCTCTACCAGCGTCCGGACACTGGAATCGGTTGTGCCCATGCAGGCGGCGGAAGGCGCGACGAATATCTTCATCTATCCGCCCTACGACTTCAAAAACGTCGATGCCATCCTGACCAACTTCCACCTCCCCAAATCGACGCTGCTGATGATGATGTCCGCTTTCGCCGGCCGCGAGCTGATGCTCGAAGCCTACAAAACCGCCGTTCAGCGCAACTACCGCTTTTTCAGCTATGGCGACTGCATGCTGATTTTGTAAGTGGAGGTATTTGGTCCCGTCTACCGGCGGCCGGTCCGCATAAGCCGCCTAAAGGCGTAAGCCTACGGGATCGATTTCTCATTGATCCGGGCAAACCGCCGCCTTGCCCCAGCCCAAAGGCTTCGCCGGCATGACCAGACCCTCACCACAATCGAGAAATTGCGGTAGGCCATGGGACGTCCCAAGGACATCGAAACCATCAAACAGCTTGAAGCCATTCTGCACGAACAGAATACCTGAAGCTTTTCAGCTATGGCGACTGCATGCTGATCCTGAAAATATCCGCCCAGTAAAGCCCGGTCCGCAGTTTACAAAGAGGTCGAAGCGAAGACATCGATCCACAAAGCCGCGGAGCTATCAGGGCGCAATGCTGCGGATCCGGTAATACCGGTGTTCAGCGGCGGGGGCACCTCCGCTGGTGGCCGGCGTGAAGTCATCCACGAACGTGAAGTTGGTTTCAGCACTGGACGTCTCAAGCCAGGTTCCGACGCCGTTGGCCGAATTGGCGAAAGCGTTCCAGACCACCGAAGTCCCCAGCGAGTCGGTATAATCGATCCCGTACTGGTAGCCCGGAACCGTATAGCTGGTCACATGCACCGTGTTGCTGGCCGTAATGGATTGGATATCTATAATCCGGAAGATCGACCCCGCCAATTGCGGATGGGTTCCGGTATTGAATTCATAGAGGTTGTCACCCGCATCCCCATCAGGATTGCCCGTCGCGCCGAATGCCGGATTCACCGATCCGTCATCATAAGGATCGAGGCCATGCAGCGCCTCCCACCGATCGGCCAGACCATCGTTGTCGATGTCGCCGTTCACGTAAATACTGAATCCGTATGGGAACAGCGGATCGTAGCCCGGATCACCCAGATTCACGGGAATTATGGTGTCGCGCGGCCATGAATGGGAAAGAATGCCGACCGGGAAGCTGTCGCCGAACAGCACATCCGCAACGCCCTGCCCTTCGGTGCCCGGAAGCCAGGCCGCAATAAACGCGTCCCAGTTTGACAGCTCGCTCTCCACGAACATTGGTCGGCCGGATACCAGAATCACAATAACCGGGATGCCTGCCGCACGCACATTGTTGATGGCGGTAATATCGGATGAGGACAGGAACAGATTCGAAGTGTCGCCGGCTCCCTCGGCGTAGGGCGTCTCGCCCACGACCACGATTCCCACGTCGTCCGCTGCAGTGGCACCGGTGCCGTTTTCGGAGTAGGTCACGGTGGTCCCGCCGGACACGGAATTTTCGATGGCTTGCCGAATCGTGGTTCCGACGGTTGTGGATCCGGAGCCGCCCTGCCACGAAATGGTCCAACCTCCACACTGATGGCCGAGGTCATCTGCATTTTTTCCGGCCACATGAATACGGCTCAGGTTCTTCGACAGCGGCAACAGACCGGGATCGTCCTTCAGCACCACCATCGATTCCGCCACGGCCTGACGGGCCACCGCGCGGTGAGCCGCACTGCCCACGTCGGCCAGCAGATCTCTTTGAGCGTAGGGGTTTTCAAAAAGCCCCATCTCAAACTTAACGGTCAGGATGCGCCGAACGGCATCATCAATCCGGGTCATGGAAACATCATTCGCCAGCACCGCTGACTTCAGGGTATTTATGAAATTCACATAATCATACGGTACCATGACCATGTCCATGCCGGCATTGACCGACTGCACAACGGCATCGTAATAGTTCCCGGCGACCTGATCTACACCAGCCCAGTCGGAAATCAGGAATCCTTCAAAGCCAAGCTCCCCTTTCAGCACATCGGTCAACATATATTGATGCCCATGCATCTTCACGCCGTTCCAGCTGGAATAGGAAACCATGACCGTTTTCGCTCCCGCCGCGATTGCATCAATATAGGGAGCCACATGAATCGCGCGGAAGGTGGCTTCGTCGAGGATCGTGTTCCCCTGATCGACGCCGCCGTCCGTGCCGCCGTCCCCGGCAAAGTGCTTGGCGGTGGCCAAAATGTTGGAGGGAGCAAGCAGATCGGTCCCCTGATATCCCTGAATGGCGGCCACGCTCATCTCAGTCACCAGTTCCGTGACTTCGCTAATACTCTCGTAGGTGCGCCCCCACGCTTCGTTGCGGGCTACGGCCATCGTCGGAGCGAAGGTCCAATGCGCACCGGTGGCGGCGACTTCGGAGGCGGTCACCTCGGCCGCGCGCCGGATCAGTTCAGGATTCCGGGTAGCTCCCAAACCAATGTTGTGCGGAAAGATCGTGGCTCCAACAACATTATTGTGCCCGTGCACGGCGTCGATGCCGTAGAGAATCGGGATCTTCAGCGGAGTTGCAAGCGCCTGGGCCTGGTAGGCGTCGATCATGTTCGCCCAGTCTGTAGGCGTGGCATTAGCGAACGGCCCCCCACCACCACCGCTGAGCACCGAACCCATATAGGAAGAAGCCACGCCGGAGGGCGTAACCGAACCTTTTTCGGCCTGAGTCATCTGGCCTATCTTTTCGTCGAGGCTCATGCGGGACATCAGGTCGTCCACACGCACCGGTACCGGATTGGTGGGATTCAAATAGGGCGGCTCGTTGGTGTCAACGGGTCCTCCGATGAGGGAGAATTCGAATTCATCAATGTTGAATTCCGTGCTGAGAAAATCGAGGCGCACGGTGTGGATTCCGTTGCTCAGAGCAAACGGTGTAGGTGAAATGACGTTGATCCAGTTCTGCCAGCCGGCCGTGCCGTTGAAGCTGATGAAATCCTTAGGCTGCCCGTCCACCGACAGCTGGATCGAAAAGGGTCCGGACTGCAGGCTGGCCACTGCGTACCGCACTTCGTAGGTGGCCGATGTGGTAACATTCACCGTAAACTGCAGCCATTCACCCGCATCGATCCATCCAATGTTGTTTCCATTGGCGCCCGAGCCGTATTCAATGTCGACGTCATCGTTGCGATAATTGCTGTTCCCGTTGTTCCCGTCAGAAAAGTCGTGATAACCCACGCCTTCGCCCCCGGGATCATAATCCTCGGCCTGGATTGCGCCGGGAACGGTATGCATTTGTCCGCGGGCATGGGGAATGAAGGCGCACAATAGAACCAACAGAACAAATCCGAACTTCCATTTCATAATTATTCCTTCGCGTTGCCCTCATGAACTTCGTATTTGATTGGGGTACGCAGTAAGCAAGGCCGTTCTGAATAATAACCTCAGACCCGACAATACCGGAAAGCGCCAATTTTGTCAAGGTTTGCGGCCTTCGCCGAGCGCGAGCTGATGCTCGAAGCCTGCAAAACCGCCGTTCAGCGCAACTACCGCTTTTTTTAGCTATGGCGACTGCAAGCTGATTTTGTGAGAGGTCACTTTAGCGAATAAGTAAAGAGATGGTGGTTAAAAACGAATGTCTATGCCATCGATGTCTTGAGCGCCTTAAGAAACGAGTGCATTAGGGATTTGCCTCCTCATCAAGAAAAGCCCACCTGATGTAATGTGCAGTGGCCTGCATGCCCTTATCGAAAGGATACTCAGGATTGTACCCGAGCAGGTTTTTAGCCTTATCGATACACACTCGCGTCTTAGATTTGTATAGTTGCAGTTCCTGTGCATTGGGACGGCTGATAACAGGTCCCGCCTCCCTCTTCATAGTTGAGAGCAGGCCCAATAAGCGATGCTTCATCTTCTGGCTGATGAACTTATGGACGATAGGGCGTAAAAGGCTGCGTAGCTTTTCCTTAAGCGTCAATCGGTTGCTGTGTAAAATCTGCTCCTCCGATTCAAATACAAACGTTTGTTTGCCGACAATATCCGCATAGGCAGCGTAAAACTTCTTCCATGGTACGTAGTCCGGTCCAGAAACAAGAAAGCGCTCACCGATTGCACTCTTATTCAGCGCCGCCAAGAGAATAGCCGAAACCAAGTCGTCGATATAGACGGGATTGCATACTCCTTCAGATTCGTTCGCGAGAACCAGTTGGCCCTTAAGCAGGGCAGAAACAGGTCGATCAGTCCAATTTCTGCTGAAAGGTCCATAAACAATCGTAGGCTGCAATATAACCGCCGGAAGACCACGTTCTGTAGCGAAGTTAAGAATGATTTTTTCCGCGTCTCGTTTGCCTAAGGCGTAGTCCCAATCGGTTGGCGGGTACGGGCAGTCTTCATTCAGCTCACCCTCCCGCAGCGGCTCATAGGTAGCCAACGAACTGAGATAAACAAATCGCTCAACACCAGCCTTAAGCGATGCCTCAGCCATCGTTCGAAGCGCACTTGCATTGAGTTTTGAAGATGTGAGGTCTAGCGCGCAATGAAAGACAATATCACAATCTTCGAGTGCATCTTCGAGTGTGCCAGTGTCCGTCAGACTCCCCTCAATCATTTTTACATTAAAGCGTGCCAATCGAGCCGCTCGTGCGTAATTCCTAACCAAGGCTTTTATGGTTATATCCTTGCTCAAAGCGAGCTTTTCAATTAGCCGTCCGCCGACAAATCCCGTTCCTCCCGTCACGAATACGGTCTTTCCATCAAACGCATTATGCATCGCGAGATTAAGCTGTGTTCCCATTCTATGCCCCCTCCTTCAAATCCCATGGATAGATATATGGCTTGCGCTGGCTGTAACAGCTTTCAACGAAGGCTACAGCCCTTGCACCATCACTTGGAGATACTAACGGGGGATGGCTCTCAAGAATCGCATTGGCGAAGTCCTTCAATTCATAAACGAATAAAGTATTCCAAGGCTCATCTGGCATATTGGACAACATGGTATCTGCATAGCTAAACTCGCAGGCAGCGCCCTTAGCGCGAATGATTGAGCCATCGAAAATTCCAACCTCCAGACTACCCTTTTCACAATCGATGATAACCGTGTTTCTGAGCTGGCGCGTCCGACTCAACTCAAGAACGCCAGAAGCTCCGTTATCAGTGGATAGTGTAAGGTGGCATTCGGCTTCAACACCGGACTCACTATCGTCCAGATATTCGATAATATTCAAATCATTAAACCACCAGAGCAACAGATCGATAACATGCACACCCACATCAATTAATGCTCCTCCACCCGATTGATGTTTATTCCAAATGGAGGCACTCTTGACTGGCCAGCTAAACGGGTTGCCAACACGAATATCGAATCGCTTAACAGGACCGGCGATACCACTTTTAATTAGAGCATGAATCCATTGGTTGAGCTTGCGAAAGCGGTAGACATGTGCAACCCCCAGCTGTGCCTTCCCAGACTGTGCGGCTGCAATAATTGAAGCACACTCGTCTGATGTCCTTGCCATTGGCTTCTCTACTAAAACATGGATCCCCTGCTTCAAAAGCTCGCAACAGACCGGTTCATGAAGGTGATTGGGCAGAGATACTATGGCCCCATCCAGATCACTAAGATCGGCTTTATCGATTGTTTCGCACGCAGCCGCGGCTCCAAATTGTTTCGCGAGCTTGTGTAATTGAGTTGAATCCTTCTCGACCAACAGCGCTGGGCGCCACCCAATTTCCAGCATTGCCGGCAATAAACAGGATTCAGCAATTTGACCGCAACCAATCACAGCTAGTCCTGGCAACTGTGTGCCATTGCTTCCCTTTGGCAAGGTGCCTGATAGGAAAACGCTTTTCAGGCTTTTCGAGCGCGTATGCGCATGGGTTGTTTTGATAAGGCTCTTCATTTTGAAGTGTCTAGTGATCGTTATAATTTTTGTCAAGGCTGAATGCTTACCCAACAATACATTTGCTATATTTTTATTATTATTTATTAATTATTATACATTTTTTAATTTTATAACATCTCTGCGCTTTATATTTTAAATTAACTCCACCCCTACACCTTAGTATTTCAAATCCATATGCAACACTATTACTGATGATGTCCGCCTTTGCCGGGCGCGAGCTGATGCTCGAAGCCTGCAAAACCGCCGTTCAGCGCAACTACCGCTTTTTCAGCTATGGCGACTGCATGCTGATTTTGTAAGTGGAGGTATTTGGTCCCGTCTACCGGCGGCCAGCCCGCATAAACCGCCGGCAGACGGGACTACGGTCTTTTCAAGCTTGAAACCATCGTCACGCTTTCGTATTAACAACGACCGTTTTGAAAACCACCCCGATTTTCGGGGAAAACCACAGGAGATTATTGATATGGCACAAAAAACCATGAAGTTTAAAACCGAGCTTGAACAGCTGCTGCATCTGATCACCCATTCGCTCTATTCCCATCGTGAGGTGTTCCTGCGCGAGCTGATTTCCAACGCTTGCGATGCCATCGATAAGGTGCGCTTCGAGGGCCTGAACAACCCCGAGCTGCTGGACGGTGAATCCGACTGGAAGATTTCCATCCGCGCCGACAAGGAAGCCAAGACGCTGACGATTTCCGACAACGGTATCGGCATGTCGCAGGAATCGGTGATCCAGAATCTGGGCACGATTGCCCACTCCGGCACCAAAGCCTTCCTCGAAAAAGCCAAGGAGATGGGCCAGCAGGACAATCCGGAGCTGATCGGCCAGTTCGGTGTCGGCTTCTATGCATCCTTCATGGTGGCCGACGAAGTGACCGTCGAGACCAGGGCCCACGGCGAAGATGCGGTAAAGTGGAAATCGAAAGGCACCGGTTCGTTCACGCTGTCTGATTCCGACAAGCAGCATCGCGGCACCGATATTACGCTTCATCTGAAGGACGATGCCGTTGAATACCTAGACGATTGGACCATCCGTTCCACCGTTAAAAAATTCTCTGACTTCCTTGAGCATCCGGTTGTGCTTTTGACCACCGAAAAGGATGAAGAGAAAGGCACCGAGGAGGAAAAAGAGGAGCAGATCAACACGCAGAAAGCCATTTGGCTGCGCCAGAAGAGCGAGATCAAGGCCGAGGAATATGCCGAATTCTACAAGCATGTCTCGCACGACATGAAGGATCCGGCCGAAACGATTCACTACAACGCCGAAGGCGCGATCGAATTCAAAGCCCTGCTCTTCATCCCCGAAGCCAAACCCTTCGATATGATGATGAACAACGATCCCAAGGCGCACCTGAACCTGTATGTTCAGCGCGTCTTCATTAGCAACGAGTTCGACAATCTGCTGCCGGGCTATCTGCGCTTCGTCAAGGGCGTGGTCGATTCCTCCGACCTGCCGCTGAACGTATCGCGCGAGATCCTGCAGGAAAACCCGATGCTGGACAAGATACGCAAGAATCTGGTTGGCCGCGTCCTGAAGACGCTCGCGCAGATGAAAGCCAAGAACTACGACAAGTTCCTCAAGTTCCACGAGGAGTTCAGCACCATCCTTAAGGAAGGCCTGCAGACCGACTGGGAAAACAAAGAAAAGATTGCCGACCTGCTGCTGTTCGAGTCAACCAGCAAGGATGCCGGTGAAAAGACCAGCCTGTCCGACTATGTCGAAAGCATGGCTGATGACCAGGAAGAGATTCTCTACCTTGCCGGCGAAAACCGCGTCTCCATCGAAAACTCACCCTACCTCGAAACCTTCAAGGCCGACGGCAAGGAAGTGCTGCTGATGATCGACCCGATCGACGACTTTGTGATTCCGCAGCTGATGGAATACAAGGGCAAGAAGCTCAAGGCCGTCAACAAAGGTGAGCTCGAGGAGGATCAGGAAAAACTGAAGGAAGAAGAGAAGCAGTTCGAGGGCTTCATCGGCTTCGCCAAGGAACTGCTCAGCGGCGTCAAGGAGGTCAAGCTGACCTCGCGCCTGAAAGACAGCGCCGCCGTGCTAGTTGGCGACGAATATTCCATGAGTCCGCATATTGAGGAAATGATGCGTCGCATGGGACAGGAAGTGCCGAAGCGTGAAAGCGTGCTCGAGCTTAATCCCGAGCACCCCGTTGTTAAAAAGGTGCAGGCGCTTTATGACGCCGACAAGAAGGATCCGAAGGTTGAAACCTTGACGAAACTTCTGCACGACCAGGCCGTCATTGCCTCCGGGGCCAAGCTCGACGATCCCGCCGGCTTCACCGCGCGCCTCAACGAGTTACTGGTTTAAACAACAGCTTCAGTGTCTGAAGCGAGAAAGCCCCGCATCCGCGGGGCTTTTTTAGCGCCGGAAGTATGCCGCCAATACTCGTGATGAAAATTACTATTGTTGCTTGATCAAAGAATTCTTTTTCGGAACATTGCTCGCACTAATTAAAAGGAGTTACCGATGACTAAAAAAACGATAGCCGCACTTGCTTGTCTTGCAGTTCTGCCTGCGTTTTCCGAAGACGTGTCGCTTAGTAAAGATCTGATGCCGTTATTTGATCGTTCGTGTGCGGATTGTCATAATCCTGATAGCAAAAACAAACGAGCGATTGAGGATAAAACGTATTTCTTAACCAAAGACGACCTGCTGGGAAAGGTCGGCACGGCGATTAAAGCTGGAAACCCTGAAGAGAGTGGTCTTATCAAGGTGCTCGATCAAATCGCTAAGTTCGGGAAACGGGGCATCCCCATGCCGCCACCAAGATCAGGGATCGCGAAATTCAGTAAAAAGGAGATCGAAATGGTTTCCGCATGGATCAAGGCTGGCGCCAAAGACAACTGAGCGGATTCACATACACCTCTTTCAGCTTATCAAAGCCCGAAAAAAACCTTTGCCGCTTCGCGGATGGCCGCGTGGTTTTCCGGAACAAACAGATGGGCGTTGATGCCAACTTCGCGCGCGGCAGCTATGTTTTCCGGAAGATCGTCAATGAAGAAACAGTCCCCGCCTGAAGCGCCCAGTTTCTTCAGCGTATAGTGGTAGATATCGGGATGGGGTTTGCGTACACCGATTTGATAGGACAGGAAAAGGCGTTCCGCCCCGTCAAAGAATCCCCCCCAGTTGTTTTCGATGGCATCGATGTGGAATCCGGCAATATTGCTGAGCGTATACACCGGCATGCCCGACTCCGCGGCATCCAGAAACATTCCACGGCCTGCTTCGTTGATGCGGAACATCCGCGACCACACCGCGGTCAGGTCGTCCACGGTCCAGGAAAGCCCCTTGGTTGCATTCAGGTAGTCGACAAATTCCGCATCACTGATCTCTCCTTTTTCGACTTCGTGAATTTTTTCCAGGTCTGATTCGGTCAGCCCCTCGACGGCCCGTCCATTCCCATTGGCGAGTTCCTGCAGAAAGTCCGCGGTATCGAAATCGACCAGCACATTTCCAATATCAAATAAAAAATATTTCATGACCCCACGCTTCCAGAGCTTGGCGAAATCCGCAACATCATTTTATCAGAACTGCTCTTCGTCGGCGAGGTAACGCCAGTGGCCGTTAGGAAGATTGCCGAGAACGATTTTTCCAATGCGGATGCGCTTGAGGCCGACCACCTTCAAACCGACCAGTTCGCACATGCGCCGGATCTGGCGCTTCTTTCCTTCGCGCAGGATAAAGCGAAGCTGGTCCTTGTTCTGCCAGGTCACCTTGGCGGGCTTGAGCGGCTTGCCATCAAGGCTGAGCCCGTGGTTAAGCAGCTTGAGTCCATCATTGGAAAGCCGACCCTCGACCCGTACGAGGTATTCCTTATCCACATCCGAATCCTCGCCGATGATCCGGCGCGCAATGCGACCGTCCTGCGTCAACACCAGCAGGCCGTTGGAGTCGATATCCAGCCGTCCGGCCGGAGCCAGCCCATTAAGCTGTGCCGGGTGGAAGGTTCGCTTCGACCGGTCGTCCCTCCATCGGTTTTCTTTGGTAATAAGGTCGCTGGCAGGTCTATGGCCGTCTTCCGGCTGGGCCGATACATAGCCAACGGGTTTGTTCAGCAGGAAGGTGGCCTGCATGGCGCGCCGTTTCAGTCCGGCTTCAGCCAGTTCGATTTTCTGGTCGGGAAATATTTTGGTGCCCAGTTCAGAAACCACTTCGCCGTCAACCAGCACCTGACCGCGTTCGATGTAACGGTCGGCCTCGCGCCGGGAGCACATGCCCCGCGCCGCCATAATCTTCGATAAACGTTGAAGTTCCATTTCAGGTTTCATCATTCACGTTTCCCGGTTCCGTTTACTTCTTCCAGAAACTGGGAAGGAAAAGAATGAGCACGGTATAGAGCTCCAAGCGGCCTAAAAGCATGAACAAGGTAAGAATCCCCTGCCCCAGCGGCGAGATGGCAGCATAGTTCTGGGTTGCGCCGACGGCATTTAGACCGGGACCGATGTTGCCCAACGTGGCGATGACACACGTGGCCGCGGTCTCGAGGTTGGGTGTAAAGAAGGTCATGATAAACGAGCCGACCGCGAAAATCAGAATGAAGATCGCGAAGAATGCGGAGATGTGCGAAATAATCTCCTGCTCCACCGGTTTGCCGCCCAGCTTCATCTGGATGACGGCCGAGGGGCGCATGAAAAGTTTCATTTCGCGTACCATTTTTTTAAACATGATGAATATGCGCATCACCTTCATCCCGCCGCCGGTTGATCCAGCGCAGCCACCGACAAACATCATGACCACGAGCAACAGGCGCGAGGCGTTCGGCCATTGGTCAAAGTCAGCCGTGCAGAAGCCCGTGGTAGTCAGGATGGAGGTGGCTGTGAAGGCCGCATCGCGAAAACAGCGACTAAGCGAAGCAAAGTCATTCCACCAGATGTTGAAGGTGATGAAGAGTGTTGTGCCTATGAGAAAGAAAAAGTAGAAGCGGAATTCCGGATCCTGGAAATAGCGCTGGGGCCTGCCGGTGAGCGCATAGTAGTGAAGCGAAAAATTGACGCCCGCCAGGAACATGAAAACGATGAGGATGGTATCGATGACGGCGCTGTCGAATGCGCCGACACTGGCGGAACGGGTGGAAAAGCCGCCGGTGGCCATGGTGCCGAAGGTATGGCAGAAGGCATCGAACCAGTCCATGCCGCCGGCAAACTTCAGCAGCACGGCCTCGAGGAGGGTGAGCAGCGCATAGACCCCCCAGAGCAGCTTGGCGGTGGTGGTGATGCGCGGGGTGAGGCGATCCTTTGAAGGCCCCGGCATTTCGGCGCGGTAGATCTGCATGCCGCCCACGCCGAGAAACGGCAGGATCGCCACGCACAGCACAAGTACACCCATGCCGCCGAACCAATGCGTGAGCGCGCGCCAGAAATGGATGCCGCGCGGCAGGGTTTCCAGATCGCTGAGCACGGATGCTCCGGTGGTGGTGAAGCCGGACATGGTCTCAAAGATGGCCGATACCGGATGCGCGATGACCCCGGAAAAAATATAGGGCAAGGAGCCGAAAAGGGTCGCGGAAAGCCAGCCGAAGGTCACAATGCCGAATCCATCACGGCGGGAGAGGTTGATGTCGCCACGGGTGAGCATCCAGACCACGCCCGCGCAGACGATGGCAATGAGGCCGGAATAGATCAGGCTCTTCTGGATTTTGAGCGGTTCGTGATAGGCGTACGAAACGGCGGCGCAACCGATGATGGCAATACCAATCACCAGGGTCATGTAGGCAACGAGATGGAATACGGCGCGTCGATTCATGAAGTCCGCCTGTTAAAGAAATAGGGCATGGATTTTTTTCACTGCGTCGGGATGGCAGAAGACGAGCACCCGGTCGTCACGCTGCAGCAACAGGTCGCCGGTCGCCGTGACCACTTCTTCGCCGCGTATCACCGTTGCCACAATAGCGTCGCTGGGCATCTTGAGTTCACGGATCCGCTTGCCGTCGAGTTTGCTGTCGGCCTGAATAATCACATCCAGCAGTTCTCCGGGCAGATTGTGCAGCAGGGAAGCCGCCCGCACCTTCTTGGATCGCAGCCAGTGGATGATGGCATTCGTGGTGGAAATATAGGGACTCACGACACGGTTCACCAGATAGAGCTGCTCCACTACGGGGATAAAATCGATGCGGTTAATCTGTGTAGCCGTAAAGGATGCCCCCTTCTTCTGCGCCATCAGGCAATTCATGATATTGGCTTCGTCGTCCCCCGTGAGCGCGACGAACGCCGAGTCCTCGCCGAGTCCGGACTCCTCCAGCGCGCTTTCGGTAAGCGCATCGGCGCGAAGAACCAGCGTTTTGTCCAGTTCGGCGGAACAATAGCGGGCTCGCTCCTCGTTCTGCTCCAGCAAGACGCAATCAACCTCATCCTCGATGAATTTGGCCAGCATCAATCCCAGGTCGCCTCCACCGGCAATCACAACCTTTTCGAAAGGTTTGATATCAGGGCAGACCCAGCTGAAGAAGTTTGCAATATCGGCGCGCTGGCCCACCATGTATACTAGATCCTTCTGCTTGAAGACCGTATTGCCGTGAGGGACGACCAGATCGTTGTCGCGGCGGATGGCGATCACGCGCACGCTCTGGATCAGATCAAGCCGATCGCATTCGGCCGGTGTGCGGTCAAGCAGCGGACTGAGCGCATTGATGCTGAAACCCGCCACCATCACCTTGCCTGCGAAAAGGTCGAAGGCTTCCAGCGCGCCGGGCATCTGCAGCATATTGAACACTTCCCGCGCACATTCGTGCTTTTGGTTGATTACGAGATCGATGCCCATCTTTTCGAGATCGTAGTAGGGGGAACTGTGAAGAAAGTCCGGATTGGTTACGCGGGCAATCTTGCCTTTCACTCCGGCGGCATTCGCCAAAAGGCAGGCGAGGATATTCACCTCATCGTTGTCGGTGACCGCAATCAGCAGATCGGACTTATCGACCTGGGCCTCTTGCAGCACGGCAGGATTCGATCCCTGGCCGCAGATGGTCAGAATATCCAGTCCGGCCTCCGCCTGCGACAACGCGACCGGATCGGTATCGACCATCACCACGCCGTGCTTTTCCTCGCACAGGCGCATGGCCAGTTGCCGTCCTGCGTTTCCTGCCCCAATAATCACGATCCGCATAGCTATTTCCCCGCAGAAAAACCGTCGTATATGCTCAAAGCCGAAAAACTTATCAACAAAAAACCCGAATAACAATCCCCATCCATGCGCCGCATTTCATGAACTACTTGCCCTTTTTTCCAGACATCATGAATTATAATCCCTATAAGAAGCTCAGTTTTCCCACAGGTAATTTTTAAATTAGGTGTAAGACAATATGGCAAGTTTGAATCAGGACCCCGCTCCCGGAGAACACGGTATTCATTTCCGGGGCGACACCATCACGTTCACCCTGACCAACCACTCCGGCGAAAAGGGCCGCGCCTGGCTGCGTTCCAACATTGGCTATGCACACGTTCGGCATACCGAAATCATTATCCATGCCGAGCAGGGTTTGCCGCCGCTTTCACGCGACTGGCACGATTTTCCAATGAAAAAAGAAGGCAAAAACCGGTACACCCTCACCCTGCCGCTGCTGGGGGTCGGACGCTTCGAGGCCAAGGCCTATTTCATCGAAGACGACAGCGATCTCATCCAATGGCCGGACGGCGGCAATTCCGTGATCAAGGTGGAACCGTCCGAAACCTGCGCAAGCAACACGATGTACACCGCGTTTGTCCGCCAGTTCGGGGAGATCAAATACAAGGGTGCGGTCGCCCCGCAGGATGAGGCCGCGGTCCGGCAGCTCGACGAGGCCGGCTATGCCGTGCTTCCGCGCTCCGGAAAATTCCGCGACCTGATCCAGGATCTCGACTTCATTGTCGGAACCCTGCGCTGCAAGATTATCCAGCTGCTCCCGATCCACCCCACCCCGACCACCTATGCCCGCATGGGCCGATTCGGCAGTCCGTTCGCCGTCATGGATCTGCTCGATGTGGATCCATCTCTGGCCGAGTTCGACAAGCAGACCACCCCGATCGACCAGTTTCAGGAGCTGGTGGACGAGGTGCATAAGCGCAACGCGCGGCTTTATCTCGATATGCCGATCAACCACACCGGCTGGGCTTCGCACCTGCAGGTCACCCATCCCGAATGGTTCCACCGCAACGAGGACGACTCGTTCATGTCACCGGGCGCATGGGGTATTCTCTGGGAAGATCTCTCCAAGCTCGACTATTCCCAACGCGGCCTCTGGCACTATATGGC
>JBFHPA010000014.1:0-25323 GCA_041592955.1 Pontiella sp.
CAGGAGGTATTGCATGAATACGCAGGTATGGAAAACATTGGGTCTGGTCATGGCAGTCGCGGGTGCGGTCTCCATTGCAAAGGCGGAAGAGAGCCCGAAAGGTGAGCGCGGTGGCAGGCAGGGAAAGGGTGAGCGCCCTTCCCGCGAGCAGTTTATGGAACGCTTTGATACCGACGGCGATGGTGTGCTGAGCGAAGCAGAACGCGCCGCGGCACGGGAAGCCCGCGAGGCAGAAGGCGGTCGCCGGGGCGGACCGGAGGGCGAACAGCCTTCACGCGAAGAGATGATGAAGCGGTTTGATACCGATGGCGACGGCCAGCTCAGCGAAACCGAACGTGCCGCTTTGCAGGCCGAGATGCAACAGCGCCGCGGCGGACGGCCGGAGGGCGAACGTCCTTCGCGCGAAGCGATGATGAAGCGGTTCGATACCGATGGCGACGGCCAGCTCAACGAAGAAGAACGGGCCACCATGCGCGAATCGATGCAAAAACGCCGCGGCAAGCGGCAAGGCAAAAACCAGGATTAACGCGACATCAGGTGATGTCCAGGCGGCGCACGGGTAGACTTCCCCACCTGTGCGCCGTTTTTTATGTGTCTAGTTCTTGATCGGGCGGTAGCGGATGCGGTGCGGTGTCCACTTATCGCCCTTTTGCTGGCGCATATGCTCCTTGAAGGCCTCGTAGTTGCCTTCGAACCAGATCACTTCGCCATCGCCTTCGAAGGCGAGAATGTGCGTGGCCACCCGGTCGAGAAACCAGCGGTCATGACTGATCACCACGGCGCAACCGCCAAAGTTCATCAAACCCTCTTCAAGCGATCGCAGTGTCGCCACATCCAGATCGTTCGTCGGTTCATCCAGCAGCAGTAGATTGCCACCGCGGCGGAGCAGTTTGGCGAGGTGCACGCGGTTGCGCTCACCCCCCGAAAGTACGCCCACCTTCTTCTGCTGTTCCGAACCTTTGAAATTAAAGCGCGCGCAATAGGCGCGGCTGCTCATTTCCCGTCCGCCGACTTCGATGGTTTCCTCGCCGCCGGAAATCTCTTCCCAGATGGTTTTGTCGGCATCAAGATCATCACGAAACTGGTCGACGTAGGAAATGTCGACGCTGTCGCCCAGCTCCAGGCTCCCTGCGGTTGGCGTCTCCTGCCCGGTGATCATCCGGAAAAGCGTGGTTTTACCGGCACCGTTACCGCCGATGATGCCCACAATACCGCCGGGAGGGAGATCGAAGTTGACCCCTTCGAACAGCAGCAGATCTCCATAGGCCTTAGAAAGATCGGCCGCTTTAACCACCTTGGTACCGAGGCGCCGGCCATGCGGAATCTGGATTGCCAGGTTGTCCTCCGCCGTATCGAATTCCTGGGTAGCCAGTTCCTCGTAGCGCCTGATGCGGGCCTTGTTTTTTGTAAGGCGGCTCGAGG
Organism: Pontiella sp.; assembly: GCA_041592955.1. Taxonomy (GTDB): domain Bacteria; phylum Verrucomicrobiota; class Kiritimatiellia; order Kiritimatiellales; family Pontiellaceae; genus Pontiella. The sequence goes on from JBFHPA010000014.1 coordinate 1,423, forward strand.
CATTCATGCGCACCCATTCCAACTCCTGCTTCAGCAGTTTTTTTCGCGACGCATTCAGCTTCTGGGTCTGCTCGGCGATGATCTGCTTCTGTTCCAGCCATGCTTCATAGTTTCCCTTGTAGGGGAACGTGCGCCCGGCATCGAGCTCGAGGATCCATTCGGTCACATTCGAGAGGAAATAGCGGTCATGGGTCACAACGATCAGCGTCCCGTCAAATCGCTTTAGATGTTCTTCCAGCCACCCGACCGATTCGGCGTCGAGATGGTTGGTCGGCTCATCGAGCAGCAGGATGTCCGGGCTTTGCAGCAACAGACGGCAAAGCGCAACGCGGCGCTTTTCGCCGCCGGAAAGCACGTCAATCACCTGATCGCCGTCGGGCAGACGCAGCGCGTCCATGGCCAGTTCAACATGACGATCAAGCTCCCATAGCCCTTTGGCGTCGATCGTTTCCTGCAGCCTGGCCACCTCGTTGTTAAGCTTGTCGGACTCTTCGTCGGAAACTTTACCACCGAGCAGTTCCCAGATTTCGTCGTATCGATCAAGCATGGCCTGTTGTTCGGCGACTCCCTCGATGACGACATCCTGCACGGTTTTTCCGGGGGTGAGTTGGGGTTCCTGCTCGAGATATCCGATCTTTGCATTCCGGGCAATGTGGCACTGGCCGATATATTCTTCATCCAGTCCGGCCATGATTCTGAGCAGGCTTGATTTGCCCGAGCCGTTTCCGCCAATCACGCCGATCCGCGCGCCGAAGAAAAACGAGAGGTTTACATCTTCAAGGATCGTTTTCGCACCGTGCTGCTTCGTGAGGTTTTCGAGGGTGTATACGTATTCTCCGGCCATCGGGGTTCCTTCGTGAAACGGGTTAGAATTCGCGGGACATCAGGTATTCGGCAATGGCGCGGAGTGCTGATGTTTCGCGGGAAAGCATGTCAAGAGAGGCTATCGCGTCGTGTGTGAAGTCGCGGACCATTTGCTGTGCGCCCGCGATGCCGTGCACGGCGGGATAGGTCATCTTTTTATGATTCAAATCCGAGCGGGCCGGCTTGCCGAGCACTTCGTCGCTCGAGATTTCGTCGAGGATGTCGTCCTCGATCTGGAAGGCCATGCCGATTTTTTCACCGAAGGCGCTCAGGTTTTCCAGCTCATCTTCCCGCGCTCCACCGGCGATGGCTCCCATGCGCACCGCCGCACGGATCAGTATGGCCGTCTTGTGCATATGGATAAACTCGATCAGATCAGCATCGGGGCTTTTCCCTTCGGCCGCCAGATCCTCCACCTGTCCGGCAATCACGCCGCACGATCCGGCGGCTTTCGCCAGCTCAAGCGAGATGCCTGAATGGCCGTTTTCTGCGAGAATCTGGAACGCATGGATCATGAGAGCATCACCGGCGAGCACGGCATTGGCTTCGCCGAACTTGATGTGGCAGGTGGGTAAACCACGGCGCAGGTCGTCGTCGTCCATGCAGGGCAGATCATCGTGGATCAATGTGGAGCAGTGGAACAGCTCCACGGCAATGGCCGGTTTGATCACGGCGGATATCGGGGTGCTGAAAGGTTCCGAGGCGGCGATGCACAGAATAGGGCGGATGCGCTTTCCGCCGTTGAGTACACAGTAGCGCATCGCTTCATGCAGAATGGACGGCCGCGGGCCTTCGGCATGCAAACAGTCCTCGAGGGCGGTGTCGACGATGGCCTGTTTTTGTTTGAGATAGTTAATGATGTTCATAGGGTTTCCTGATTGCGTCCGGTGTGTATAGGAGATTTTACGGACATTGGAAACCGAAAAGAAAGCTGAGCCGCACGGCTGGGCGTGCGACGTGTAATGGTAGAACAGCGAGGTGCCGGAACGTACGGATTAATGATCCAAAGGCTTTTGCATCCGGGTGAACAATCCGCCCGTGTAACCATCGAGGGTAGCGGTCAACTCGTACAACCTGAGTTTTTTCTGGGCGCGCTCCTCGGTCGGCACACCTGAAGCCGCAATTTCCCGCTTAAGGCGCAGGCGTTCAAAATAGAGCCGGTTTACCTCGTCGAGAATGTCCATGCGCAGCTGGGTGGTCAGTTTGTTGCGGTTGTCGATATCGTCCTCATAGGAGTTCCAGATGAGGTTGCCCACATCCCATGAGAGGGAAACGCCCCAATCATTGGGCCCAACAATAAAATTTCCGCTATACGTGGACACATTGTTGTCATAATCCACACTCACCTTCGGGAACAGCGCTCTGTATTTGAGTCTTTTCCTCCACTTTCCGACCTTTTCGGGATGCACTGAATTATAGCGCAGTGCTGCGTCCTGGACCCGGTGTATCGGCGGCTCCGTCTGCATCAAGGCTTCCAGATTGCCTTGGGAAGATGTGGAAACAGCCCGATGCCTGTTGCTGAACAGACCACGATCTGTGGCCAGAAGAATTTCTCCGGAGGGTGTGAAGTCCATCCATCTGGTCTTGGATGAGGACAGCCCTTCAAACAAGGGTTGGGCGGTGCCGTCGGCGATGTTAACTTTGAATAATCCGACGTCGGTGCAGATGTAAAAACAGTTGCCGACCAAAGCAGGCTGGGCCAGACAGTATACCGAAACATTATTCGCCCCGGATATGTAGAACTTCTGCCAGGTCTCGCCCCGATCGTTCGAGGAAAATACCCCTTTGCTGGTGCAAAGCCAGAGCCGGGCAGGGCTCATGGCATCAACCTTGATCAGATAAGGCCGAAGGTTTCCACCTTCCCCGTTTCCTCTGGTGACAAACAGCCGTTGCAGGGTGCCGTCGCCGGGTTGGAAAAGATAGACCCCGCTGTCGCAGGCCAGATAGATGCGGTCGCCAAAGCCTTCCAGCGAATAGACGTTGCGGTTCTTCAGACCGGGTAATATTTGCCAGTTAATGAGAGCATCGTTGGTGTAGTAAAGACCCGTACTGGTTGCGACGTAGATCGTGCCCTTGTGCTCGATGATGAAATTGATCACGCTTCCATCATCTGCGGAAAAGATTTTTTTAACATTCTCTCCAACCGTATAGCAATGTCTGGTTCCGGCGAGGTAAACCGTGGCCGCTTCCTGTTGATCGATATGAACATGGACTGCTTGTTCATCCTTAAGCACAGCAGCTTTTCGAAAATTCCGACCGTCATCCTCGCTGATATAAAGCGTATTATCGGCAGTAACTGCTATGAGGAATGGACGTGTCGGCGATACCGCAACGCTGCTTACCCGGGAATCCTCTATGCCTTCCAGCTTGCTGAACATCGAGTGGGAACTACGTGCATGGCAGATTAATACAACACAGATGACGATCGTTCGGTATTTCATATTTTTCCTTCTGTTCATCGACGCTACGGCCTGATTGATTTTTCCGATTAGCGCCGGTTGATTCCTTATGGTGTCGATCACGCAACTCGGATAAACAAGATAAAGAAGGAAAACATGAGTAAATGGTTCAAATCAAGAACTTATATTATCTTATAGCAATAAACCTGTTGTTGACGATGTGAGTAAGTATACGGCAGGGCTTTCGGTGTAATTAGAACGCAGTTATGAAAAACGGAAATCACGATTCCTGGAAAACGTTTCCTTCAGGCACGGAATCAATGGAATCCGCCATTCACCGAGCGGGGTGTGCCACTATAGCTCCGGGTTGAAGGCCTGCAGAATGGTGCTCCAATTATCGCTGCCAACGTTCTGCAAGGTATCGCTCAATCCCCAGAAGACGCAGGCGCTCTCGCCGCTTTGCGGATCGCGCCAGACATCGGCAACGGCCTTTTGTGTTGAACGGATCTCATCGCTGTCAAGCGACCCATCGGCATTGGCATCGGTTCCGGATTGTGCCACCAGAAGAATCGTGAAGGTGTTGTCGCGGACATCGAAGAGGTTCATGGCATTGCGCAGTACGCTTTCGTTTTCCCAAGGTGTAGATCCGCCAATCACATTGGAAATATCGGTATAAGGCAGACCCTGTATCACTTCGCTTCGGACCTGATAGGGGCCTTCGGCCAGAATCATTGCTGCCAGACCGATCGCATTGTTCAGATCCAATCGCGGCGCGGATGAAACGTTGTCTGAAACGAGGGTGTCAATGGGCATTTGAAGGAGTGCCGACGCCAGTACATTGATCTCTTTGCTGTTGGGGTTGACCCATCCCTGCCTGGTTCGCTCGCGCTGTCCTGCGGTCAGGAGATCGGTGAGCCGGTGGGCCTCCAGCTTGCCGGTTTCGTTTTCCTTAAAAAACTGAAAGGTGTACCAGGGTCGGTTTACATCGGGCAGCAGATAGGTGAACTCATACGGGGAATTGATCAGACCTTCATTGCGCACGTGGATGATATCATCGGGCTCATCGATTGGCCGTCCCTCCATCTTTTCGATGTATTCTCCAATGATCCCTTTATTCACGGCACCCATTGAGTCGCCGTAGCCGCTGTCGCCGGTTTCGACCCAATGATTCCTGTTGGTTCCATCCCAATTCAGACGCGGATCGATGGTCGCAAGGCCGATTTGGAAGGTAAAATTGGTGGTCTCGGGCTCTTCTTCCAGCTCGATGGCATCTTCAAAAAGATAGTTGAGAATGTTCATGGCCCGCTCCTCAATGAGTGCTCCGGCCGAATCAATGGGGAGTTCAAGATTTTCGGCGAGATCGACCGGAATTTCGGCTTCATTGAGGCTCGTTAGGGAGAATTGGTCAATGACGCCGCTGATGCCGGAAAAGGCAGCAACAGCATCCTCCTGCGTCAGGCTGTCATCGCTGGTGGCAATGTCATTCACGATCACACCTGTTCTAACATCGCCGGGCTCCCAAGGCCCCTTTAACTCAAGTTCGGACCCGATCCACGCACCGACATCACCGAAAAGATCTGCGGACAGCGACGATTCAGCCTGAAGAATTTCGATGGTATATTCATTCAAGTTCGTTTGACCTGCAAACGGGAACCAAACTTCGATTTCCAATGAATAGTTATTGGTTATGGCAACCGCGACGACGTCGTTTTCAGCGTTGGTTACCACGTTACCGTCCTCATCCAATTCTTCGGGGGTCACCTCCTCGATGATCGGCGTGAATTCAAACACACAGTCCAGTAAAATCTCGTTGATTAAAGGAACGGGCTCCACGGAATAGTATGGATCAGCAGCGTCCGAGTCCTCATCGATGTAATCTTTCAGTTGCTCGATGACAAAGTCCTGGTTTATCCCTTCCACGCCAATTTCATTCAACGCATCCCGAACGGCGCCTTCCTGAAAATTTTCAATGTGGTCGCCCATGAAATTGGCATCATCCATATCCGATGGAAAGTAGGAGAACGTGCGGAATGATCCGGGGTGACTGACGAGGATGGGCGGGTTGACAACATCGGTCGTATTCAGTATGGCAAGGTCGCGCAGCGATTCAAACCGATGCCATGCGTTTTTTCGATTAAAGACAAATGCGGTGGCGGCATCCTGCGCCGTGCCGGCATTCGGTGTTCCCATATGCAAGGGGTATTTGCTCTCCACTCCCAACTCCGCGATCAGGTCCGGCGACAGTTGGATCTCGCGTGGGGAGTCGCCGCGCTTTCGCTCCACATATGCGACGCCATTTGAAGCCGTGTAGTAGTCTCCAACGGCATTGGCGTCGAGAAGGCCCGATGTGTTGACAATGATGTAGCCAATACGGCCGACGATCTCGTGGTTAGCATTGGTCACCTCCTGCCATTGCGCCTGTTTTTGCAGCACGTCGATGAAATCATTCGCAATAGCCCGGTTACCCAACGGGAGATAATTCGTTTCCACATTGAAGGTGACCGAGTTGAAAAGAAGCGGGTCAAGCCGCTCTTCACTGAGCGATCCAAGACAGTTGAAGGGTGGATAGATGGAGTTCTCGCAGGCGATATCAATATCCTCCATGGAGCGGCTAAGGGCGGTGCTGAGCAGCTGGCGGGTTTGTGCCGTGGTGAGATAGGCGCGCCCGGCCAGGCGTTCGGTGCGGGTCTGCGCGGTGAATGCAATGATGGTGATGGTCAGGATTGCAAGGAATCCCAGGGCAATGACGAGTGCCGCGCCGCTTTTTTTGGTATGTGGTTGTTTCATGCTGGAAGTCTCAGATCATAATCCCTGGTTACGGATGGAAATCCGCCGGCTAAATATCCGTTGGTTGTCGTCAAGATGCTGAAGGGAGTCAAGTTGGATAGCCGTTTTCATCTCCGTGGCGGAGATGAGTCCGAATACGACATCGACAAAGCGTGGCATGTCAACGGCGAGAGGGGTGCCTTGGGATGCATTGAAGCTCCAGTTCGTATTCGCGTTCACGCTGAATTCCAGAAAGGTCAGCACCGCATGGTCGGCGAGCGCCTGGTCGGCAGGCAACGTGTATTCGCCGATGAAGGTGGCGTTGGTGGCGGCGCCAAATTCGTTGGTGTTCCGTGTGCCATCGTTGAAGTAGTATTCAGAGTGGGTCATCAACGTGTCGATGGGATCGCTGGAAGTATCCGGTGTCTCAATTTCCAGATAGCGGTTCAGGGTCGGTAAGTCCGATGGTTGTGCGGCACGGATGCGCATCGGGCCGGTGTCGCGCGGAATGGTTTCATGCTGCCGGCGGATGCCGGTGGATACAACGTAGATGGTGTCATTCAAGTCGAGCGTCGAGCGGACTCGGAATGGCACATTGGTCCGAACAAGCGCCTGACCGATATCCTGCTCAATGGCATTGAGCAGCAGGCGGGCGGTTTCGTCCAGCTGGACCAGCTCATTGCCGCGATTCATCGCGCTGGTGCTCTGGTTGAAAATGCGGGTGATCATCAACGTCAGGAGTGCGAGGATCGTGATCGATACCACGACTTCCAGAAGGGTAAACCCGCCGCTGCTTTCATTTTTTCGCATCAGTTTTTCTTCCAGTTGTAAATTTCCGTGTGGAACATACGCGGTGTACTGTTCGTGCCATAACCCGGCCACACGCGGAGCGTCAGCACCTTGATGTTGTCTGCCGGGGCTTCCGCGATCAGCTCAAAGGAAACCGTGTAGATATCCGCATCGGAATTCAAAACCCTGCAGGTGTACAGGCTGGATGCGAGGTCAACCGGCGTGCCATCATATCCGGGCACGGTCCACGGTCCGTCCGGCGGAATCTCATTCCAGTTGGTGCTGGAGTGGTAGTAATTCAAAACCATATCAGCAAAGCTGACCACATGCAGGTCATCATGCGATTTGGCCGAGGTGTCGAGTGATGACCCGAGCAATCCGCTCACGGCAACAATTCCAATGGAAACCACCAGCAACGCCAGCATAATTTCAATCAGCGTGAATCCGCGCTTCATGCCCTTTGGCGAACAAAATATATTCATCGACTGATCACCTCCGGTTCGCCGAGTTCGCTGTAGCGGATATCCGAGATGTAGCTCGTTCCGGTTGCGTCAATGCGGATGCGCTTTCCCTGTCCGGACGAACGTACCAGTCGGCCCGCTTCATAAAACCCCTCGGCCAGATGGATATCGTTTCTATGATCGAGAAATTGCGCGCCGCCGGGTTTGAAGCCCAGCACAACGTGGACCTCCGGATCGATATAGAGCAATCGGTTCTGGTTGAAGCCCCCTTGCCACGGCTCTGCACGTGGCGTGAATACATTGTTCATGTCTTCTGAGGACAGGCTGTCGAAGACGATACCCTCCGGTAGCGTCTCCCAGTCGGTCAGGAAATAGCCGGCCGACTGGTCGACCGGATTGGTGTGAATGTTGATCGAGAAAACCGCATAGGCTCGGAACGCCAGATTGGCGTTGGTTGTGCTTTGGTCGTCCTGGAAGACAAGGTAGGTGGGCTGGTTGTTGGCAATCGCATGCTGTCTGGCCAGCTTGGTTGCCGAGTGTACCGCGTTGGCGGCTCCCTCCAGACGGGACTGGCCGGTGATGCCCGTGAGGTTGGGCAGGGCGATCGCGAATATAATGCCGATGATGGCGATGACCACCAGAAGCTCGGCCAGAGTGAAGCCGCCGCGTTTGGTATGAAACTGAGATGTCGGCATTTCAAGAACATATCCAAACCGCTCAGCAGCGGGTATGTTTTTTTCAACTTATTTATGAGGCAGCTTTCCGGTCCGGAAAACCAACTGGATCCTCGAAGGCTTATTAAACATGAGGCGGCCTTGACTCTGTTTCCCTCTCTGCTAAATATAGCACGTTTTTTGTTCCCATAGGTATTCTAGAAAACAAGGAGAAATAAAGATGGCTCAAAAGAAATATGTCTACTTCTACGGAGTTTCCAAAGAACTCACAGAAGGCGATAGCAGTATGAAGGCGATTCTTGGAGGCAAGGGTGCAAACCTGGCCGAAATGGCAAATGCCGGCCTCCCGGTACCTCCCGGTATCACGATTTCCACCGAAGCCTGCGCGTACTATTCCAAGACCGGCGGGAAGTATCCCCCGGAAATGGAAAAGCAGCTCAAGTCGCAGCTGAAAAAACTCGAAGACAACATGGGCAAGAAGCTGGGCGATCCCAAGGATCCGTTGCTCGTGTCGGTTCGCTCCGGCGCAGCCGTCTCGATGCCCGGCATGATGGACACGGTTTTAAACCTCGGTCTCACCGACAAGTCCGTACTGGGCTTCATCAAGCAATGCGGCAACGAACGCACCGGCTGGGATTGCTATCGCCGCTTCATCGACATGTTCGGCGACGTGGTCATGGGGCCCTATACCGGTCTCACGCACCACGATTTCGAAGTTGAACTCGAAGCCCTTAAGAAAAAATACAAAGCCAAGGAAGACACCGATCTTACCGCAGAACAGCTGAAGGAACTGGTGGACATCTACAAGAAGGTCTACCAGAAAAAGGTAAAGAAGCCTTTCCCGCAGGACCCGATCGAACAGCTGGACCTTTCCATTCGTGCCGTATTCGGCTCGTGGGGTTCGGAGCGTGCCGAAAAATACCGCCAGATCAACAAGATCAGCGGACTGCTCGGTACCGCCGTGAATGTCCAGGTGATGGTCTTTGGCAACATGGGCGCCAAATCCGGTACCGGCGTGGCATTCACGCGCGACGGTGGAACGGGTCACAGCAAGCCGATGGGCGAATACCTCATCGATGCGCAGGGTGAAGATGTGGTGGCGGGTATTCGCACACCGAAGGATCTTGACGCCATGCCGGAAGAAGAATCCAGAATCTGGAAGAAGGCTTATGGCGATCTGCAGAAGATCATGGCGCGTTTGGAAAAACATTATAAATATCCGCAGGATGTCGAGTTCACCGTGCAGGAAGGCAAGCTCTTTATGTTGCAGACCCGCAATGCCAAACGTACCGGCCTGGCCGGCGTGCGCTGGGCGGTTGAAATGGCTACCGGCAAAGATTTCTTCACCGGCGAGACCCAGTCCAAGATCCTGACGCAGAAGGAGGCGCTGATGTCGCTGACCGGAGATGATCTTGAACAGCTCCTCTTCCCGATCTTCGATATCGCGGCGGAGAAAAAATCCAAAAAAATCACCTCCGGACTCCCGGCGGGTCCGGGTGCCGCTGTTGGTAAAATTGTCTTCGAAGCAAAGGATGCAGAAGCTGCTGTTGAAAAAGATTCCGCCGCGAAAGTCGTTCTGGTTCGTCATGAAACCAGCCCGGAAGACGTGGGCGGCATGTGGGCGGCGCAGGGCGTACTCACCTCCACCGGCGGCATGACCTCCCATGCGGCGGTTGTTGCCCGCGGCTGGGGCAAGTGCTGCATCTGCGGCGCTTCCGAGCTGAAGATCGACTACAAGAAGAAAACCGTAACCGTAGGCAAGAAGATCTTTAAGCAAGGCGATTGGATCAGTCTGAACGGGTCCACCGGCATCGTCTACGAGGGACAGATTCCCACGCAGGTCAGTCCGGTGGTATCGGCGGTTGTTGATGGCAACGCCGCCGCCAAAAAAGACCCGATCTACAAAATGTATGAACAGGTTTCCAAGTGGTCGGATGCGAATCGCAAGATGAACGTGCGCACCAATGCCGATACGCCGAACGATTCCAAGGCGGCCCGTTCATTCGGCGCCGAAGGCATCGGCCTGTGCCGCACCGAGCACATGTTCTTTGAAGGCGACCGCATCTGGGCCATCCGCGAGTTCATTCTTGCCGAGGACGAAAAGTCCCGCAAGGCAGCACTCGCCAAGCTGCTGAAGCATCAGCAGAAGGACTTCGAAGGCATCTTCAAGGCGATGGACGGCCTACCGGTGACGGTTCGCCTGCTTGACCCGCCGCTGCACGAATTCGTTCCGCACACCAAGAAGGATCAGCAGGAAATGGCAAAGCGCCTGGGCGTTTCGCTGAAGCAGGTCACGGATCGCGTGCAGGAGCTGCATGAGTTCAATCCGATGCTGGGTCATCGTGGGTGCCGTCTGTCGATCACGTATCCCGAGCTCTGCGTCATGCAGACCAAGGCGATCATCGGTGCCGCCTGCAAGGTGGCCAAGGCCAAGAAGCCGGTCAAGGTGCTGCCGGAAATCATGATTCCGCTCATCGGAACCAAGGCCGAGCTGGACTTCCTGGAAAAGATCGTTCGCAAGAACGCCGAGGAAGTGATTGCCAAGACCGGTGCCAAGGTGAAGTACATGGTCGGCACCATGATCGAGATTCCGCGTGCAGCACTCACGGCCGACGAGGTTGCGGAAACCGCTGAATTCTTCAGCTTCGGCACGAACGATCTGACGCAGATGACGTTCGGCTACAGCCGCGACGACATCGGAAGCTTCCTGCCGGACTATCTTGCTGAAAAGATCCTTCCGGCTGATCCGTTCCAGACCCTCGACCAGACCGGTGTTGGCCAGTTGGTGAAACTGGGCGTTCAGCGCGGACGTGAAACCCGTCCGGATCTGAAATGCGGTATCTGCGGTGAGCATGGTGGAGATCCCGAAAGCGTGAAGTTCTGCGCCAAGGCTGGTCTCAACTATGTCAGTTGTTCACCGTACCGTGTGCCGATCGCCCGTCTGGCCGCCGCGCAGGCAGCCATCAAGGGTTAAGGGAGTACACCGACCCTGTACTGAAAAAGCCCGTCTTCGCGACGGGCTTTTTTTATGCGGCAATGCGGTGCTGTTCCTTGCAGGTCTGCCGACCGATGGCCTGGCGCAGTTTAAAATGCGCTCTGCCATCCAGCTTGAGGAATATGCGCTGACGCTTATGTGTCTGAAGAATGTAAATCGGGGATCTGCTGCGTGCGCGAATCAGAAAGTGGCGCCAGTTGATCAGTAAATGAACCGGATTGACCTCGGAGCGTGCCGCCAGCCGCAGGAAGTGGACGGAGCCGAGTTCAATGTGCTGCATGGGAATCAGCCCCAGGAAGCGACCGATGATCGCGTTGCCGCAAAGCTCGTACGAAATAGGGGCGTCCAGCGCAGTCGGGGTGAGAACTGCTTTTCCAATGTCGTTAGACTTCATAACTAAGCTCCAGTGCTTCCTTCATGTCGATATGCGATCCCCGATTCAGGCGCATGAATATGCGGGGGCTTTTCCTGGCGGTCTGTACCGTGTAGATCGGGCAGAGGACGCGATGTGACGGCATAAAGCTCAGCCAGTTCACGCGATTAAGCTTTGTGATATCCCGATCATTCGCCTCCCGCAGATCCATAACCTTTTTCAGCGGCGTGGATTTCAGCGGAATGATTTTAAAGAGCCGGGTGGTCATACGTTTAGCCGTAACCTCGTAGCTCAAGAAAAGGCCGACATCCATATCGACAAGGCTTAACTTTTTCTTTTCGGAGAGCATGCACAGAATTAGAGCACAGGACATGCCATCTGCGTATATTTATTACGAATCGGGGCAAACGCTTGGGTTTTTTGTGGCGGCGAGGTCGTCGACCCGGTGGCGGCGCTTTCAGATATGAGAAATCAGGAGCGTTTGAAGAGAAGTGAGACGAGATAGGCGATCCCTGAAAGCACAATGATGGTTGCCCCGGCCGGGAGATCGGGCTTATAGCTCAGGGCAAGTCCGCCGAAGGTCAGCAGGGCGCAGATTCCGGCGGCCAGAGCCATCATTGACCCCATCCGCAGGCAGAACCTTCCCGCGATGGCAGCGGGCAGTGTCAGCATAACGATCACCATCACGATGCCGACGACCGAAACCATCAGCACGACGCTCAACGCAACGAGTGCGAGCATCAGGAAATAGAAGAGCCGTGTATTGATGCCGCGCAGACGGGCAAACTCCTCGTCGAAACAGACCGCCACAAACTGCTTGTGAAACAGCAGTGCGGTGGTAACGATGACCATGTCGAGGAGACCTATAACCATCAGATCGCGCGGGGTGACCAAAAGGATGTTGCCGAACAGATAGGCCATCAGATCTTCGCCATACCCCGGTGTCTTGGCGATGAAGAGGATGCCGATTGCCATCCCAAGCCCCCAGAAGGCGCTGATCACGGTATCGATTCGTTCGCGAGCCTTGATATTCACCCATCCGATAATCAGCGCAGCGAGCAGTGCCGCAATCATGGCGCCGAGCATGGGCGTCATGAAGGCCCAGTCATGCACCACCTGCATGTACCGGGCGAACCCCATGCCGCCCAGCACGCAGTGGGCAATACCGCCGGCGAGATAGGTGATGCGCCGTGTGACCACATAGGTGCCCACGATGCCGCAGGACACGCTCACCAGCACTCCGGCGAGCAGGGCATGCTGGAGAAAGCTGTGCTGGAGCAGCGCCTGAAAGAAATCAGTCATGCGGATGCTCCTGATCGTGCCGGACCATATGGACGTGTTCACCATACATGTCGTGAATGATCGATTCATTGATTTCACCCACAGGATGGATGTGCACCTGACGGTTGACGCAGACGACCTTCTCCACATAGCGGGAGACAAAAGCAATATCGTGCGAAACCACAACGATGGTGAGATCCCGGTTCAGCTCCTGCAGCAGGTCATAAAGCTCGCGTTCCACATAATCATCGAGGCTGGAGGTCGGTTCATCGAGCAACAGCAGGCGGGGTTCCGAAACCAGCGCGCGCGCAATCAGGACCCGCTGGCGCTGACCGCCGGATAGCGCGGCGAGCGGACGGTTGCTCAGCTTATCCATTCCGACACGCGACAGCATGCTCCGGGCAGCTTCGTGGTCGGCCTTGGTGTAGAAACCCAGCGTGCGTGTCTTGCCGAGCCGGCCCAGCAGGACGACATCGGTGGCGGTGACCGGAAACTTGGGATCGAGGCTGGCGTGCTGCGGCAGATAGCCGATCCATTTTCTGCCCATCTCGGGAGTTTTTCCGAAAACCGATACGGCACCGGTCTGGGGCTCCAGCAAACCGAGCAGAATTTTGAGCAGGGTGGTTTTTCCTCCACCGTTGGGCCCCACCACCGAAATAAAATCACGATCATTAATCGTTAGGTTCACCTGTTCGAGGATCCCGACGGGGCCATAGGCAAAGCCCATGTTATCGATTTGGATCGGGTGCGGATTCATGGTGTCAGCGCCTGCGCAATGCTCTCCGCGACATCCTCAAGGTTGGCAACCACGTCCTCCGCCAGCGGATCAACCTGAACCACTTTTCCGCCAATCGCTGTCGCGATCGCATCGGCGCTGTCCCGCGGAAACTGCTTCTGCACAAAAACCACTTTCGCGCCGTCTTGTTTGGCCTGCTCGATCAGGTTGGCCAGCTGCCGGGGTGACGGGGACTTGCCATCCAGTTCGATCGGAATCTGTTCCAGACCATATTCATCGGCAAAATAGCCGAACGAAGGATGAAACACATAGAACCGGCTTCCGGCGAACGGTTCAAGCCGTTGCCGGATGCCGGCATCCAGGCGATCCAGTTGTTCCGCCAGCAAGTCGAAGTTCTTCCGGTAATACGGCGCATTCCCGGGATCAGAGCTTTCGAGGGTCTCCAACATGTTGCAGGCCACGGTTGCGCAATGAAGCGGAGTGAGCCAGACGTGGGGATCCTCTGCGCCGTGGTCGTGGTCGCACTCCTCGCCATGGTGCGCATGCGGCATGGCGCGCCGATCGATCCCGGCATCGCTTTGCACGATGGAAAGATCAGGATACAGGGGAGTAATCTTGTTCAGCAGCGCGTTCTCGAAAGGAACACCAATCGTGAAGAGGACGTTGGCTTCGCCCATTTTCGCCAGTTGCCGCGCCGTGGGCTCGTAGGAGTGGGGCGACTGGCCTTCGCCCACCAGCGTAAGGACTTCGGCATGGTCGCCGGCGATCTTCTTCAGCAAACCAGCCTGCGGCGGAATGCTGACAAACGCGGTGAGTCCGGAAGCCGGCGGGGGATTCCTGTTATCCGAGCAACCTGATAGAACGAGAACGGCCAACAATAAAAGTGTATGTTTCATGGGCGGTATTGATGGCTTATCCGGATTCGATTGACAACAACTCTTTGCGCAATTCATCCGATGGACGGTCGATGCGAAGCCGTTTGTTCCGTCCGGTCTCGCCCGCCAAAATACGGATGCTTCGGCGGCGAATTTTCCAGTGGCAGGAAAGGAATCTAATCAGATGGGTGTTGGCCTTGCCATCTACAGGTGGGGCTTGAATGCGGACTTTCAAGGCGTCTCCGATGATCCCTTGGATCAAATCGGAGGAAGCGTTCGGGACCACCCGCACGCGTACGATAATGTATCCGTCTTTATCCTCAAAACAGGCCATGATCAAGTGATGACGTTATACGTTCGGTTGAATTTAATGGCAATGACATGTTCAGGCTTCCCGAAGCCCCCAAGGTCTTGTTTAATGCGCCCTTGAATTGAGTGGGGCAGGCATGGAACAACGGTTTAAAAAGGTGGCGGTATTAAAGGGCGGGATTTCGTCGGAGCGAGAGATTTCGCTCCGGTCCGGCGCAGCCATTGCGCAGGGACTTCGGGATGGCGGCTATGAGGTTCTTGAAATCGATATCGTGGCGAAGGACTTCAGCATTCCGGACGGCATTGAGGCGGTCTTTATCGCGCTGCACGGCCAATTCGGCGAAGACGGCGAGATACAGCGTATTCTGGAAGGACGGAACATGCCATATACCGGTTCGGGTGCGGAATCGAGCCATATTTCATTCGACAAGGTGCTAACGCGTGCTCGCCTCGCGGAAGGAGACATTCCAGTGCCAGAGGGCGAGGTGCTCACTTCAGCCGATCAGCGTACGGTTGCGTTCCCGCTGGTTGTGAAGCCCCCGCGTGAGGGTTCCAGCGTCGGTTGCCATATTGTGAAGAACGAGTCGGAGTGGTTGCCCGCCTTTCAGGATGCTACGGGCTATTCCGAAGAGGTTCTGGTTGAGCAATTCATTCCCGGGCGTGAATTGACGGTCGGGATTGTGAATGGAGCGGTTCTTCCGGTGGTTGAAATCAAGCCGGCGGCGGAATGGTATGATTTTGAAGCAAAATATGTGACCGGCGATACGCAGTATATGGTTCCTGCCGAGCTGGATGAGGAAACGGCTGCAAAACTGCAGTCGATCGCGCTGAGCACCTTTAATTGTCTTGGCGCATCGGGGTTCGGGCGAGTCGACTTCCGGCTTTCGCCGGAAGGCTGCCCCTATGTGCTCGAGCTTAATGCCATTCCCGGTTTCACGGCCTCGAGCCTGCTGCCCAAAGCCGCTGAGGCAGCCGGAATCGGTTTTTCCGAGCTTTGTTGTCGAATCATGGAAACGGCTCATCTATAGTCCGGAAAGATCAATTGGAAGTTGTGAAATGGCTGCTCGTAAGAAAAAATCAACCCGAATGAAACCGCAGTATGTGCGCAATAAAAAGCGCTCGGCGGGCGAGTCCTCCGCGCGCACACGGCGCTCTTTTACCGTTTTCCTGCTGTTGTTGATTCTGTGCGGCGTCGCCTACGGGGTCAAAACAAGCTTCGACTGGGTTGGGCGCATGCTGTATGCGGAAAATCCGCGCTTCGAAATCCAGCATCTCGACATCTCCTGCGATGGTAAGCTCGGCGAGGACTACATCCGCGAAACCAGCGGATTAAAAGAGGGCATGAACCTCTTCGAATTGACGTTTGAAGAGATTGAAAACAAGCTGCTGAGGGTCTCGCGGATTGAATCGGTCTATCTGGAACGCAAGCTTCCAAACACGCTGATCGTTAAGGTGAAGGAACGCATACCCGTCGCGCGAATCATCGGTCGCCAAGCCTCAAAATTCCCCTTCATGATCGATCGCTACGGACACATTCTTCCGTACCGCCGTTCCATGGCTACACTTCCACTCATTAAGGGGTTGGATCTGGACCTGGTGCTTGGGGCGCCGGTGGAGCATACGGATGTTGACACTGTATTGAAAATCATCGCGATCTGCGACAGCACCAGCTACCTCAAAAACTATGTGCGCATCGAGAGCATGGACCTTAAATATGCGGACTTTATCGACATACGCCTGCAGGATGGAATCCGGGTTCGTCTGCCGCGGTTTTCCCTGAAGCCAAGGCTCCAGAAGCTCGCAAGCATCCTCAAGATTGCAAGCGGGCAGGGGCAGCGCGTGAAGGAAGTGGACCTCACCCTTGATTCGGCCAAGGTACCGGTGACCTACTATTGATTTCGGACGAAGCATGGTAATTGAATCAACCGCAGTATTGGAAATCGGCACAGGCACCGTACGGGTCATGGTCGGTGACCTGCGTGACGACGGAGTGGTCTCCGTAACGGCCATTGGCGAGGCCGAGTCGCGGGGCATTCGCAAGGGCGAGATCATCAATCGCGACGATGCCATTGCCTGTGTCCGCAAGGCCATCAAAGCCGCCGAAGAAAACCTACGTAAAAGCATACACTCCGTTATTCTCGTCACCTCCGGGGGACAGGCGCTGGCAAAGAAAAGCACCGGCATCCATAAGCTTGTGGATGCCAGCGATAACATGCTTGCGGAAGTCATCGAGGCGGATGTCGCCGAAGTCGTGGAGATTGCCCGCAAGGTTGCGCTCCCGGAAAACCGGATCAAGCTGCACACCCTCCAGCAATATTTCCAGCTCGACGACACGATGAATATCACCGATCCCGTGGGCATGGCCGGTGAGCAGTTGCTTGTGGATATGCTGACCATCCACGGCAAGCGGAGTGCGGTCGACAATTTCCGAAAGATCGTCGACGATGTGCCCATCGCCTGCACCGATGCCGTTTTCAGCGGCTTATGCGCCGCCCGGGCCGTGGTGAACGATGAGCAGAAGAGGGCCGGCGTGCTGGTGGTGGATGTCGGCAGCGGAACCACCGACTTTGCGCTCTATCATGACGGGTTCATGCAAGCGGCGGGATCGTTTGCGGTGGGGGGCGACCACGTTACAAACGATATCGCGATCGGACTGAAAATTCCCACCAGTCAGGCGGAATACATCAAGCTCAAGGAAGGCAGTGCGCTGACGAATCTCATGGAGCGCGATCACAATATCTCCATTCCGGCGGCGACACAGGGATTCAGCGGAAAAATGGTGCGCGCCGTTACGCTCAATACCATCATCAACGCCCGCATGGAGGAGATCTTTTCCTTGGTCAAGGACCAGATCGATCTGCAGTGCCCGAACGTGCCGTTAAGTGCGGGTGTATTGCTGACCGGCGGCGGTGCGTTCCTAAACGGTGCGCGCGATTTGGGCCAGAAGGTGTTCAATGTCCCCTGCATGCACGGAAAGCCGTTTGATGTACAGGGGCTCTCATCGGCCAAGGATGGGCCGCTCTATGCCTCGCTCGTCGGCGCAATTCGCTATGCGGCTTCGTTGCGCGTGATTGAAAACAAACCATCGCTCGGTCAAAGGATAATCCATTTGTTCTGGGGAGGCAGTCATGAGTGATTCATCGGCATCCCGTTCCCAGGATTTTGTCGCACCGCGTATTCTCGTGATGGGCGTTGGAAGCAGTGGTGTTCGCGCTGTGGCTGCCATGCAACGTAATAATCCTGACCTGAATGCCATGGTGATTGACACCGACACCAAGGTGCTGGAAGCCGAATCGATGGAGCGGGTCATCCATGTCGGCAAAACTGTAACACGCGGCATGAGTGCCGGCGGCGATGTGGAACTGGGCCGGCAGTCCATCGAAAAGGATTCATCCGGTATTCGCCAGCAGCTGCGGCAGGTGGACCTGCTTGTGCTCGTGGCCGGTCTTGGCGGCGGCACGGGCTCGGGTGCCGCGCCCGTCATTGCGCGCATCGCGCGCGAATCCGGAACGCTCGTTCTGGCGATGGTATCCCTGCCGTTTACCTTCGAAGGCAAAAAGGTGGCCAAGGTCGCCGAGGAAGCCGTTCGCCGGATTCGAACACATGCCGATGCGATCATTCGGATTCCGAACGAGCGACTGGTCGAACGGGCCGATGCGGACCTTCCGGTGGAAGAGGCGTTTGCCCGAAGCCATCAGGTGATGCGGGATGGCATATTTTCGTTATGGCGAATGCTTTCCAGCAACGGCGTCTGCGGGCTGGATTTTGCCTGCATCCATACCATGCTGCGCAATTGTGACGGATTCTGCCATTTTGCCAGTGCCGGGGATTCCGGTCCTGACCGGGCGAACCGTGTTGCGGAAGCTATTTTGAAACATCGCCTGCTCAACAAGGGCAAGCTGCTGAGCGATGCGCAGGGCGTGGTGATTGGATTGACCGGAGGACCGGATCTGAAGCTCAGCGAGATTCAAACCATCATGGAGCGCATACAGGAAAAACTGCCCGCTGAGGTTTGGTTGAATTTCGGGGTTGTGATCGATCCGGCCTTTGAGAACCGTCTGTCGGCCATTGCGCTGGTGGCCGAACAGTGGAAAGAACCGTTGGTCGATGCCGCCGGCCGTCAGATGGCTTTCTTCGGGAACCGGCAAGCGCAGGGCGAGCTGCCGCTTGAATCGACCAGCAAGGGCGAGTTCTCCTATGTGGATCCAACGATTCACAACAATCAGGATCTCGATGTCCCCTCATACATCCGCCGCGACATCAAACTGCCGCGCTGAGCCTACTGCATGAAGAAATTGGTGGCGCGTTCAATCCCGATCGTCGTATCGGGACCATGACCGGGGAAGACGCGTACCGCGTCCGGAAGCTGTTTAAGTTTGTCCAATGATTCCTTAAGCTGCCGTGGGCTTCCTCCCGGCAGGTCGGTGCGACCACAAGATCCCTTGAACAGCGTATCCCCGGAAATCAGGATTCCATCATCGCTGAAAAACAGACAGCACGAACCCGGTGAATGACCCGGTGTATGGATGCATTGGAAATGCAGGTCGGCAAAGTTCCAGGCCTGCTTGCTTTCCAGCGGTTCAAAAGCATCAACGAAGGGACGTTGCGGAATCGGATAGTGCGGCTCGATACCATGATCAAAAGCCCATTGCGCATCGCTTGAATGGATGGCAACGGGCGCAGGGAACCGCGCGTGCAGATTGGACAGGGCGTTGATGTGGTCCGCATGCCCGTGCGTGCAGACATACGCGGCGATCCCGAGCCCAAGTGCTTCCAGTCGCTGCGCGATCTGTTCCGCGTCAAAGCCCGGGTCGAAAACAATAGCCTGCTTTGCATGGTTCCAGACCACGTAGCAGTTTTCCTGGAAGGGGCCGGTGGGAAGCACTTCGATGTTCATCTATTCGGCGGCGTCCATTGGTTTTCTGGTATACGCGCACATGATCAGCATGTTGCCGCCGAGTCTGCCGGTGGCTGTTCCGATCGGTTTCACATTAAGCGAGCGTACATCATAGCGCAGGCCCTGCTGCTGAAGAGCGGTGAGAAATCCGACCATGGAATCCAGATTGCCTTCCCATGTGCAGTTGATGCCCAGCTCAAACAGATCCCCCGTCGGTTTTTCACTGCGCGGATTATTGCGCGTGATATCCAGTCCGTACTTGTCGGAAATGGCTTTGATGGTCTTCATCAGATCCGGCGCGACCGAGCGCTGCTTGGCATCGAATACCCGCAAATCCTTTTGGAGATCATTCAATTCGCCGAGCCAGTTTTCCTGCATCTTGATCGCATTCTGGTGGTAGCTGATCTGTTGCTTCAGTTTCTCGATTTCGGTGGCCCTGGAAGCATACTCATCAACCTTCTTGTCGACGATGTACCAGGTTGCTCCGGCGAGCACGGCGGCCAGTGCCGCGGCACCGAGAAACATCTCTCTGCGGGTAATCTTCATTACTGCTCCTCCTTCGAGGGAAGTACCAGTGTGACGGAGAACACCGCGCGGCGAACACCCTTGGTGGTTTTGGTTGTGACCGACTGGTCCTTCAGTTGTGTAAACAGCTCCGAGCGGGCGAGGGTGGAGAAAAAGTTGTTCACGATGTCGCTGCTGCGCGCCGTGCCCCGCAGCGTGACGCCCTTGCCCTTTGTATAGCTGTAGCTGACAAATTCAATATCGCCGGAAGGGAGCAGGCTGGTCACTTCGCGCAGGCATTCAAGCGATGAGTCCGATCGGTCGGTGTAGACCTTGAGCGCCTTGAGCTTCTCGCGGTTTTCCAGCGCCTGATTGGCTGCGGGTGCGATGGCATTTGCCCGTTCCTGCACGCGGGAAAGTTTGATGTCGCGCACTTTGTAGATGGCGAAAAAAATCAGCAGCACCAAAAGCCACACTGTTGTAATGCTGCCCGCCAGGATGTTAAACTGGCGCTGCAGCTTTTTCCGGTTCTGATGCTCCACCCATTCCCGCGGAATCAGCTCGATGTGCACGCTGTCTTTCTGGGCCCGCCGAACAATCCCCTCCGAGAGGGGCGGGAGATCGTCGAGATCATGGTGCAGCACATGAATCCCGCTTTTTTCCGCCAGCTTGACTTTCAGGAAGGCGTGCGTTTTCGCGTTGTTCCAGAAATGGATGGCGGCAGGGGCCGGAAGCTCATGCTCCAGATCAAGTGTTGTGAAGGTGTAGCCGATCTCATAGACCAGTTCATCGATCACACCTTCATCATCCAGTTTCGTATGCAGCGAACGGAAAGCCACGGGGACGCCTTCGAGCATGACGACGAGAACAAAATCCATGCCGTCATTGATGATGACGACTTCACAGGCTTCATCGGATAATTTACCATCATCGCCGATCAGCTGCAGCCAGCCCAGCACACGGGCATCAATGCTGTGAATACGCACGCCCTTTTGCACAAACGTGTCGCCGATGGCATCGATGCTCTCCCGTTTGGCCGCCACCATCAGAACCTGCGCGCTCGTCTCCGTCGTCCGAAGGATTTCATGCGACATCGCCAGCTGATCGACGGGGAACGGGGACATTTTATCGATCTGAAAGCTCACCATTTCAGCAATCTCGGCCGGGTCGGCGGTGGGCAGTTCCATCGTGCGCATCAACAGCTCGGAGGTGCGCAACGCTACCGTCAGGTCGCCCTTGAGGGTTTCACCCACTTCGGCCGGAAGCTGGATGTGGTTCAGATTCTCATCCGCTCCTTCCTCCTCCGGCACCGGTAACGGAATGCATCCCTGCTGAACGGACTCGGTGCCATCCTGCTTGATTTTCAGGGTGGTCCATTCGATGTCGCCCGGCGTGCGGCAAGCGGCTGTGATGATTTTATCGCGTATTCGCATTTTTCTTAACAGGCCCTTCGTTCCAGTAGACCACCACCGAGTCTTTGTTCTTCATCAGGAAGATCGCCTCAATGCGGTACTGATTGCCAAAAATATCGCCAGTAGACGTTACCTTCACAAAATCACTTTGCAATTTAAATTTATTCGCATCGGCGCCGACCTCATCAAGGCTCTTGATCCCATCGTCCAGCGTATCCGCTTCGCCGTCCAGTCCTTTCCGGGCTTCAAAGACACTTTCGAGCTCCCAGTCCTCGTACTCGGCATAGCTCAGCAGGACATCCTCGCTGGCGGAGTTCAGGTTCACCTTTCCATCTCCCCAGACGGTCAGCTTGTCGGCTATGCCGATGATTTCGTCGCCCTCCTCGCTGGCGGGCCGGCCGTAGAGAATTTCAGGCCCCCAGTATTTGATGAGCAGCAGCTCCTCCACACTGTCAAGCGGCCCGTTTTTCACCGGATAACCCGCTTCCTGATAAAACTCATCGTCGGATTCCGCGCCATTCAACTGACGCAGGTCACCTTCATCAATCCAGTCCTCCAGACAGTCGATCATCGCATCCCAGTCCGTGGAGGGCACATTGGCAAATTCAAAAATATCCAGCCACTGCTCGCGGGTCAGCAGGTTGACGTTCCGGCCTGCTTCGGCCGATTCCAGACGGACCGTAAACTTACCGCCGTCTTCAAACTCGATGGTCGAGGAGGTGGGAAGTCCGCGTTTAATGTACAACGCCGCCTGCATGAAACCGTCCGGGTCTTCGTCCATATCCTCGATTTCAAGTTCCTTCGCCTCCTGCTGCTTGTCGAGCAGTGCCCGGGCATAATCGATGCCCGACAGCGCCATCATTTCAGCGCGGAACTTTTTCCGTTTGTGGGAAACAAGGATTGCTTCCAGCTGCACTTCAAACGCGAAGGAGCCGACGATGAGCGACAGGATAATCAGCACCCACAGCGACACCAGCAGTGCGGCACCCCGTTTGTTTTCAAAGGATCTGGATCGAGAATACTTCATCGTTGTCTTTGCGGCGCGTTGCCCGAAATGGTCTTTCCGGGCTGAGCGCCCGCGCCGGTGCTCTTTTTCGTCATGGAGGGCGTGGTCAGTTTATCTTTGAGCGATTGGTGGACGGGAATCTCGATGACGCGCGTGAAGGCGATCGGTTCCTCGTCCTCTTCGGCCGATGCGGCAAAAAGGGTCAGCATGATCCGTTCGGGAATGGAGTTCTCTTCCTCCCACTCCTCGGTCCAGTCCTCATTATCCTTATCCCAGAAAAGGATTTCCAAACCTTGGATGGCGCGGGAAACCAGCAGAGGTTCGTTATCATATTCCTCCTCCATCTCCTCCATGTTGGCCGTGGCGGGCATCGGAATGGCGAAGAGCGCCGGGTTGCCGCCGTCGTCGTCGATGAAGAGGCGCAGGCGGTGCGGTCCGTCGGCAAAGGGCGAGTCGCTCGGCATGAACGATCCGCTACAGGTCACGAAGCTGATCATATCGGCCGGCAGGCCGGAGGAGGAACCCTTTTCAAACTCGAACGCGTAGGTTTTTCGCGGGTTGGTGAAATAGATGGTCGAGTTGAGCGCCGACACCAGCTGGGTCATGGCAAACTCACCGTGTTTGAGCCCGTCGATAACCTCGCTCCCGCGCTTCCATCCACGGATCGTTCCGCTGAAGGCCTGAAACGCAATCGACATGGCGATGGTCAGAATGATCATCGCGACCATCAGTTCGAGCAGGGTAAATGCCTGCTGATGGCTGTTCGTCTGGTCTGGGGTCTCGGGATTCAAGTTTCGGTTTCCTGTTTAAATTCTGCTGGTTACGCTTTCAGCATCCGGCGCGTATTTATAGACGGTGATTTCCTCAAAGGCATCGCGGCCGCGCTCGGACCACTGTATCCGCGTGGTTACAAGAAAAAGCCCGGGGCGCTCCTCTTCGTCGACCATGATGATATCGCGGTACCAGACATAGCCGGGGGTGTCCTCGAAGTCGCCCGATTCCGAGAGTTCTTCCATATCCTCGCGTTCGATGGGAAACTCGATATCCACCCGGCGGATGAGCGCATGCGCCACGTTACGATTCCGGGCCGTACGCACCACCGCGAGACAGCGGGACATCGCCACCATCATCGACGATACGCCCACGCTAAGGATCACGAGAGCGATAAGCACTTCGATCAGCGTCAGGCCGCGTTTCTTTTTGGACACAGTTCTCATTCGTTGATTGCAAAGACTCCCAATTCACGGGCCTTTAATAAAGACAAACATAGCCGGCTTTTTATTGCCCGGTCGCCCCCGATCATTTGAACCGGCCGGTTTTTACCCCCGGATCGGCCTTTTGCAAGGCGCGGCAAGGTATGCGGGGTCAAATCCCGCACCTAATTGCCTTGACTCAAAAAGCGTATTTCCAATGATTGGTGGCCTTTTGCGGAATTCAATCTTTTGAACAGGAGAGACCTATGTTGCTGAGCGGTGGCATCATTAAGACAAACATGCTGAAACGCGGGTTCAAGCATCGGCGTACGGAGGATCAGTTCTCGATCCAGGGGGAATACGCCCG
>JBFHPA010000015.1:0-24624 GCA_041592955.1 Pontiella sp.
CCCATCACCCTCCCCCCAGCACGGCATCGATATAGCATTGCGGATTCATGAGCTGCCCCGCCGCGGCGTCGGCATAGTCGAAGATGGGCCCGGCAAAAACACCGATACCGATGGTGAGGATGGTGAACCCAATCATCGGAAGCAGGAACGTGAACCATTTGCCGGCCGACATTGGGTTCAGATCGGGCAGCGGTTGCGGTGCGGGCTCCCAGAAAACATAGGACCATATCTTGGTCATCGAATAGAGGGTGAGCAGGCTTACTCCAAGCGCCACACCAACGATCAACCACGCCTCTTGCTGCAACCCGGCGATGATGAGCGCCAGCTTGGCGAAGAAGCCGGAGAGCGGCGGGACACCGGCCAGCGACATCGCGGAGATGATGAAGAGGATTGAGAGTCCGGGCTTTTCCTTATAGAGCCCGCCAAGTTTTTTCAGCTCGAAGGTTCCCTTGATCCGGTTCACCGCCCCGGCCACCATGAATAGGTTCGTTTTCACAATCATGATATGTATGAGATAAACGACCGTTCCGGTCAGCGCCAGCTTTGTAAACAGTCCCAGTCCCATCACGATGTAGCCAATCTGGCTGACGATGTGCACCGCCAGAATCTTCCGCATTTCAAACTGTGCCGCGGCAGCCAGCACCCCGGAAAGCATGGTCAGTCCGGCACCCGCCAGAATCAGCCCGTGCAGGAAATCGGGATCGGTGCTGAAGACAAGGGTAAAGACGCGGATAAGCGAATAGACGCCTACCTTGGTGAGCAGTCCGGAGAAAAGCGCCGTGACGGCAATCGGCGGCGTGGGATAGCTGGCCGGCAGCCAGAAGTACAACGGGAACAGACCGGCCTTGATGCCGAAGGCCATCATAAACATGACGGCCACCATCGTAACCAGGCCGCCGCGCTCACCCTGCTGGACGACGACGGCCAGCTCGGCAAGATTTAGCGTGCCGGCCATGCCATAGAGAATGCCGATGCCGGCCAGAAACATCGCCGAGGAAAGCAGGTTGAGGGCAACATATTTAACCGAGCCCTCGAGCTGCGGACGCTCTCCGCCCAGTGCCAGCAGAATAAAGGAGGCGGTCAGCAAAACCTCGAACCAGACATAGAGGTTGAACAGATCGCCCGTAACAAAAGCGCCGTTCACGCCCATCAGCAGAATCAGCATGAGCGGGAAGAACCCGTACTTCACGCGCGGTTGATCGAGATCGAAGCAGGCATACATCGAAACACCGACGGCCAGCAGCCCTGCCAGCAGGAGCATGACGCATGAAAGCATGTCGACCGCCAGCGTAATCCCGAACGGCGCTTCCCAGTGGCCGACGTTCATTACGGCGATGGTTCCTGTCCGCGTGTGCACCATCAGGCAGATGGCGGTCAGCAGAAGGAGACCGGATGTCGCAAGGGCAACGGCCTTTTGCATTACGATGCTTCTGCGCAGAAGCATGCAGAGCACGGCTCCGGCCAGCGGAATCATAATCGGGAGTGCGGGAAGGAGCGTCATGTGTCGGTCTCCCTCAGTTCATCCACGTCATCGGTGCCGACCTCCTCGTAGGTGCGCAGGAACAGCACGAGCGCAAAGGCCGTAACGGCAAAGCTGATAACGATCGCCGTGAGGATCAGCGCCTGCGGAAGCGGATCGGATGGAATGGTTGCGAATACTTTCTCGCCTTCGGCCAGGATCGGCGCACCGCCCTTACGGAGACCGCCAGCGGTAAAGATCAGCAGGTTGGCGCCGTGGCTGAGCAGTCCGAGCCCGATGATCAGCTGAACAAGATTGCGGCGCATCATGAGATACAGGCCGCCGCCGTAGAGAACTCCAACAACAATGGCGAGGACGACTTCCATGCTATTCCTCCTCCCCCAGCGAAAAGACCAGCGTCAGCAAAACACCGAACACAACAAGGTAGACGCCGATGTCGAAAACCAGAGGGGTCCCGATATCAATCGTGGCTCCCGAAAAGAGGGGCACTTTCCACCATGTTCCGGTGAGGAACGCATGGTCAGAAAACAACGGAGGAATTCCGCTGATGAGCGCGGCGGCCAGCCCGGCTGCGGTAATATCGCGCGGATCGACGCGCAGCAGCTTGCGGGCATCGGACACGTCGAACGCGAGGGCGTAGAGGGCGAAGGCCGAGCCGGCAAACAAGCCGCCAACAAATCCGCCGCCCGGATAGTGGTGGCCGCGCAACAGAATATAGATCGAAAAGACCAGTAGCGGAGGGAACATATACCGGGTGGCCGTTCGAAGGATGATCGACGTCATTGCGCGCCCCCTGTAATTATGGTCTTGTCAATCGACTGTGTGGCACCGGCTTCTCCACCTTGTGGAGAGCTGGTCGCGCGCTCCCTTAAGCGGGAAGCGCGCACTACACTAGGCTTCAGTTTTAGCAGCGCGAACGCACCGAGCGCGGCAATCGCCAACACCGTGATTTCGCCGAGGGTGTCCAGCGCCCGGAAATCGACCAGAATCACATTCACGACGTTCCGGCCGTGCGCCATATCATAGCTGTGTTCGAGATAGTAGTCCGACACCGGCGTGGGCGTCTGCACATGCAGGGCGGCCAGCACCAGCAGCGTCACCGCCACGCCCACGCCTATGGCGATGGCACCGTCAAAAAGACGCGAGCGAATGGAGGAAATATGCCGGAAGGCCGGCAGATGGTAGAAGGCCAATGCCATCAGAATGACGGTCAGGGTTTCGATCACCAACTGCGTCATCGCGAGGTCCGGCGCGCCGTAGAAGGTAAAGAGCATCGCCATGCTGTAGCCCACCACCCCCATCGCAAGAATCGATTGCAGACGCGATTTGGAGTGGACGGTTGCAATGGCCGCGAGAATCATCAACACGGCCACAAGAGCGATGCGGAGCGATATCGGCGAAAGGTTTTCCCACTGCTGAAACCCGCCGGCCCGGTAGAACGCGGCGCCGACCAGTGCCACCGCGGTAAGTACGGTCACGCGGATATAGTCGCGCAGAATCCCGGTTTGCAGCAAGCGCGTCTGCCATCCTGCAAATTTCAGCACGGATGAATAGAGCAGCTGATATACGGCCTCGGGCCCAATGCGTGCCAGCGCGCCAAGCCGCACAGCAACTTTGAGGAATGCCGCGCGGGCAAGGTAACAGACGAGGCCGAGGCCCAGCGTGATGAAACTGATGACAAGGAACTTGTTGAAGCCTGCCCAAAGATGCAGATGCACTTCCAAATGGCGGGCGGCAATCGCCGAGGCGGCGGGTTCGATAAGCGCATGGCCGATCTGTCCGCAAAAGAGCGCCAGCACCAGACACCCGATTCCAAGCACGGCGGGACCGATGCGCATGGAGAGCGGCATCTCGTGCGCATGCAGTCCGGCGGGCATCTTTCCGACAAACGGTTTCCAGCCGGTGGAAAGGCCGACGAGCACATAGGCCGCGCCGCCGATTACCGTGGCCCCGATCAGGACCGGGTAGTCGCCCAGCGCATGCAGCCAGGTTTCCTTGGCGACAAACCCGAAGAACGGCGGGAAGCCGCCCATGGAAAGTCCGGCCAGCAGGGCACAGGCAAACGAAAACGGCATCGCCTTGCGCAGACCGCCCAGCTTATCGATTGAGGTTTCGCCGCCGGTTTCATGTGTAATGCCGCCGGCAATCATGAAGAGCGTGGCTTTGTAGAAGGCATGCGCGAGCACGAAGGCGGCCATCGCCTTGATCGTGTAGGATGTCCCGATGCCCAGCAGCATGACCATTGCGCCGAGCGCGGAGACCGTGGTGTAGGCCAGCAGGCGTTTCAAGACATGCTGCCCCAGCGCCATGACGGCCGCGATCAAAAACGTGGCCGCACCGATGGTCGTAAGAATCGCCCCCCACTCTTCCGTGCCGCCGAGCGCGGGATGCAGGCGGGCCAGCAGATAGACGCCGGCCTTGACCATCGTGGAGGAGTGCAGGTAGGCACTGGCGGGGGTGGGTGCCTGCATGGCATTGGGCAGCCAGAAGTGAAACGGAAACTGGGCCGACTTGGTGAAGGCGCCGATGCAGACCAGAATCAGAATGGGCAAATAGTTTTGATGCGCAACCAGCACATCTCCGCGCTGAATCAATTCAGAGAGGCGCCACGTGTCGGCAGCGCCCGCCATAAGGATCATGCCGGCCAGCAGAAACAACCCGCCGAGCACGGTGACGAGCATCGCCTGCAAAGCCGCGTTTCGCGCATCGGCACTTTCGTGGTTGAATCCAATCAGCAGGTAGGACGTAAAGCTGGTCAGCTCCCAGAAGATGAAAACCAACAACAGATGATCGGCCAGCACCACGCCGAGCATGGAGGCCATGAAGGCGATAATATACATCAGGAATCGACCCTGCTGCGGGTGCCCCTTGAAGTAGCCCTGCGTATACAAAAGGATCAAGATCCCGATGCCACTGATGAGTAGCGCAAACAAAAGCGACAGTCCGTCCAGACGAAATGCGACCTCAAGTCCTAATTTTTTCACCCAGCTGAAGTGCTGCTCCACAGGGTGCCCGTGCATGACTTCAGGCAGCTGCTTGAGCAGCCAGACAAACATGGCAAGGGGTGCGGCAAGCAGTTGCGCGCCGGCATACCTCGGGCAGATCCGATGCACCCATGGCGCGGCGACTGCCGCAAGAAAGCAGATGGAAAGGAGGATCAGCACGCTTGAAACCCACCACTCTCGCCCGCCGCGCAGACTCCGTTACCGGTTGCCTGGCAACAGGTAATACATGATGCTTTATGCATTTTTTTCATCTGCGGCATTTGGATTTGCCTTCCCTTTTTTATCTTGTCACTGGCTCTCAAGGCACCGTTGCGCCGCCTGTCCCCGAAATGGAAACAAACTGAATGGGGCCGGGCAAGCTATTAGGTGACAAATGTGCACATAATATGATCGTCTTAATTCCTTTCATCAAAAGGGCGCATGAAACCGCAAATCCCCCCTGTAAACATTGGTTTTTCGCAAACTTTCCTGTTGCCATGGGATACTGAATACCCTAGAAACTTTCTATCACTGATACCGATACGGAGTCGGACAGTTGTTGTTGGAAATAACCAGGAAGCACGAGGAGATTATAAAATGGGAAAACCTATGACCAAATCGCAGATCATCGCAGCAGTTGCCGAAAAGGCTGACATCTCAAAAGCGCAGGCCAAAGACGCTCTTGAAGGTCTTGCAGCACTCGCCTACGAAGGCGCAGCAGACGGATTCACTCTCCCCGGCATCGGCAAGCTCGTAAAGGTTGACCGCGCTGCCCGCATGGGTCGCAACCCGGCTACCGGCGAAAGCATCCACATCCCAGCTAAAACCGTTCTGAAGTTCCGCATCGCAAAAGCAGCTAAAGACGCTGTACTCTAAGTCTGGAATTTGACCGGAAATACCGTCCCGCTTGCGGGGCGGTTCTTTTTTTATGAAATACCTGTACGCCCTATCATGTATTCTCGTTGCTGCCTCTACGGTGGTCTTGTGCGGTTGCGCCTCAACCGATGAATACCGCGACGATCAGGAGTACTCCAACATGCCGTGGAATACGCCCCAGAAGTGGGAGGGCTCCAGACAGCTGCCGGGCCTCACGCCCGGATATTGATTTCGCAAGACCAACTACCCGCTGCGCGCCTCCCGGCGGGGTTTTTTGTGCCTGAACATCTGCAACGGTAAAGCAAAGAGGCTTCCCGCGACAGGCAATGGCAATATGTGCTTCCTATTCTTTTCAATGTCTGGAAAATTGTTTCCTTTATATCCCCGAGGAAAAGCAAGCTGTGGCAAAATTTATCATCAGAGGCGAAAACCCGATTGGCGGAACCTTCCACCCGCGCGGCAACAAGAATGCCGTACTGCCGATGCTCGCCAGTTGCGTTCTGACCGACCAGCCCGTGATTCTTCACAATGTACCGCTAATCAACGACGTGAAGGTCATGCTCCAGCTGCTCGAAAGCCTCGGCGTGTCCGTCGCGCTGGAGGATCACACGGTTACCCTCTGCGCCAAGGGATTGCACACCACCGAACTTGAACAGGAACTTTGCTCAAAGGTACGCACCTCAATTCTGCTGGCCGGTCCGCTGACCGCCCGGCACGGCGGAGCGACCATCTACCCGCCGGGAGGCGACATTATCGGTCGTCGCCGACTCGACACGCACTTCTACGGGCTGCGTTCCCTTGGCGCGGAAATATCCATCGATCAGGCCTACCGGTTCAAGGCAGGGCCGCTAAAGGCGTGGAAAATGGTTTTCGACGAAGCCAGCGTGACCGCTACGGAAAATATCATGATGGCAGCCACCCTTGCAGATGGCACCTCTACGATCTATAATGCGGCGGGCGAACCGCACGTACAGGACCTTGCACACCTGCTGAACCAGATGGGCGCGGATATTTCCGGCATCGGAACAAACAATCTGACCATCCGCGGTGTAGAGAAACTTCACGGCACAGAATATTCCGTGCAGCCGGACTATATCGAAGTGGGCAGCTATATTGCCGCCTCGGTCGTGACCGGCGGACAGCTGACCATTCCGAACGCCGGCGAGCCGCTGACGCTTCAGGTTATGCAGCGTACGCTTTCAAAAATGGGCGTGGAGTGGACGCGCGATGGCCGCACTCTGATTGTGCCGCAACAAACCGACCGCCGTATCTGTCCGGACGAAGGGAATGCCACGCCCAAAATCGAAGACGGCATCTGGCCGGCCTTTCCGTCGGATTTAATGAGTGTCTGCATCGTTCTGGCCACACAAACCCAGGGTACCGCGCTGTTTTTCGAGAAGATGTTCGAGAGCCGCATGTATTTTGTCGACCACCTCATGGCCATGGGCGCGAACATTATCCAGTGCGATCCGCACCGCGTTGTCGTGATCGGCCCCACCCGCCTGCGCGGCAGTGTGCTGACGAGCCCGGATATCCGCGCCGGCATGGCGATGCTGATTGCCGCCTGCTGCGCCGAAGGCGAGAGCGTCATCAAGAATGCGCAGGTGATCGACCGGGGATATGAGGCAATTGAAGATCGACTTGCCGCGCTCGGAGCGGATATTGTCCGCGTCGATTAATCATCCGATCAGAGAGGAAGCAGTAACAAAATGGCATTTCCAAAGACATTCTACCGTTGGCGTCCGCACCCCTGGCATGGCCTGGAGGCCGGCGACGATCTTCCAAACATCGTGAATGCCTATATCGAAATGACCCCGTTCGACGCGGTTAAATACGAAGTGGACAAGACAACCGGCTACCTGCGCGTAGACCGCCCGCAGCTGACCTCCTCCATGACCCCCACGCTCTACGGCTTCATCCCGCAGACCTACTGCTCGGCCCGCGTCCAAGAACTTTCGCCGACCTCCAAGTGCGGCGACACCGATCCGCTCGATATCTGCGTCATCACCGAACGCCCCATCAACCGCGGCGAGGTGATTTTGCGCGCCCGCGTGATCGGCGGCATTCAAATGGTGGACAACGGCGAGGCCGACGACAAAATCGTTGCCGTACTCGACAACGACCAGTTCTGGAAAGACGCCAACGATATCGCGGATATATCTCCGGCGCTGATGGAACGCCTGCGGCACTATTTCGAAACCTACAAGCTGGTTCCGGGACAGCCCTCGGATGTGCACATCGAAAAAATCTATGGCCGCGACCACGCCTTCAAGGTGATTGAAGCCTCAATGGCCGATTACACCGAAGAGTACGGCTAGAATTTAATTCTTCATTCCTGCCGATGCGCTCTACCGCCCCGCTGTTATGACGATCAGCGATTCGACGGGGGAACCCTGCTGTTCATCGCCCAACGAGGCAGGATGCTTCCCAATGTACTTGTGAGTGTAGCTCGTTTTTCGTAGACGAGGCATCCTGCCTCGTTGGATTAAGTCAACGCGCTTCGTTCAACCGCAACGCGGCTGGAAGCGCGCGTCTGCATTAATCTTCCGCTGGCTCTTCAGGAGCTTCCTTTTCCGCCTCAACGACGGGGGCTGTTCCCTCAGCGCCTTCCACAGGCACTTCAGCAGCTTCAGGAAGATCTTCTTCTGGATCAAGAACGGCGGCTGAAACGATTTTGTCGCCTTCCTTGAGGTTAAAGAGGCGAACGCCCTGGGTGTTGCGGCCGATGATGCGCAGGTCGCTCGCGCCGATGCAGATCATCTGTCCCGCTTCGGAGATGAGCATCAGGCGATGCTCGTCGGTCACGGCGTGGGCGCTGACAACCTTGCCGTTGCGGTCGGTCGTCTGAATGCTGATGATGCCCTTGCCGCCGCGCGCCTGCGTGCGGTATTCATCGAAGCTGGTGCGCTTGCCGTAGCCGTTTTCGGTGATGGCCATCATGGTGGAGTCGGTATCGACGATCTCGATCGTGACCACTTCATCGTCGCCCGTAAGGGTGACGCCCTTCACGCCGCGCGACACACGGCCCAGCGGCCGGGCGTCGGTTTCCTTAAAGCGGATCGCCTTGCCGTTCTTCATGCTGAGGATGATTTCGTTTTCCCCATTGGTCAGATGAACACCGATCAACGAGTCGTCTTCATCAATGTTGATGGCTTTCACGCCGGCGACGCGCACATTTTTATAGGCCGAAAGCACGGTCTTCTTCACGATCCCTTTACGCGTGGCCATGATCAGGTTGTGCGCGTCGTCGTCGAGTTCACGCACGCAGAGAATGGCGGCGAGCTTTTCGTCCTGCGCCATCTGGAGCACGTTGGCCAGCGAACGTCCGCGGCTTTGGCGGGAGCCTTCCG
The DNA here is from genome assembly GCA_041592955.1 of Pontiella sp. Lineage (GTDB taxonomy): Bacteria > Verrucomicrobiota > Kiritimatiellia > Kiritimatiellales > Pontiellaceae > Pontiella. The sequence continues at coordinate 8,691 of JBFHPA010000015.1, forward strand.
GCACATAGTAGGCCTTGAGCCAATACATGCGTCCGGCTTCGGTGAAGCAGAGCAGGTAGTCGTGCGTGGAGGCCGAGAAGATGTGTTCCACAAAGTCCTCGTCCTTGGTGCTCATGCCGACCACGCCCTTGCCGCCTCGGCGCTGCTGACGATAGGTATCGGTCGGAACGCGCTTGATGTAGCCTGTGTTCGAAAGCGTAATTACGCACGGCTCATCGGCGATCAGGTCTTCTATGTCGATCTCGCCTTCGTCGATGCGCAGGTCGGTGCGGCGGATATCGCCATATTTTGCCCGGATCTGTTCCAGGTCTTCCTTGATGACCGCAAATATTTTTTCCGGATGAGCCAGCAGGTCTTCGAGGTATTCCATGAGCTTTTTGAGCTCGGCATATTCCGCCTCGACCTTGTCGCGTTCCAGCCCGGTGAGCTGATAGAGACGCATTTCGAGAATGGCCTTCGCCTGGATTTCGCTGAAGCCGAACTTGGTCATCAAACGATCCTGCGCTTCGTCGCGGTTTTTCGAGTCGCGAATGATGCGAACGACCTCATCCATGTTATCCATCGCCAGCAGATAGCCTTCGAGGATATGGGCGCGGGCGGCGGCCTTGTCGAGATCGAACTGGGTACGGCGGGTGATCACTTCAAAGCGGTGATCAATGAAACACTTGAGCACCTCTTTGAGGTTCATGATGCGCGGCTTGCCTTTGTCGATCGCCAGCATGATGGAGCCGAAGGTCGATTCGAGCTGCGTATGCTTGTAGATGTTGTTGAGCAGCACGTTTGGCACGGCGTTGCGCTTGAGCTCGATGACGAGGCGGATGCCTTCCTTGCCGGACTCGTCGCGGATATCGGAAATGCCTTCGAGCTTTTTGTCGCGGACGAGCGAAACCATCTTCTGGATCAACAGCGTCTTGTTCAGCGCATACGGAATTTCGGTGATGATGATGCGCGCCTTGCCGTTATCGTCTTCCTCGATATCGGCCTTGCCGCGCATTTTGATCTTACCGCGGCCGGTGGTGTAGAAATCGCGCACAGCCTTCAGACCGTAGACCGATCCGCCGGTCGGGAAGTCCGGCCCTTTAACGTACTCGCAGAGCTCGTCGATCGTCACATCTGGATTGTCGATCAGTGCGATCGTTCCATCGATTACTTCGCCCAGATTGTGCGGCGGAATATTGGTGGCCATGCCGACGGCGATACCGGTCGAGCCGTTCACCAGCAGGTTGGGCACACGCGCCGGCAGCACCGAAGGCTCCATCAGCGATTCGTCGAAGTTCGGGCGCATGTCGACGGTTTCTTTGTCGATATCAGCCAGCATTTCTTCGGCGAGCGGGCGGAGGCGGCACTCGGTATAACGATAGGCGGCCGCGCGGTCGCCGTCGATCGAACCAAAGTTACCTTGGCCGTCGATGAGCATGCCGCGCATTGCGAAGTCCTGCGCCATGCGCACCATAGTGTCGTAGACCGCGGTGTCGCCGTGCGGGTGGTAGTTACCGATCACTTCACCGACGACCTTGGCGCATTTCACATAGGCTTTGTTGTGCGTCCAGCCGCGCTCTTTCATGGCGTAGAGGATGCGGCGGTTGCCCGGCTTCATCCCGTCGCGCACATCCGGCAAGGCGCGGCCGACAATCACCGACATCGAGTAATCGATGTATGCGCGCTGCATCTCATCTTCAATATTAATCAGATCAATACGTTCGTTCGTGTTTTCCATAGTCCGTCTTTCGTGTATTTAGAATGCTGGCCGGCGTGTTGCTCAGCCTTCGTGCTCGATCTTGTGAAGGTATTCCTGAATCCTTTTTTCGACCTGTGCGATTTCCTGATCGGATTCCAGTTCTGCCGAGGCTACGCCGCCGAGCTCTTCGAGCGCTTCCTGTTTTGTATACCCGAAAGCAAACAGGTTCTTTCTGCCGGCCACCTTCGCGGTGTATCCGTCCTTATCCCTCGCCAGTTCAATCTTCATCTTCTGCTCTTTGGTAAATTAAATATCCAGATTCGTAACGTTCAGCGCGTTTTCCTGAATGAATTCGCGGCGGGGTTCGACTTCGTCGCCCATGAGAATGGTGAACATATCGTCAGCTTTAACCGCGTCTTCAAGCACCACCTTGGTCAGCCGCCGGAACTCAGGATCAAGGGTGGTTTCCCAAAGTTGCTGGGGATTCATTTCCCCCAAGCCTTTGTAACGCTGAATCGTCATGCCCTTGCGGCCCGCGATGCGGACAGCCTGCGCAATTTCCATCAGCGACCTGACTTCCGTCTTGAAGCCTTTGTCATCAAGTCTGAATTGCGGTTCCTCTGTTCCCAGCAGCTGCTCGAATGCGAATCCGCCCTGCTCCAGTTTCTCAACCAATTCCTTGAGCTTCCGCGAGAAGAAGAGCTCCTTGTAGCGCACTGTTGGCGCGGGTTCTTCCGCAACGGGAGCTTCCGCCGGCTCTTCGCCATCCACGGCCGCGGAAGGTTCTTCCGCAGGCGCGTCCACAACCTCCACCACATCGGCTGCTTCGGCAATCGCGGCCTCCACTTCCGTGAATATCGCCTGGAGCCCGTGGTCATCCAGCGCAAAGCGAATATCAAGGTCCTCTCCGAGCTTGTTCATATATGCGCAGTAAAGCGGGAACGCCCCGCTTTCAGGATCGCGCTGCGCCAGGTAATCCTTCAGTGAAATACCCCGTCGGCGGAGCTTGTCGGCAATGCCTTCAATTTCAACCACGCTTTCAAGCAGTTCGCGCAAGCCCTTGGTGTCGAGCAATTGCGCGCCGCCGAGTGTTTCAAGACGCATGCCGTCGGCGCCGAGATCGAGCAGGATCTGGGTCAGGTGGGCGTCGGACTCGACATATTCCTCGCGCTTGCGGCGCGTCACCTTGTAAAGCGGCGGCTGGGCGATATAAACATATCCGTTTTCGATCAGCTGCGGCATCTGACGGTAAAAGAATGTCAGCAGCAGGGTCCGAATGTGCGCGCCGTCGACATCGGCGTCGGTCATGATAATGATTTTGTGGTAGCGCGCCTTTTGGATATCGAAGTCGTCGACCCCGATGCCGGTACCGATGGCGGTGATCATCGTGCGGATTTCATCGTTGGCCAGCACCTTGTCGAGGCGGGCCTTCTGCACGTTGATCACTTTACCTTTGACCGGAAGGATGGCCTGGTATTCGCGCTCGCGCCCCTGCTTGGCGGAGCCTCCCGCAGAGTCCCCTTCCACAATAAAGAGTTCGGTTCGGGCCGGATCGCGGCTGGAGCAGTCGGCCAGTTTGCCGGGCAGCCCGCCGCTTTCGAGCGCGCCCTTGCGCCGGGCGAGATCACGCGCCTTGCGGGCGGCCATGCGGGCGCGGGAAGCTACAACCGCCTTATCGATAATGGTGCGGGCCACGGTCGGATTTTCTTCAAAATAGGTGCCCAGTTCCTCGTTGACGATCTGCTGAACAATGCCTTCGACTTCGCCGTTACCCAGCTTGGTCTTGGTCTGCCCTTCAAACTGCGGATCGGGGATTTTCACGCTGAGAACAGCCGTGATGCCCTCGCGGATATCATCGCCACCCATCGCCTGCTTTTCGTCCTTGATCAGTTTGTTGGCCTTCGCATAGGCATTGACCGTGCGGGTCAGCGCGGAGCGGAAACCGGAAAGGTGCGTGCCGCCCTCGATCGTGTTGATGTTGTTGGCGAAGGAGAAGATGGTTTCGTTGTACGCATCGGAATACTGCATGGCGATCTCGACGACCACATCGTCCTTCTCGCGCTCGAAGTAGATCACATCCGCGTGCATCGGCGACTTGTTGCGGTTGAGATGCTGGACGAACTCCATAATCCCTCCGTCATACTTAAAGACCTCGTCGCGTCCGGTTGTCTCTTCCTTCAGGGTGATCTTGGCGCCACGGTTGAGGAAGGCCAGCTCGCGCAGACGGGCAGAAAGGATATCCCACTGAAAGCCGGTCTCGTGCGTGAAGATGGTGTGGTCGGGCATGAAGGTAACCTTCGTGCCGGTTTCGGTGGTTTTGCCAATAGTGACCAGCTCGGTGACTTCCACGCCGCGCTCGAAGCGCTGGTGATGAATCTGGCCGTCGCGCTTGACCTCGACTTCCAGCCATTCTGAGAGCGCATTTACGCACGAGACGCCGACACCATGGAGACCGCCTGACACCTTATAGGTATCGGAATCAAACTTGCCGCCGGCGTGCAGGACGGTCAGCACCACGGTGACGGCCGGCTTGCCCTCGGTCTTGTGCATGTCGACCGGAATACCGCGGCCGTCGTCGATGACAGACAGTGAACCGTCTTCATTGATGCAGACTTCGACGTTGGAGCAGTAGCCCGCGAGTGCTTCATCGATCGAGTTGTCGACCACTTCGTAAACACAGTGGTGATAGCCGCGCGAGCCCGTGTCGCCGATATACATGGCGGGGCGTTTCCGGACGGCTTCGATGCCCTCCAAAACCGTAATATGATCAGCGCCGTAACCCGCCGCATCGGGGTTTAGCGAGGCCCTGTTTTTGGTGTTTTCGTCCGCGGTTAAATCGTTTTTTGCATCAGACATATCTGTCCTTTTCCTTTCGGTGGAAGTAATCGGGAAACTGTATCAGATGCGGGAAAATAAGGGCAACAGTAGAAGAGCCTTAAATCGTACTTATTTCAGGTCGAAATCGCGAAAAACCGACAAAATTGCCCTTTTGAGCGCAAATCGGTCTTTGGAGCCATGATTTGCCATTTTCAAGCGCATCATAAATTTCGGGATCTTATGGCCGATTTCAGGCTCATCGCTGAATGGCATCCCAGACAGGCCTCCCCAGAGTCCGCCCTAGCATTTCGGCATCCGAGCGGGCTTTTTTCAGGTTCCCGTGGTCAAAAAGATTCAGGCGCTCTCCCGAGTTCAGCACCAGATTCAACTCATAGCTGAAATAGGAGCTATCCTTGCCGCTGCAATACTCTGAAATCAGCTGAAGGGCATGAACGTCTTCCAGCTTTGCATAACACTTTAGAGCAGAGCTGTTGACGACTTGCATAGGAGTCGTACGACCTTTCCAGAAGCAGCCGTTTCGGATGTCGAAAACAACCGGACGGGTGAACCAGCGAAACATGAAACCGCCGGCCGCCGTGAAAACGGATCCGACAAGCAAAGGGATCAGCAGCCCCCACTCCATCTCGGTCTTTCCCGCAAAAAAGCCAATAAAGGGTACGATAATGGCCGCCAGCCCCAACACCATGAAAACCAAGGAAAAAAGCAGGGCCCCGGGAGTCGGCTTGAACGCCCACCGATCGAGATCTTCCTGCACCAACCTGCGTGTGCGGAAGCTCGCGCCGCCCTGCCTGAGCGAGTGCCAATCGATTCGGGCGGCTAGCGGATCGTTGAACAAAGCCGGATCAAATACCGGTTTCGACTCGGCCGCGATCCCCATCATTTTACTCCGTCTTCTAAGCACGTTTCTTCCAGGAGTCCGTTCAGAGGGTTTTGAGCGCCCCGCTGCGATACTGTTTCATCTTGACCACATAGCGTTCGGCATATTTACGCACGTCGGAAACATCCTCTTTCGAAAGCTTGCGGATCACCCGGGCGGGCGATCCGAGCGCCAGTGAGCCGGGCGGGATCTTTTTCCCCTGCCCTATGATCGAACCGGCGCCGATGATACAGTTGTAGCCGATCTCGCAGTTATCGAGTAGGATGGAGCCCATACCGATCAGGCAGTTGTTGCCCACCTTGCAGCCATGGAGGGTGACATTGTGGCCGACGGTCACATCATCGCCGATGATGGTCGGCGCGCCAGTGCCGGTATGCGCTACGGAGTTGTCCTGAATGTTGCTGCGCTCCCCGACGAGGATCGGCTCGATATCGCCCCGCAGCACCGCTCCGAACCAGATGCTGGATTGATTGTGCAACGTAACGTCACCGATCACGGCGGCGGAGTCGGCCACATAGTATTCTTCCGGCAGGGATGGGACATGGTCTTCAAATCGATAAATCATGCCGACACGTTAACGGAATATTACCGGAACGGGAATCACATATCCCGATGAGCTCCAAGCGCACTGAGCTCCAGCGACTGCTTGCTCAGCTCGATCTGCTCATGCTGTTCCATCACCAGCAGGTTCTCGAAAACCTCACGAACCTTGCCCGTGCGCGCTTTATCGGCAATCTCACGGTAAAAATTAATCAGACAGGCATCGAAATGCATTGCGGCCGCAACCACATCTTCAACACACATCTCGTCCTTTATTTCAAACTCGCTGATTCCGCTGAGCTTCGAGGCATCGGACCCATACTGGAAATACGAGTCCAGAACGTTCTTGGAAACGTCTTTCTGAAACTCCTCAAGACAGTCTTCGAGATACTTTTCATGACGGCTCAGGTAATCCAGCAGGGCGCGCGTGCGCTCCTTATCGGCCGAATCCTTGAGGTCTTCATAAAACTCGCTGAGCTTATGATGAAACTTGCGGGCTTGCTTGAGTACGTCCTTGGTTTGATCAAACGGCATGTTGTATATCCTTTCGTTTCTACAGGCATTCTATGTGCGCACTCATGGGAGTCAAAGCTGATCGATCTGTATAAATCCATCGATTCAGCAGCGGGTTAACCGGGTAATCACCTCCGCATGCTGTGGACAGTCGCTCAACAATTCGCTAGGCGATGGCAGCTCAAAGTCGGCAAAGTCGAACCCCGGAACCACGGTGCAACCGACCAGCGCATAGCTTTCCTCCACCGTTGCGCCGAACAGGTTCCCCGCCGCAACCGTGTGCTGGAAAGCATCCACTCCGAGCGTCATGGCTGTATATCCGCCCGAAGGATCGATTTCATGAATGGTGATGGGCGAGCCATGATAGAAATGCCACTGCTCATCCTGCTTCAACCGATGGAGCGCGGAAAAGTCGTCATCCTCAAGCAGATAGTAGATCGACGTCATAGCGGACCGCTGTCCATCGACCTTCAGCTTGGATTCATAAACGCGACGGAACCAGCCGCCCTCCGGATGGGGCGCCAGTTGCAGCGTTTCGATCCATTCCTGAGCGGTTTTCAAAACTGTCCTGTGTTCAGCAGCACCAAGGTACAGGCTTCCTCTACCGCAATCCCGTCGCGCTCAAGCGCCCGCTTTAATTCGGGGTTTTCCGTTCCCGGATTAAAGATGACGCGCCTCGGCTTCAGCCTGAGTATATCCGCCTGCAATGGGGTTGAAATCGCAGGGGAAAGATACACCGTCAACGTATCGACAGGATCCACGATGTGCTCCAATGCGTGGACAACCGGCAAATGTTCAATCTCCTCGATGGCGGGGTGAACCGGTATGACCCGATGCCCATGCTCCAGCAAGAGCCGCACGGCCTTGTTTGAATAGCGCTCCGGCTTCCGGCTGGCCCCAAGCACAGCGACTGTTTTCGTTTCCTTCATCATGGCCTCGCCTCTTCAATGGTTTTGACCGTTCATAGCAGAATCGACACTTCGGAAACGAGTGTTCCGATCGCTTTATGTTCGAAGAACCTCAATCGCTGAGGCGCGCTCCACATTCACAATCAGGCTTCTTGAAAGAATTAGGCCTCGGCCGAATTCATTCTTCAATACTGATTGCTTCAACCGGGCAGCTTTCGGCAGCATCCCGGCATGTATCCTCAGCGTCCGGGGGAACCACTTCCACATCCACATCGGCAAGATCATCATCCATGACGAAGACCTGGGGGCAAATATCCGGACAGAGGCCACAGCCGGTGCATAGGGTAGGATCAATCTTTGCTTTCATGTTCCCTCCTTGTTTAGTTGCCTAGTTTCCTTTTCGGACTACGCCGGAAGTGTAGGCCAGATCGGTCATTTTGCAACAGCTAAAGGGAGGTCAAGCCGGCGGGGTTGGGTTGCTGGCGCCCAGCCCCTAACTAGGCAGGCTTTTCATTCCACGCGGCGATACACTCGCCGATGGTCATCTCGTAGCGCGTGTTGCAGAACTGGCAGCTGATGCCGACGGGTTCGTCCCTTTTAACGATCGTCATGCGGTCGGGAATGGGGATGCTGCGCAGCACCGCCGACATCTTTTCCTTGCTGCAGGTGCAAGCGAACCGGGGCACCGGGCAGGGCTCCACCTGAATGCCCTCGTAGCCCTCCTCATCGCCGATCAATGATTTGGCAAGCTCCTCAAAATAGTTGTCCGTATCGCTCTCATGGCTGAGCAGTTCGCGGAAGCCGTTCTCATCCATGTGATGGCGGATGCGGTCGAAGCGCTCGAGGTCGGTTCCGGGCAGGGCCTGGATCATCCATCCCTGGCAGAGCCGGACCGGGCTTTCCGGATCGGGGTTAAAACCGATCATGACGCTCATGCCGGTTTCCACCTGATCGGAAATGCAGTAGTGGTAGGCGAGATCGTTCACCGCATCGTGCAGCGAAACCGGCGTGGTGCCCGAGTTGGCAATTGCGCCATTGTCCGAAACCACCACCTGAAGATCGCCCATTTCACCATAAAGGCTGTCGTGCACATCATCGATGACCCCCAGCTGCTCCGGCGAGCTGAATGCCCGCACGATTCCATCCTGCCCGGCGTCCACCACAATGGTTTTCAACACACCATGATACTTCCAGCAGGCGTTGAGCCGCTGGCCTTCCGGCAGGATTGCAGCCGCCAGCAGCGCGCCGGTCATGGCGCGTCCGAGGATATGCGCTGCGGTCGGATCGCAATCGTGCCGCACCACCACCTCGTTCACCGCCTTCGTTGTGACGGCATAGGTGAAGGCAATGTCGAGCCCCTTGAAATGGCCTTTATAAAGTAGATCGGTCATCGGTCTTCCGTGTTTAATGCGTAATGCGTAATGCGTAATGCGTAATGCGTAATGCGTAATGCGTAATGCGTAATGCGTAATGCGTAATGCGTAATGCGTAATGCGTAATGCGTGGAATTATGCGGTTCCCGGTAAATTTGCCGAGAAATCATTTTGCCAAAATTTCAGTGCACAGTACGTTTTATTGGTCAGCATCAAACTGCAAATAACTATATGGATATTAGAAGAAACATTTACATCGGTACTTCGGGGCTCATGGTTTTGCTTGCGCTGACCATCGTCACCTGCCGGACCTGTGCGATCACCATGCCTACGTCGGCGGCCGGTTCCATCAGCCCCTACTTCAGCGTCCCGTTTATTTTCCTGTTCCCGGCAGGGCTGGCCCTCACGTGGTTCGTTGAGCAAAGCATGGTGGTCCATTTCAAGCATCGGGTTCTCGTCTGGATTCCGATGGGCCTCGCGGGACTGCTGTGGGCCTATCTGGCGGTTAATTTTTTCTTCCGATCTACGATCCTTTAAAACGGGGCGCCTGCGCAAGGCGGGACGCGGACGACTGAGGACAGCTGCCTCTGGCTAGCCTGAATTCAAACGGCATTCCATAGTAATTAAGAAGGGAACCTGTTTCTTCGGAGGGACGACCTCCGTGTCGTCCTCAGGCCGGAACAGAGCCCGGCCCTCCAGCTCCTCAAGCGCAATGCGCCAAGAACAAACGAAACACTAATCGCCGTTCGTGAATGGCTAAAACGGCGCGGGGCATTCGAGGCGGATTGACTCAGCGGTGACCGGATGGTTGAACTGCAGCGTCTGCGCATGAAGCATGAGGCGTTCTACGGGCCGGCCGTAAATGGGGTCGCCAACGATCGGATGCCCGATCGATTCCATATGCACGCGCAGCTGGTGCGAGCGCCCGGTTTTCGGAAACAGCGCCACCCGCGTTGTCTTGTCGTCATGCTCCAGCACCTTCCATTCGGTGATCGCTTTTTTGCCGCGCACGCAGTCGACCACATGCTTCGGCGGCAGGCGCTGCTCCATATCCTTGCGCATCGGAAAATCGACCAGGCCGACGTCCTTATCCAACGCCCCTTCAACAACCGCAACGTAGGTTTTTTCGATTTCGCGTTTCTCAAACTGCATCGACAGGTTGCGCTGCACGTCAAGCGAGCGGGCGAAGAGGATCAGGCCGGAGGTGTCCATATCAAGCCGGTGCACCACCAGCGCATCGGGGAATTGTTCGAGCACGCGGTGATACAGGCAGTCCTGCTTATCGGGCCCCTTCCCCGGCACCGTCAGCAGCCGGGTCGGCTTGTTGACCACCACCATTGCCTCGTCGCTGTAAATGATTTCCAACATCTGGATCAAGCATCCCAAAACCACAGCTAAACTCCCGGCTTTTTCTGCGCAAATTCCTTCACTTGAATACGGAACAAACGTATGTTTTTGCCACAAGGCGAAGGAGGGATACAAATGATTAAACGCTCAATACTGGCGATTGTCGTGGCATTCATTGTCTGGTCGGCCCTCGACTTTGTGATTCACGGGCTGATGCTGGCGGGCACCTATGAGGCAACGGCTGAACTATGGCGTCCGATGGAAGAGATGAAGATGCCGCTGATGCGTCTGGTGTCACTGCTCTATATTCTGTGCTTCGTGGCCATCTATGGCGGACTGATTGCGGAGAAGTCACTGGAGTCGGGTTTGAAATACGGCTTCCTCTTCGGGCTGGCTGCGGGCATCTCGATGGGTTTCGGTTCCTACTGCTACACACCGATCCCCGTTTCGCTGGCATTCAGCTGGTTTGCCGGCAGTCTGGTGCAATGCACTGTGGCGGGCGGCATTGCTGGTGCAATCATCAAGCCGGCGCCCAAAGTGGTTTTCTAAAGCTGCCCCCTTACATATCGAGCACGGTTTCGGGATAGACCTGACCATCCGTACCGATCTTGAAGACATAGATGAGTCCGGGGCGCAGACGCTTGTAGACCGCATTGCCGTAAACGGCCTTTATGCCATGACTGCGCAACGCTTCGGGATTGTTGGCCAGATCCCAGATCGCTTCCCAGAACATTTTCTGGTCGTTCAGCTTGAGGTCGCGCAAGAGGCCGGCATACCGCTCCGGGTGCGTGCCGGGCGTTACGATATCATAGCCGTCAGACGGGCTCATACGTTCGCCATACACGCGTCGCCAGATGTAGAGCGCGCGGGCTTTCCCGTCCATGACCGCCTGATTCTCGAACCGGACAATAAGGGCATCGAAATGGACGACGTCGCCTTCGATCTCGTATTCGCGCTCGAGCACCTTGTTGAGCATGTCGTCGCGCGCGGTCTCCACAAAACGGATGGTGGTGTACAGCTTGCCGTCGCGCTTCTCCTGCTTGAGGACTTTGGCGAATCCGATCTGGTCTTCGTGCGTGAGACTGGTGATGGCCTTTTTCAGTTTTTCATTGTTGGCCAGCAGGTCGTGCACGGTCTTCGCGCCGTAAAAAAAGGTGCCGCCGATCAATGCGAATGCCGCCAGCGTCACGACCGTGGTTATGAATTTCAAAATGCGTCTCATTTAGCATGCACCTCTACGTTGATGTGGATGAGATTGGGAATGCCGGACAGCAGCGCCTTGATATCGGCGGGCGTCCACGACCCGGTGGTGTCGACGGCAAGGATCACCGCATACCGGCTGGGCGCCACCGCCCAGACATGCAGATCGGACACATGGCAATCGCGCCTGGCGTCGACTGCGGTCCGAATGGATTCCGATAACGCGGGATCGACACTTCCATCAAGCAGAATGCCGCTGGTATCCTTCAGCAATCCGATCGCCCAGCGGGCGATGATCAGCGATCCGACAATCCCCATGATCGGATCCAGTACACTCCAGCCAAAAAAGCTGCCGAGAGTCAACGCAACGATGGCCGTGATGGAGGTCAGCGCATCGGCAAGCACATGGAAATAGGCCGCCTTCAGGTTGTGGTCTTCATGGTGGTGATCATCGTGCCCATGATGGTGATGCTCGCCCTTGAGCAGAAACGCTGAAACCAGATTCACCACCAGTCCGATCACGGCCACTCCAATGGCTTCATTAAAGCGGATCTCCAGCGGATTGAGCAGGCGATGCGTGGATTCGACCGCCATCAGAAGCGCCACCACCCCGAGCGCAACGGCGCTGGCGAATCCCCCGAGCACGCTGACCTTACCGGTGCCGAAGCTGAAGCGCGGATTGCGGGCATGCTTGCGCGCGTATCGGTAGGCGAAAATGGTGATGCCGAAGGCGGCGGCATGCGTACCCATATGCCAGCCATCGGCGGTCAGCGCCATCGAGTTGAAAAGGAGTCCGGCGACAATTTCAACCAGCATGGTAACGATGGTCAGCAGCAGCACGAGGTACACGCGGCGCTCACCGCGTTCGTGGCTATGAAGCAAATCGTGCTCGTGCAGGGAACATTTTTTCATGTTGGATCATTTCCATCCGCTTGCGCAATGGCTCCGCCGGGGCCTGCCGGTTGAAAATCGCGTATCAGCTGAACACCCTTGCCGTCGAGCACCATGACGGCCGGTCCGGCATCATCCGCATGCGCACTCAGCGTGTAGAACGAGATGCCCTTGATCTGAACCAGATCATCTTCGTGATTATGCCCCTGGAAAACGGCCTTAACCTTATCCGAGAGAAACAATACATCCCGCACAGCGGCATGATTGCGGACGGCATAAGTGCTCTCCTTATCAATCCGCTGGTGGCTGATGATCACGACCGGCAGGAGCGATGCCGCCAATCGACCCCGAAGCCAGTCGAGCTGATCTTCAGGAACGAACGATTTCTGCCATTCAAAGTTTCCGAATTCATAGTCTATGCCGTTCGGAGAAAAGTTACCGTCGATGCAGATCAGCTTGTAGCCCCCCAGTTCAAAATCAAACCGGGCCGCGTTGCCGGCGTGGCCGAGGGCGTTGTAGAACTCCGCCTTGGAAATATGATCCAGATCGTGGTTGCCGGGCATAAAATGGACCGGCCCCTTGAAAGCATCGCACAGGGCCGCCACCTCCTGCAGCAACCGTTTAGTATGCGCCTCGCTTGTTCCGTTCACGAGGTCGCCCATCACCACCATGGCGTCAACGCCGCCCGCCTTCAGCAGGGTTACCGCATCATAAAGACGCCCCATCGCCATGCCGCTCCCGTCATAATGGATATCGGTCAGCACCCCGAGCCTGGTTTGTTTCGCACTGGACATTAGCGCCGATTAAAGTTGATTTAGCCTTTGGCGTATAGGCAATTATTCATTCGACTTTCGGCAAAATACGTAACAGTCTGTACGCGTTATGACTGACGCCATTTCCATCCTTGCCGGCACGGCCGCCTTGATCGGGTTTGGGCACACCCTGGCCGGCCCCGACCACTATTTGCCCTTCATCGTAATGGGCAAGGCGCGCAACTGGTCGCTGGCCAAAACCATGTGGATCACGGCACTGTGTGGCATCGGGCATGTGGCCGGATCCGTTGTGCTTGGCCTGCTCGGCGCAACGCTGGGTATTGCGATCGGCAAACTGGAGCTTTTCGAGGCGTGGCGCGGCAACGCGGCGGCGCAGCTGCTGATTATTTTCGGCTTCACCTATTGCATCTGGGGCATCCATCGCGCCATCAAAAACAAACCGCACACCCATGTTCACGTCCATGAAGACGATGTGGTCCACACACACGAGCATGCCCACGTGCAAAGCCATGCGCACCCGCACACACTGAACAAGCGCACCATCACGCCATGGGTGCTGTTTACCATTTTTGTGCTGGGCCCCTGCGAACCGCTTATTCCCTTGATCATGTACCCCGCCGCGCAACACAGCATGGGCGGTATGCTGCTGGTTGCAGGCATCTTTTCTGTCGTGACGATAGCAACGATGCTGTGCGTCGTACTCGTTTCGTCCTGGGGCATCCGGTTTGTGAAGCTGGGCCCGATTGAGCGCTTCAGCCACGCCCTCGCCGGAGCCGCCGTCTGTGTTTCCGGCCTCGCGATCCAGTTGCTCGGGCTTTAAGCCCCCCTCCGTTACGGAACACAACTTTAGCAATACTGAAAACAGTAAATAAGTTTATTTTTTACTGGCATGCTCATTGCTTTTCATTATCTCATGTTAACAGGATATGCTTATGAAAGAATACCCTTACGAAACAGCCAAAAAGACCGTTCAATCGATCTGCCGCGATGCCGCCGAGGGCAAGTATGATACCCGCGAGAAATTCATGGGCATGCTTGCGCAAAATCCGCATATCGCGGTGCAGGGATATAACGCTTTTGGAAAAATCTTTTATTGGAACGATGCCTCGGTCGATGTGTACGGATACCGGGAGGAAGACGCGGTGAACTCCGATCTGATCGAAATCCTTTTGCCGCCGGACATGCGGCCGTTTGCACGGGACGCCATCCATGCCTCACGCAAAACGAAAAGGATGCCCGCCCCTGGACCCTGCGATCTGATTCGGGAAAACGGGGAAGCAGTCACCGTCTATTCGGGTCATATGGTGTTCTTTTGGGAAAATTCCACGACGCCGGAATACTACTGCCTCGACATACCGCTGGCTTCAAAGTCCGCAACCCGCTGAGCCAGGGTCTTCGAAACTAAAGCCATTTTATAATTTCATCCGCCGGCAGGCGCGGACGTGTTTTCCGTTTTTCAATGACCGGCCAACCCACCGTGATCAGGCCAACCGGTTCGATGCCCATCGGCCAGTCTACAATACGCCGGACCTTCTTCGGCTTGATCCAACCAATCCAGCAGGTACCCAGTCCGAGTTCCTCCGCCTGCAGCACCAGGTGCTCCCCGGCAATACCCAGATCCAGCAACGGATAGTCAATGCCGGAAATCTTCGGTGCAATCCTGTGCGTGATGGCGGACTTTTCCATGCCCAGCGCAATGATCGCTCCGGCATTGACAGCCCACCGCATCGGGATACCTTTCAGGAACGCCTCATCGATCAGCCGCATGCGCATGGTTTCGTCTTCCACCACCGCAAACCGCCACGGCTGCTTGTTGCAGGCCGAGGGGGCCAGCCGCGCCGCTTCAAGCATCCGTTCCAGCTGCTCGCGCGGAACCGGTTTGGGCTCGTACGCCCGGCAGCTGGTGCGGTGCCGGACCAATTCGATGAACGGTTGGTTTTTCATGCCTAGGAGGCTATCACATCGCTTCTTTTCCAGCCACTGGAACTATCGCGTAAATACCCTGGACAGATGGTATGTGCCGCTTCACAAAACCAAGGCCGATCAACTGGAGGGGCGGAGGCTCTCCGCCCGGGCGCACGGCGTGCGCCCCTCCATTAAAGACACGTTACATCGTCCGCCAGAACTTAAGGTTTTTGGCCTCGATGGTGTGCTGGTCCGGCAGGGGATAGAAGATGCTTTCACCCTTGGTGGCAAAGCTGAAGCCATGCTTCAGCAGGCGGTAGGATATGCCGTCAAGGTTGCTGTCCAGGGCCATGCCCTTGCTTTTCTTGTCCGGTTTGGACAGTAGCTCCAGGTATCCGTCCCGGATCGTCGAAGGATGCAGGGACGCCACCGGCGATGGCTGGAAGGGGTTCCGCTCAAACTCCTCGAGGAATTCGGGGATGTCGATGTTGAGCTGGGTGTAGAACTGTTTCGGCGCGCTCTTGTGATTGGAGGGATCGGTGATGTAGGCCCCGAAATCCTTGGGGTTGAATCGGGACATCACCAGCATGTGCATCGGCTCGATTTCGGCATAGATGCGGATCGCCTCTTCGCCCGTGGAACCGTGTTTGCCCCGGTCAATACCCAGGCAATGGCCTTCCTGCGTTGAAAGATAGAGCTTCCCGATGGCTGAAAGGTCGACATGCTCGAGGACGCGGTAGGAGGCGATAAACTTGGTTGCCTTCGGGCTTCCGTCGTCGTGGGGCTTGAGCTCCTTCAGGATGTTTTCAATATCGAAGAAGTCGTTGCGGTAGTCCGGATCGATCTCCGCGAAGACCACCTTGCCGGAATAGTGCCGGCTCGATCCGGACGTGTAGTGGCGCGCAAAGGTCGCAGGGTCAAACTGCGAGGCAATCAGGGCCGCGTTCGGGTAGAGCACCATATAGATTCGATTTTCATAGTTCATATCACAACCCCCAGAAGTTCTTCAGCATCGGAGCGATCACCAGCGAGATGATCGCCATCAGTTTCAAAAGAATATTCAGCGACGGGCCGGCGGTATCCTTGAAGGG
>JBFHPA010000016.1:0-24268 GCA_041592955.1 Pontiella sp.
CCGCGCTGTTTTTCCGCCGGGCGAAAAGGCCGGAAGCCATGTGCATGACGACATGGTGGAAGTGTTCACCGTTGAAGAGGGATGCGGGGAAATACGCATCAATGAAGTGGCCTATGTGTTTGCAGCCGGCACGACTGTTGTGGTGCATCCGGGCGAAGCGCACGAAATCATCAATACCGGCAGTACCGAGCTGGTGGTTACCTATTTCGGTGTGCTGGCCAGTGATTGATCGATGCTTCGCATGAACGCCTGAAAGGCGTCAATATAGCGTTCCCCTGCAACGTAGGCGTAGTCGTTGTGCAGGGCGCCTTCGATCCAGAAATGCTGCTTCGGTTCGGGCGCGGCGTCAAACAGGGCCTTTCCGTGCCACAACGGGATCACCTCATCATTTTGTCCATGCATGACCAGTACCGGACAATTCAGATGCGGCATCAGGCTCAGGCTGTTAAACTTGTCCCACGGCAGAATCGGCCAGTGCGTCTTGACGCGAAAGGCGGAGACAAAAGTGCTTTCAATCACGAGCGCTCCAACCTCGTGGTTGGCGGCCAGCCAGACAGCGACGGCGCCGCCCAGCGATCGGCCATGGGCGATGATGGATCGGGGCTCGACCAGCTTTTCTTTCACCAGCCATTGGTAGACCGTGGAAACATCCTGTTCGACTCTGGGCACGGAAGGGATCCCTTCGCTGGTGCCATAACCGCGGTAATCATACATCAGTAACGAATATCCCAGATCAAAGAACTGCTCCATGAACGGAATTACTGATCCGAGATCTTCGGCGTTGCCGTGGCTGAAGAGAATCGTGCGCCGGGCTGCGGGGTGCTCATAATAGACCGCGGTGATTTTGTCGCCATCCGGCGTGGTGAGCCTGACCTGCCGTGGCAGCTGGGTATAGCTGGGATCCTGCGGGACAAAGAGAAGTTTGTCCGAAAAAAGCAGGGCCAGAAGATTGAGCAGGAGATAAAAGCCGCCCACATATACGATTGCACGAATGAATACGTTTTCCATCATGGAGCCATTCTAGATACCGGCGCGGTGATCCGCAACGAAAGATTCGATGCATTGGAGCGTTGCCCGCACCCGCCGGCCGGTGTAGTTTCATTCCGAAGGCATAGGGGGAACATCATGGAAGCAAATGTACTTAAATCGCAGCTTGCGGGAACGTGGTACACTGATAATCCCGCGCATCTGGCCCGCGAGATCGACACCTATCTGGATGCGGTTTCGCCAAGGCCGATCGATGACATTATAGCGCTGTTATTGCCGCATGCTGGATATCGCTATTCCGGCATGGTGGCGGCCCATGGAATCAAATTAATCAAAGGCCAT
Source organism: Pontiella sp. (assembly GCA_041592955.1). Classification (GTDB taxonomy): domain Bacteria; phylum Verrucomicrobiota; class Kiritimatiellia; order Kiritimatiellales; family Pontiellaceae; genus Pontiella. The sequence continues at coordinate 1,330 of JBFHPA010000016.1, forward strand.
ACCTACAGCCGTGTTGTTGTGCTGGGCCCCAGCCACCGAGCCGCGCTGCTGGACACGGTTAGCATTCCGGCGGTCTCGCATATCGAGACCCCGCTCGGACGGGTCAGGATTGATCAGGAGATGGTTTCGAGCCTGCTGGAAAATCCCGCATTTCAGTCGCACCCCTACGCCCACAAGAACGAGCATAGTGTGCAGATTGAACTTCCTTTCCTGCAGCAGGCGTTGGGTGACTTCAGGCTGGTGCCCATCGTTTGCGGCGAGCTCAACGAGGCCAGCACAAAGTATATTGCCGAAACCCTGCTTCAGCACATCGATGCGCACACGCTGATTGTGATCAGTTCCGATTTTACCCACTATGGCCGCTCCTTCGACTATGTGCCGTTCACCGTCGACATCCAGCAGAACCTCGAAAAACTCGACATGGGGGCATTTGAACAATTCGAGCAAAAGAACCTTCCCGGGTTTGTGCAATATCTGCAAAACACCGGCGCAACCGTGTGCGGCCGCAATCCGATGGCGATCCTGCTGGCCATGCTGCCGGAGGATGCCAAGGTGGAGCTGTTGAAATATGACACCTCGGGTAATTTGACCGGCGACTGGACGCACTGCGTCAGCTATGTTTCGGCCGCGGTTTCCGGACACTGGAAAACAGAAGACAGCATCGCCGATGCCGCCACAGGCGAAAGCGGTTCTGAGCTCTCCTCCTTTGACAAACAGAGCCTCTTGCGTCTGGCCCGCCACACCATTACCCAGTATTTCAAGGGGGATAAGTCCGAGCTGGACATGGTGGTGACTCCGGCAATGCAAAAGAGCATGGGGGCTTTCGTTACCCTGCACAAGCATGGCCAGCTGCGCGGGTGCATCGGGGAAATATTTCCCCGGCGGGCCCTTTTCAAAGCCGTTGCTGAACAGGCCGGCAACGCGGCGTTCCATGATCCGCGCTTTCCGCGTCTCAGAGAGGACGAGCTGGCGGTCATCGACATCGAAATCTCCGCGCTCACACCCCCGCAGTCTGTGGAGTCCTCCGCAGACATTGAAATCGGCCGGCATGGGATCGTGCTGAACAAGGGAATGCATTCCGCCGTTTTCCTGCCACAAGTTGCCACCGAACAGGGGTGGGGACTGGAGGAAACGCTGACCCATCTGGCCCAAAAAGCGGGACTCGATGTCAATGGATGGAAATCCGGTTGCGAATTCCATGTGTTCAAGGCTATTGTGTTCGGCGAATAGTAACCAATCGCTTTCGCAGGAGATTATCGATGTTCAAAACCACCACGTTCCTTACGGTGCTGCTTATTGCTGTCAACGCCTGGGCTCAGATGCCGCATGAAGTGTTGCTGCTGGTCAATAAACAGTCCCAGCCTTCGCTTCTGGTCGCCAATACGTTTGCTGCGGCGCGCCAGATTCCAAAGCGCAATATGGTTTATCTCGACATACCCGAGAGCGTTTATGGCGGATCGGCAACCATCTCCCCCGAACAGTTTACCGAACTCATCTGGGAACCGGCCAATGCTGCGGTGCGGGAGCGTGGACTGGATCAGCAGATTCTTGCATGGGTCTATTCCGTGGACTTTCCGATTCGCGTCAAGACCGATACCAGCGACCGGAAACAGATGTCTGTCGGAGGCATGACCTTCATGCGGAACAAGATACCCGGACTGAGTCTGGTTGAGGAGGGCAAGTATCTGTCCAAGCTCTTTGCGGGCCCCAACGAGCGCTTCAAGGCCCAGCTTAATGCGATGTCGCTCGGCATGCATAAAAATGGTTTGGGCGCTGATGCGGATGTGCCGCTCGAGGCGGCCTATCTGCAAAGCGGCCTGCGGACACGCATGCCTTTGCCCAGCATGATGCTCGGTTATATTGGCGAAAAGGGAAACGATGTGCAGACCGTGCTCGACTGCATCAGCCGCGGAGTCCGCTCCGACCATCGCGGCATGCGCGGAGGCATTTATTTTGTGATGAACGACGATGTGCGCTCGACATGCCGCGAGTGGCAGTTCTATCCCGCCGTCAACGAACTGAAACAACGTGGCGTGGTGGCGAATGTGACAACCAACTTTCCAGCCGGGAAAAACAATGTAATGGGCATCCTGATGGGTGCTGAAAAAGTCGATCCGTCCGCAGTCAACTCCTTCGCGCCCGGCGCGATGGCCGAACACCTCACCAGCTGGAGCGCGGAATTTCAGCGCCCGCAGACCAAAATGACCGAATGGCTGAAGGCCGGCGCGACCGCATCGGCCGGAGCCGTGGTGGAGCCCTACTCCAATCCCAATAAATTTCCGTCGGCGCGCTTCTATGTCCACTATGCCGCCGGCTGCACGATGCTGGAAAGTTTCTACCAGTCAATTGCCTGCCCGCTGCAAACCTTGCTGCTGGGCGACCCCTTGGCCAAACCATATGCCGTGCCCCTGACCGTCAGGGTGCTCGGGGCGGATTCGATTGATGACGATTTTACCTATGCGGCGATGGCCAACACCCGCGCCCCTAATGCTGAATTTCTCTATTCCTTCATGCTCGACGGCAAAGAGATTCGCGCGGTTTCGGAGGATGCATCGGTGCTGCTTCGACTGAAGGATCTGTCGGACGGCTATCATGAGCTGCGTGCCGTGGCGCGCATCAAGCATCTTGTGCAGTTCAGCGCCTCGACCGTTAAGGCAATCATGGTCAATAAAAAGGGGCGAACGGTTACGATTTTGCCGGAGGTAGCTAAACTTGGAAAGCAGCTGCATGGCATCAAGGTTCGTACTGACGGACCGGAAAATCCCTCCCTGCTCAGGCTTGTGTCCGGAGAACTGGTGCTGGATGAAATAGCATATGATCCCGAAGCGGTGCTGAAACTGAATGAATTGGTCGTCGGCGAAGGACCGAATCGGGTTCGCGCCGTGGCGGTCTATTCCGACGGCATGGAGGTTTCCAGTCCGCCCATTAGTTTCGGGATCAAATTCAGCACGGAATCCTGATCACACGCTTTAATCCTGACCGTATTCAAAGGGGCATTGCAGTTGTGCGCATAGTTGAAACAAACAATCCTGAAGAGACCTGGAAGCTGGCCGCCGAGCTGGCGGCGGAGTTGGGTGCCGGAACGGTGATGGCGCTGCATGGCGATCTTGGCGCAGGCAAGACCTGCTTTATCCAAGGCTATGCCGCCGCGTTGGGCATTGATGAGCCGATTACCAGTCCGACCTACACATTGATCGGTGAATATGAGGGGCGATTGCCTCTGCACCACATTGACCTGTACCGCCTGTCCGGTCCGGAGGAGGCGCTGGGGCTTGGCTTGGAAGAATATTTCGACATCAACGGCATCACGGCCATTGAGTGGGCGGAACGGGCAGAAGGCTTGCTCCCTCCCGATCTCCTGCACATCGAAATCAAGGTTGAGGAGCATACCGGCATGCGTACCTTCCGCATTTACCGAGAGAACGAAGCATGAAAATTTTTGCAATCGAGTTGAGTTCCCGAATGGGTAGTATCGCACTGGTCGAGGATGGCAAGGTGGTCGACGAGAAACGCTGGGAAGAGGATTTCAAGAACCGTCAGCAGTTGTTCGATGCCATGGCCTCAATGACCATCGATTGGGACGGTATCGACGTTTTCGCCGCGGGACGCGGTCCCGGTGCTTTTTCCGGCATGCGGATCGGTTTCTCAGTCATCAATTCGCTGGCGGCTCCGGCAGGCAAGCCGGTTTATGCACTCAACAGCGGGGCATCCATCGCCGCGCAGTCGGGAGCCGATCATACCGCCGTGGTGGGTGATGCGCGCCGCAGCAAGGTTTGGGCGGGTGTGTTTGCGGGCACCGAGCTTGATAAAGAGTTCGAGCTGCTCGAAATCGATGAGCTGCAACGTTTCATTCCGGCCGGCGCACTCGTTGCGAGTCCTGATTATGACCGGTTGGCTGATTTGCTGAAAGATTTTGAAACACCGGTAAAAGCGGAGCCGGTTTTTCCCTCGGCCGGAACGCTCGGGCAACTGGTGCATGATCGATTGGAAAAGGGCATTCCGTCCGAACCCTTCGAGCCGCTGTACATGCACCCGCCGGTTTTCATTGCCCCGCGTTTTCCCGCATAAGCATTGCCTTACCGGGCACTGCTCATCCAGACGTGAAAAGGCTAGACGGATGCCAGACGTTCCCGGATGCGCTTTTCGTGATCCTTGTCGTCGCGGTTGAGTTGCTGAAAGACCCCTTCAACCGGATTCAAGGCCTCTTTTTCCATGAACTGATTGTAATGGCTTTCTCCCGCTTCGTTTTCGAGCTCAATGGCCACTTCCAGCGCCTCGCGCCGGGAGGGGGGATTGGCCAGAAATTTACCAACCATCGCTTGTATCCGTTGGTTGGATGCTTTGAGTTCGTCGATGGAGTTGGCAACCAGTTCAAAGGGAAACTTTCCTCGCCTGGAAAAGGAGTCCTTCGCAGCGCGAATGAGCGTGGCATGGCTTTTTTCCTCCAGATGCAGCTGCCACCAGAAGTCGGAGTCTTCCGGCAGGGATTCAGAAAAAATCTTATAGAGTGCCGCGGCGTTTTTTTCGAGCGCGATGCTCTCTTCAATCAGGTCTTCAAGCAGGTTTTTTTCCATAACAGTTGTGGAGAGTTCCAGACCCGGCAGGATGTGTCGAGGCGTTAATTGCGAGATTTGTATTAGGGCATTCATATGCTCTTTTTATGGGTATTTGCAAAACTTGCTCTTTTTAAAGGGTTGGATAGAATAATCCGGGATAGGGAGCATTGTATGGTTTCAAATACAGCAGAATGGCTCTGTGCGGACCTGCCAACGCAGCCTCGGCTGGAGGTCGGTACGGTATTGGTTGCCGGTGCGACCGGCTACATCGGCGGACGGTTGGTTCCGGAACTGATCGCTCGCGGCTATGCGGTTCGGGTCATGGTGCGGGCGGAATCGCCCGAACACGCGGAACGCTGGCCGGAGGCCGAGGTCATCGTGGCGGATGCTCTGGACCGGGCGGAGGTTGTCCGCGCACTTGAAGGCGTGCACACCGCCTATTACCTGATTCATTCCATGCTGATTGGCCTGCACAAGTTCGAGGATGCCGATACGTTGGCAGCGCGCAACTTCCGTGCGGCTGCCGAAGAGCAGGGGGTGAGACGCATCATCTATCTCGGCGGGCTTGGGGATACCAAAACTGCGCTATCCACCCATTTGGCCAGCCGTTCGAAAGTGGCCGAGGAGTTTGCGCTTGGTAGCGTGCCGACCACCATTCTGCGGGCAGCCATCATCATCGGTTCGGGCAGTGCCTCGTATGAGATGATCAGCCATCTGGTGCGCCGAGTTCCGGCTTTTCTGATTCCCCGTTGGGCAAAGACGAAATGCCAGCCGATCGGTCTACGCGATGTGATCAAGTCGCTGGTCGGGGTGTTGGAACTGACCGAGACCAAGGGGCGGACGTATGATATCGGCGGTGCCGATGTTCTGACCTATGAGGAGATGCTCAAGACCTATGCCGACATTCTCGGAAAGAAACGGATCTACATCCCCGCACCGTTTTCCAGTATCGGCTTTTACTCCTACATCACCAGTCTGCTGACGCCGGTGCCGGCGGCGATTACCTGGTGCCTGATGGAAAGCGTTACGCACGATGTGGTCTGTCAGGAAAACGACATTCTGGATCGACGTCCAGTCCGGCGGATTTCCTGTAAGGAGGCCATTGTGCTGGCCCTCTCGCGTGAGGAGCAGGATTCGGTATCGACGCGCTGGTCGGACAGCTATCCGCCGGACTACGAGCTGGCGATCAAGCTGAGTGAACTAAAAGGTGCGCCAACCTATACCAGTTCGTATTCACTGGTGACCGGTCAGACGGCCGAAGCGCTGTTCAGATCCATCACCCATATCGGGGGCCGCAGAGGGTGGTTCCACAGCACCTTTCTATGGCGCATCCGCGGTGCGCTCGACCGCCTGCTGCGCGGGGTGGGTACGACGCGTGGACGGCGCAGCGCATCGACACTGCGCGTGAACGATGTCGTTGATTTTTGGCGGGTGGAGGAAATCCATTACCATAGCCAGCTTCTCCTTCGCGCCGAGATGAAGTTGCCGGGCTATGCCTGGCTGGAATTTCGGGTGGATCCCGTGTCGGGAGAGAAAAATCGCCTATCCGTAAATGCGTACTATCAGACGCAAGGATTGTGGGGGCGCCTCTACTGGTATATTTTCCTGCCCTTCCACCACTTCATCTTTGGCGACCTCATCAAGCAGATCGAACGGCGCAGCAAATAATTCTTTTACCTGCCCGGCCAGTATGTATGGTAACCGTTCATTTCACTTAAAAACAAAGGAAATTCAATGATTGAAGACGGACAAAAAGTAAAGATCCACTATACCGGCACGCTCGACGATGGAAACAAGTTTGATTCTTCCGAAGGTCGTGATCCGCTGGAATTCGAACTGGGTGCGGGGATGGTAATCCCGGGTTTTGAAACCGGCGTCAAAGAGATGACGGTAGGCGAAAAGAAGAGTATTCATATCCCCGCGGCCGAGGCCTATGGCGAACGGCGCGAGGAGCTCGTTATGCAGTTCGAGCGTTCGCAGCTGCCCGAAGGATTGACGCCCGAAGTCGGGATGGGATTGCAAATGCAGGGACCGGAGGGGCAACCGATACCGGTAGTGATCTCCGCGGTCGCGGAAGAAAGCATCACAATCGACGCCAACCACCAGCTTGCCGGGCAGAACCTGAACTTCGAGCTTGAACTGGTGGCAGTCAACTAGCGTTTGGGTTGCTCCAATTGGATCCCACCTTCTCCATTCCGTTCTGCCCGCCCGCTCCGAACGATACGATCCCGATGCTGGTGATTGTTGCCCTGTTTGTTCTGGGTGGGTGGCTGATCAGACGTCGGCGGAAAAAGCGTAAAGGCTCCTCTTCGCGGAAATCCTGAGAAGGGGCAGGCCTTCTGCCGTATGCATTAGAATTTGTACAGCAGACTGGTGAGAACGGCTTTGTCGTTGAAGCTTTTATCGTCGTAGTTGAATTCTGTATCGCGATCGAGTCGGTACTCGATTCTGAGGAACAGATCGCGAACCAGTTTGTTTTCCATGCCAACGGATAGAACGAAGTGGTAGTTGGAAAGATCGCCCAGGTGCGTGTATTTCTGGATAAAAGTCAGCGAATCAATCAGCTGCCAGCGCAAGGATTGGTCAAAGATAAACTTGGGCTCCGATACCGTATACTCCTCTTCCAATTTGGTGGCATTGATGTAGACGGTCCGGTCGTAGATGTGATATCCGCCTCCCGCCGATGTGGTCAGCTGAAAATCGGGATTTTGAAACCATTTGATGCCCAGTTCAGCGGTCTGGAGATATTCATTATCAATTTTTCTCCGGAAGTCGCGTTGGTAGAGCGTTTTGGCCGTGGCGTAGTATTTCCTGTTCTTGAAGGTGTGTTTATAGTTCTGCGTTAAGTTGAGATAGTCGTCGTTTTTGCGGATATCGGAGCGGCCATACCGATAGGTCCAATTCCAGCGCAGATCGTCGCGTTTACCCTTCCAGTTTATATTCCCGTAGACGCGGTACGATTCAAACGACTCCTCCTTCTCCAAGATGGAGCTGCCGGATCTACGAATCGTGTTGGATTCGCGGACGGCAATGGCCAGTCCGGCCTGTCCCGACCATGGCATGGTCTTCTTTTTTTGCGTTCCGACTTTTTTTTGCGTTTGGGGTTCCGTCTGTTCAACATGGACAGTCTTCTGCTCTGCGACGGATGGTTTGTTCGCAGGCGTAAAGGCCTCGGTCGGCACTGTAATATTTCCGAGTCTCTTGGTCTCGATATGGATTTCAGCGATATCTAACGTGTTGATACCTATCGTGCCGAATGCACTGGACTTGAAATAGACCTGCTCCATGTTTTGCACCAGTATCTCACCGGTGAGGGTGTCGCCATTCTTGAGCACGATGGTATCCTGGGCAAAGGCACTAACTGATGCGATCAACAGCTGACAGAGGGATAATCTAATAAGTTGCTTCAAGGGTATAAAGTCTCGTTTGTTCTGGTTGGTAATGGGTTGTTTTGCGCCTGAATGGATGCGCGCCTGCCTTAAACCGACGTTTTCTGTGCCGATTTTATGACAGTTGATTATTATCGTGCAGGCGGCGCGTGGATGCAGGCTTTGTGCAAAGCGTGAGCGGCTTCCATCCAAACCTCGGCGAAGGTGGGATGGGCATGCACGGTGTTGCCCAGTTCCTCGGCGGTCAACTCTTCGCGGATGGCAACCACCATCTCACTGATGAGATCAGTGGCGTGCGGCCCTGCGCACTGCGCACCGATAATGCGATCGGTTTCCTTCTCGGCAATGATTTTTACAAAGCCTTCAAGCTCATTCGAGGCCAGCGCCTTACCCAGCCCGCGAAAATGGAACTTACCGACTTCGGTGGCTATGCCCAGTTTCTTGGCCTCCATCTCGGTGAGTCCGACGAGTGCGACTTCCGGTGAGGTGAAGATCACACCCGGAATAACGACTTCCTCGATCTTTTCCTCGCCCTTCAGCGCATGTTCCACGGCATACATCGCCTGCGATGTGGCGGCATGGGCGAGCTGCATGCGGCCGGACACATCGCCGATGCAGTAAATGTTCGGTACGCTGGTGCGGCTGAGTTCATCGACTTCGACGTACCCGTGTTCATTGACCGCCACGCCGGCCGCCTCGGCATTGAGCCCGTCCGTTACAGGACTGCGGCCGATGGCAACCAGCAGCATGTCGGCTTTAAGTTTTGTCTCTCCGGCCGTCGCCGTGACCCCATTGTCCGACGCCTTGATGTTTTCCATCGCATCGCCCGTCAGGATGGTCATGCCCAGCTCGTCCTTCATGTGCTTCTTGACAACCTGACGCACATCCTTGTCGAGCAGCATCAACACATCGGCGAGCAGTTCCACGATCGTAACCTTGACGCCGAGCCCCGCCGCCATGCAGGCCAGCTCGCACCCGATATATCCGCCGCCCAGCACCAGCAGGCTCTCGGGAAGTTTCTCCAGTTCGAGGAACGCCCGGCTTTCGACGATGCGATCATGCTTCGGAATGAAACCCGGCATGGTCGAGGTGGAGCCCGTGGCAATAATGATGCTCTTGCCGGTAAGTTCCTTCGTGGAACCGTCTGCGGTCTTTACCGCGACGGTGGTGGCATTACGGAATGAGCCGGTGCCTTCGAATACGGTAACGCCGTGGGCTTTGAGCAGGGAGCCGATGCCGTTTTTCAGTGTATCGACCACGCCGTCCTTCCGCGTTTTCATGGCAGTGTAGTCAATCTCGGGTTTGGCGACATTGATGCCGAATGTGTCGGCATGCAGAATCTTTTGATAAACTTCGGCCCCTGCAATCAGGGTTTTAGTGGGAATGCAGCCGCAGTTCAGGCAGGTTCCGCCGAGCCACTCGCGCTCGATAATCGCCGTTTTAGCACCCAGCTGCGCCGCTTTGATGGCCGCCGGGTAGCCCCCGGGGCCGGCTCCGATTACAATGACATCAAAATCCATGGTCCAGTCTCCTTAAATAATGATCGGAGTATTCTTGTTTTGGTGGGGGCGAGTCAACCGAAAGTGCCTTGAAACGTGGCTCGCGTTAAGGTTCGGTCGTACCGATGGTGTTTAGGCGGAAAAAGGCCCAGTCTGAGGAAGGCAGGTTGGTCGTTGAGATTGTGATACGGAATGTTTCTGCGGTGTGTACGCTGATCGAGTTCCAGTTGTTGGACATCAGATTCAGCGACTGCTCAACATGGTACACATCTCCGCTTGAAGAGGTCCATGTGGTCTCGAGCGCAGACGCATCGATCTGCGTGGCAACCAGGTTTTCAGGCAGGAGGGCCGTGCTCTTGGCCAGAGTGTAAATGTTGGTGTTGTTGACCACATTGGTGGCGAGGTGGGCGTTTAGCCCGATGGCATAAACAGGAACCGGTGTGGCGGTATGCCCGGTAGTGGACCATGTCACATCTGGGTAGTTGCCCACGCCGTTATCATTGGTTACGGTCAGTCCGCCGGTTTCGTGGTCGGCCGTTATAATGATCTGGGTATCCTCTCGGTCACCCATCCAGTCGCTGATCAGTTCGACGGTATTGGCAAATTCCAGGGTTTCGTGGATGTTTTCCTCCAAAAGGTTGGCATGCCCGGCATGGTCGATACGCGCGCCTTCCAACATCAGGAAAAAACCGTCGGGATCGTTGTCCAGGATATCCAATGCCACCTGAGCCATTTGATGCAAATGGGGAAGGGTGCCGAGTCCATCGGCTTCGTAGGGTAAATGATAACTGCCGAACTGGCCCGAGACGAAGGTTTCCAGGTCTGTATCGAGCGCAAACAGTTCATTCGTATCCGTGACCACCGTATAGCCGGCATTGGTGGCATCGCTGTATGTCATGCCATTTGCACCGCCGCCCATGAGCACATTGGGTTTTGTCTGGTTCAGGTAGTCGCCGGCAATTTGGTTATTGTTGTTGCGACTGGTATTATGGGCCCCGAAGGAGGCGGGTGTCGCATGGGTGATGTACGAAGTCGTTACAAGCCCTGTCGATTTGCCCCGCGCCTGGTAATATTCGAGCAGGGTTTCAAGTTCGGAGCCGTCGCCCGGCAGTTGCACGCTGATCACGCCATTGTTCACCTTAATCCCGGTAGCCATGGCCGTGGCTGCCGCCGCGGAGTCGGTCACGGAGCTGTTGGCCGAGGCTGTAGACATGGTGGTCTTGTATGGGAAGGATTCAAAAAAGAGATCTGCACCGTTGTACAGCCGGGCCGCTTTGACCTGCTCGGGGCCCATGCCGTCCCCAATGCAGAGGATCACGTTGCGAATCGACCCGGCATAAACTGCGCAGAGCAATCCGGTCAAAACCGTCATCATCGTCAGGTACGTTTTAACACGCTGTGGCATCGGGATTCTTATTCCTTTCTATGCGTTGCATCCTCACGCCCGGGACGAACGATAGTCAATTGAGAATAAGCGACAATAGCGCCCGTGTTTTGCGGGTTTACGCTCGGTAGGCGGGCTTGGTTGGTCGGAGGAACAGCGTGGTCTTGACGATGATCCAGAGGGCAAATCCGTAGAGCGTAATTTTGTGAAGCAAATGCCAGGGTCTGGTGCCGTCCTGAAGGGTCGTGATTTCATCCACCCAGATGATTTCACAGGCACTGGCCCCGATGTCTGATCGGGTGACACTGCTGTTTCTGCCTGAATAGTTGGCAAGGCATCCTTTGATGGAAATGATGTCTCCGCGCTTCAGCGCTTTGAGCTGCTTCGTCAGCACAGGATCGGTGGAGAGGAGGTGGTTGTTTGAAAGCTGCGCCTGGTCGAACCGTTCCCAGACATCTTTATCCTTGGTTTTTGCTTTCAGCCAGACTCCATCGGTGTGGAATTTCATGTTTTTGTAGATGGTCGGATCGAGATTGCTTCCCCAGAGGATTCCCGCATCCATCGTGTTCAGATTATCGTTCCGGTACTCGGCTTGTTGTTTACTGAATCCGCAGGATACAACCATGCCGCAGATCCGGTAGTTGAAGGTCGGCTTAACGGAATGCTTTTGATCCTCCACCAAAACCGAAAACGGCGGGCGCGAAGTAGGGGTTTGAATGGGGTTTTGCAATGCCGTTTTCGGAAAGGTGGAGTATGCGGGCAGCTCGTTCTTCTTTCGGCACGAATAAATATTCAAGGCAAGGAGCACCAGCAGGATTAGGTTTGATACCTGTTTCATGGCCAATAAACGTAGCATGGAAGGATGCACGGTTTAAGGAAATTGAAACGGAAAGAGTTCCATGCTGATTTCATTCATATCATGGCATCCTATCTGCTCCATTAAGATGCGCAGAATTGTGGGCCGGCAGCCTGCTTCCAATGGATCTTTATCAAAAGAGAAAAACAATGAACAAAAACGGATTTACCCTCGTTGAAATAATGGTCGTTACATCGGTGATCGGCCTGATGGGTGCGCTCGCGAGTCTGGTTGTCGTGAAGGGGATCCATGCATCCCGCGTAAAACAGGCGACGGTTGAGCTCAATATGATTTCCACGGGCGTGCTTCAATTGGCATGGGACACCGGAAAATGGCCGAATGGCCGGCCCCGAACGAATCCGGGCAGTGTTGAAATATGGGACCTGTCCACCGATTCAGCCGGCATCCTCGGTTCCAGCGGTTCCTACACGGATTGGAGAGGGCCATACTATGGCGAAACGACGCTTGATCCCTGGGGCAATCCCTACTTTTTTGACCCCGACTATAGAATCGATGGCGTCATGCGCATCGTAGTGGGTTCTTTCGGTCCGAACGGCATAGGTCGCAACCGATATGACAGCGACGACATTGTTATCCGTCTGGATGACTGATCCATTCCGCTTCCAGCAATAGCCATCAAGCTGAGGGAAGGACGTTCCATTTCCTGAGCACGTTGGCGTATGGTCGCATTCTCTTTTTGCCGAATCCTCCGGCGGAGTGGTGAGCCACTGCTGCATTGGTGGGACGCACGCTGCGCAACGGGAAGACTGCGCCTCCTCCTCCATTACCACTCTGGCTGTAGCATTAAAAAATGTCCGTAGTCCGCGCTGGTTCCATGCAGTGCAATGTAGATGCGGTGTTCTGCTGTTGAATTGATGGGACCACCAAACAAAAACCCCGGCATCGAATGAATCGATACCGGGTAGGTTTGGGTCTGGTTAGGCGAAAGATTACTTCTGCCAAGCCGTAATGGCGATGAAGTCCGTTGTGGTGTTGCCGCCGGGAGGCGAGGGCACATTGCTGGCAAACGAGGTCATAATGGCCGAGTTGCCGCCTTTGTGGATATCACCATTGATAATGATCTGTCCCGCAATATCGCCACCTCCGGTGTGCCGGAAGGAGCCTGATTTGGCATAGATCAAACCATTGAGCTCGGCCTGTCCAGCAACCTGGATGTCGCCGTCGCGCGAGGCTACGGAAAACGCGCAGGTTGTCGGGGTCACCTTGACCTGTCCGGATACATGGATGTTGCCCGTGGCAATAATGGAGCCGGAGAAGGTTCCTCCTGATAGGGAAACATCGCCGTTAACCCACAGGATTCCGCCGTTGGGCGTGTAGGAGGAGCTGGAGGAATAGCCATTGCGCACCTCGCCCTTTGAAAGGGCCCAGTTATAGTAGGGCGTCAGGTCGATATCCGGAATTTCCACCGTTGGAACAGCCGTCTGGGTTTTGGTTCCAAGAACCTTTGCCTTCTTATGCAGGCCGAATGACGGAGCGATAATATCACCGCCGAACGTCACATTGCCCGATGTGATCCTGGTGGAGGAGCTGATGTCGATCATGGCATGGGTACTGCCGCGGTTGTCCAACGCTCCGTTGGCATGGAATTTGGCGTTTCCGCTCGGACTGGTCATGGAACCGCATCCCCGGAAGGTGAACGTGCCGCCACAGAGAATGGCATACTCAAAAGCTTCGCCGCTGAGCACGCTTCCATCGTCGTTACTGCCTCCGATGTCCTGCATGCTGACCACGGAAACCGCCGTAACCGAACCGCAGGTTCCGGTCGAAGTCACCAGAACCGAGTTCGAGTTGACGGCCGCAACATTGAGGTCATAGGCCGCTGCTTGCTGCGCATTTGCGTAACTGACCTGATAGCCCGGACCGGAGTATGCCGGTTGGGCAGCGCTCACCTGATTGGTGAAGGCCGACGGATCGAATCGGGTATCCCAATCCGTTGAAAGGATCGCATAGCCGTATTCACAGCCGGCTTCCGCCATCGCCTTGGCTTTAATCTCTTCCGTCAGCCGCTGCGAGGTGTAGCTGCGCTGGGAGGATGAAAACGAGAGCATGGCTAGAAAGGTCGATATCGCAGCGATAAAGAACATGACTACGACCAGCGCATACCCGCCTTTTCCCTTTTGTGTGTTATTCTTTTTCATGGTGATCTCCTTATACTTACTGTCCTGTGTTGCGTGGTCTGAGTTCGGCCACCAGTGATGAGGTTACTCGTTTGGTTTGTTTGTTATGACTGTAGATGTCCTTGTAAATCAACAGATCGATTCCAAGGGCGGACTGCAGGGGCACACCATCGACCAGCACCTCAACAATCCCGTAATCCGGTCCTTTTGAGAAGATGCCGCTGATGTTCACCAGCTGTGTTTCGCCCGTCCACTCAATGGTCAGATCCTTCAGTTGCGGCGTGGCAAGTCCGCTGCTGCTGGAGGTCAGTTGCGCCTGGAACTGGATGTAGCGTTTGTAGGCAACACTCAAGAGGCGGGGGTGAATCGAGGAGGCAGTGATTACACTCCAATCGCCGGCATCGGACAGGTCGGGCTGGTTGCCGCTGCGGACTTTTGTGGAGATTGCCGTACCGCTTGGGAGCGATGCGTTGATTGATATGTCACCGTATATGGGACTCGCGAGCCGGGTGTCGAAAATCTGAGAGGTATAGGTGCCGTTTTCCGGATAGGTGACCGCCATCGATGCGAGCCCGATAATATGGTTGGTAGGGCTCCCGTCCACGAGGCAGTCGGGAATGGTCGTAAGCTGATTCTTCCAGACCTTCGGATAGCATTTATCCGCATCATTCATGATGCGGAAGGCCACGATATAGTTGTTGGTCTTGTTTATCTCCAGATCAATCCAGTCCGTGGTGGCTATTGCGTTGGGCTCCATGACCGGAGATTCGGAATCACCGCCGCTGAACGTGGCAGCCAGCGAGGAGTCGAAGGCAAATACGGTATTCTCGTGGGAGGTCGTTTTACCGATGAACACATCCTCCACTTGAAGTCTGCCCTGTGATCCGGCCTGAAAAGTCAGTCGGCACTTTCTGCCGTTATAGGCGATCCAGTTCCCGTTGGTAGCCAGCTCGGCACCGTTGATGTGCACGGCAACGAGACTCCCCCTCAATGCGTTGTTACTTGCGGAGGTTCCGGTGGAGTAGGTTTGCTGGCTCGATTCCCACGCGACGTCGTTGCCTTTCAGCTGGACCACGAAATCCTTTGGGCTCAAGCTTTCATCGAATTCAATTTCGGAATCCTCCGCTTCGTATCCCAAGGCGCCGAAGTTGGTCTCTTCCCAGCGATCGTTGTTCATGGTCAGTGTAAAGGATTGACCGACCGCGGTAGCCGGAAAATAGAGCTGGTGGTTCCCTTTCCAGGAACCGATTCCCATGTACTGGGAAACCGCAGTGGCACCGGATTGCGCGGTTACCGGCAGTTGGGCTTCGGCTTCACGCTCGCTGTAAGAGGGCGAAACCTGAAGCTGATCGACCCCGATCCGGTAGCCGCTGGACGCGGCGTTCTTGCCGGATACCTTGAATTCGAACGTGTGTGCGCCGTTCGCCAGCATGGCAAATCCCAAGCTGACATTCTCGCGTTGTGAGATGGGCGAGTAAGCATCAAAAATACTCTGAACGGGCCGTAATTTCCACTCCAGCAGGTTGGCGAAAATGGTATGGGATGACGCGTTCCCGCCGTTGTAGGTGGATGTTCCCGCACCGGTGCTGACCACGCTGTTAAGCTGCTCCTGACGCTGCGCATCACTGAGCGTGTTGTCCCGGTTTTCGAATGTGGTAACCCGGAGCTCATGCGGACTGCCGGGCCAAATATGGTAGATCAGAGTTTTGTCCCAGATAATCTTTCCGTCGGCGTCCAGTTCGAAAAGATCGTCCCCGTCATCGTCTTCAGCCATAGGAAAGCTGATGGCGGTGTAGGGACCCGCGCCGGCGGGGTAGTAAAAGATTTCATCCAGCGAGGAGAGCCGCAGGTCTCTCTTCAAGCGCTCCATCGCCAGCTGAACGTCAATGTCGAGTTCGCTCTGCACGTCACTTTCGTTGGTGTTCTTGAGCGCAAACATGAATCCGCCCATCGCCAGCCCAAGCGCGATGGCAACGAGGGTCATTGCCCCCATGGCCTCAATCAGTGTGAATCCTTGTTTCTTTCGTGTGTGCATCGGCTTCATTCGTTTAAAGGTGCTTCGAGATATAGGTGTTCAGGACTTCTTCCGGGCCATCGAACTCCAGTGTCCTGCGATTCTGGATTTTTACGGATATCGCCAGCTGCAGGAGATTGGTGCTGAGTGTCGTGATGTCTGTCGCACGCAGAAATTTACCCTCGGTGGAAGGTATTCCGCTGTTGTCTATGCGGATATCCGTTTCCGCCAGTTGCGGAATCTGGCCAAAATCGAAGGTTCGCACCAATTCGAGCCGGTTCTTGGCGAGATTGGCCGCAATATACCGGTCGCGCGACATATCCATGATATTCCGGCGGGCCACCAGCACCTTGAAGGAGCCTGTGGTAAACACCGCAAAGATGGCCAAGGCAATCAGGGCTTCAACAAACGTCGCTCCGGCGCGACTCTTGCTGCTACTCCTGATAGGCAAGGAATTTTCTCGGTTTGCGGTTACTCGGCTGTCCGTCATTCTGACTCCCATGCATGGTGATCCGCACATAATTAAAGCAATGCATGTGCCAAAGAAGCCGGTAATTATTCAGTCAAGCGCGCGTGGAGCGAAATCAAACCAAATCGGGTCAGCTTTGGCTAAAAAAGCTTGATAAAGTCTTCCAAACCGACGATTTGGACCTGTCAGGAATGCGAAGTCTCGCGATTTACCGCACATTTGCGATTGCATTGGCCTGTTTTAGGGGGTGCCGATGAGTTTGGCTTTGATGCGATACATGCCGGTATCAGCCGTGTTGGTGGACATCAGACCCATTTCACTGTCGATGCCGCGTATGTTGCCGGTCACGTTGCTCCATGATCTGGACTGCATGAGGTTGGTCGTCTGCTCCATGGCATAGTTGCGTGATCGCAGGGAGTCGAACTCCGCAAGTACTTCCGTTACGCCATTGGTGGGGTTGAATTGGGCAGTGAAGGTGAACACGGAGTTGCTGTCGATCGGACTGGTGAAGGCAATGTATTCGCCAAGGTTATCGATCCCATCCCCGTCGGCGTCGACTGAGGCGAGTGCGTTGGTGGATCCGCCAAAGTGCATTTGCTCCCAATAGGCGGGAATGCCATCGCCGTCAGCATCAGTCACGTCGAGCTGCACAAGGGTGTTGGTCATCAGCACCGGTGCGGCGCCGGGCACATTCTTGTTGTGGTCCCACAGTTGCCAGATGGTATCGCCCCATGCGGCGAGCCCACTGAAGAAAGGATCGGTCTGGGCGAGGTAGGGAGGATCGCCCCCCGCGCCGGTTCCAGTGAGTGTTCCGCCGGTTCCATTGATCTCATCGCGCAGGAATTCGATGAATTCGCGGCTGGTGGTCTGGTAGTAAAGCGCCGCCTCGATACGTTCCGTCCCGGCAGGAAGTTCAACGGTGACCTCGTCGTAGCCACCTTCATATTCAGCCTGCGTGTAGTAGTTGCTGGGCGAGTGGAAGCTGTCATCGGAGTGACCGTGCCATACCGGTTCGCACAGGCGGGCGGCTGCTTCGGCACTCCTGAAGCCTTTGGGCAGGATTCGGTTATCCTTGTACCGTTCGGTCGCCAGCGCCATATGAAATGTCTCGTCGACACCCAGCAGGGAGCTGGATTGGTGGACCTCATAAACCAGTTCGTCCACGTAGGCTTCAGACGGATTAAGAGCGGGACTGCTTTGCGAATTCGCAAGGCCCTTGAGCGTGCCCACAGAATAGTCATAGGGATTTATTTCAAAGATCAGCTCATCGTTGGCATAGGCCTTGATATTGAGGAACATGCGCCGCCCTTCCGGGTAGCCGGAAATCAGTTTGTGTCCGGTGTGATTCTGCAACCGCAGGGTGAACTCGCTGGTGCCCAGGTTATAGTTGGCATTGGTCATGGAGATGGAGTCCTGCAGCATCTGCCCGGAGAGCGACACGGTTTCCAGCAGCATGAACGGGTCGAGCGCTTCGCCCTGGGTAAAGTCGAGCGTCAGCGCCGCAGGGCCCTGTTTGAGGAGGGTTTCGTTTATTGGATTATAATTCGGCGAGGTGGACTCAATACTGGCGAGTATATAGGGCACCCACAGGTTGCCGCCGATCATCCGATGTTCCGGTACTCCGCTGAGAGGATGGGCCGAGGATCCGGAGGGACGCACCACACCGGAATTCCCGGCTTTGTTGCCGTCCGGTAAATCGCGGAAGTGGCAGTCCTGGCAGGTGGCAATCTTGTTCCCCGCATGAGAGGTTTGAAATTGATCGGGGCTGTAGGGGCCCGTGCCAGCGGCTCCGCCCTGCAGACCAAAGTCGGATAACATAAATTCCGAAAAAGTACGCTCAACATGTGCATAGCTGGAAACCGGCTGCGACTCGGTAGTCAGTATGGTTGTGCCATCGCCGGGCACCGTGTTGGTGTAGGGCAGGTTGGCTAATGCGGGATTTGAAATATCATGACAGGTGCTGCAGAAATATTTGCTCTTGTGGTAGCGGCTGTACAGCATGTCATGCTTGGCATTGGCATCGCTGAAAGGACCGCGTTTGCCGTCCCGTATACCGGTTGTATGGGTAACCACATACATATGGCCGCCGCCGTTTTCCGTGTAGCCTGCGCTGGCAGGGGCGTCATTAGAGAAGAAGCTGTTTCCATTGAAATAAAGGATGTCTCCTGCTGCCTCGGCATCGGCATTTCGAGTGGCATCGACAGCGCTCGGGAGATTGCCGACCTCATCCCAGTAGTTGACCCAATCGCTTCCTTCGCGGGTGCCGTCATAAGTGGCCTGATAATTGGGGTCATACATGTAATGGCAGATCTTGCAGCTTACGCCCTCATAATCCTCTCCGCGCATCAGCGAGGCGTTCACCGGATCAGAGCGCCCATCGAGCCAACCCATCGGAAAGTGGCACCGGATGCATAGATCGGCGGCGTTGGGGTTGCCCAGTGCCCAAATGGAATCCTGCGCAGCGACGGTCAATCCCGCCCAGAACAGAGGGTCGCGACCGGCCTGCGCCATCATCGTGCCTTTCCAGTGGTCCATCTCGAATCCGCCATGGCAGCTCAGGCATTGCTTGTCCGACTCCAGATCCACCACCTGACCCGGTTGCGTGCCGGGCATGCGTACCAGCGGATCGTCTGCGACGGGTTTGGGCGTCCACGCATGGGCATGGACGGCGAGCAGGGTGAAAAAGATGTGGATGAGAACACGACAGTTGCTGCTGTTCAATGCACGCATGTTATGACCTCCCTGAATCCAACGGTCAGTATATTCAATAGATAGTAAAAGGACAACCTTCAAAAAAAACATAAATACCTGATAACAAGTAATATAGGATAACATAAGTCATGTATTATCCGCAGGTTGGAGTACCCGGGAGGGAGGCATTGGTTCATGGAAACCATTTAAGTACAAAATACGCATTGATTATGCGTGTTTGATCTTGTGAGCCCCGTTCCATTGCCATATTCTGTTCCCTTTATTTTTCAACTCGGGAAAGGGGTGTTCATGAACATCGTAGTATGCATCAAGCAGGTGCCCGATTCGGACAAGGTCACGATTGATCGCGAGACCAATCGACTGAATCGTGCAGGGGTTCCATCCATTATCAATCCGTTCGATGAAAACGCGCTGGAAATGGCGCTGCAGCTCAAGGACGAGCATGGCGGAAAGGTCACCGTAATTTCGATGGGTCCGCCGCAGGCCGAGGAGGCGCTTCGCACGGCGCTCTCGCATGGCGCGGATGAAGCCATTCTGATTTCCGACCGCAAGTTCGGCGGTGCCGACACGTGGGCCACCTCCTACACCATCCACCTCGCGATCAAGAAGCTCGAAGATGTTGATCTGATTCTCTTCGGCAAGCAGGCGATTGACGGCGACACGGCGCAGGTCGGGCCCGGTGTGGCGCACTTCCTCGACATCCCGATGCTCACCTATGCCAAGGCCGTCGAAGTGACCGGCGACACCTTCAAGGTCAACAAGGTGACCGAAGACGGTTACGAAATCTGGGATGTCGATAAACCCGCCGCCCTGACCGTGGTGAAGGAAGCCAACCAGCTGCGCATGCCGTCGCTGAAGAAAAAGATGGCGGCCAAGAAGGCCGAGATCCCGACATGGGGCTACGATGAACTCCAGCCGCGCGAGGATTACATCGGCCTTGCCGGATCACCCACCAAGGTGAGCAAGGTATTCGCGCCGCCGGTTAAGCTGAACAAGGAAATCCTCTCCGGCGAGCCGTCCGAAATGATTGCGGAACTGATCGGAAAACTGAAGGAGCAGCACGTACTATGAGCACGACAAAAGAACTTTGGGTATTTGCGGAGCAACGCGAAGGCAAACTGGCCGGCGTGGTGCAGGAACTCCTCAGCCAGGGGCAGGTACTCTGCGAAAAATCAGGCTACACACTCGCGGCCGTTCTGCCTTCCGCCAATGGAGCGGAACTCTGCCAGGAGCTTTACAACTTTGGCGCGAAGAAGGTCTACACCATCGACGACCCGAAACTGGCCGACTATCAGAACGACTACTATTCCCGCGCGGTTGCGCAGCTGATCAACGAAAAGAAGCCGGAGATCGTGCTCTATGGCGCGACCACCATCGGCCGCAGCCTCGCGCCGACCGTCGCCGTGATGGTCGATGCCGGGCTGACCGCCGACTGCACCGAGCTGGATTTCGACGTCGAAGCGGGCAACCTGCTGCAGACCCGTCCGGCGTTTGGCGGTAATATCATGGCCACCATCATCTGCCCGAATCATCGCCCGCAGATGGCAACGGTCCGCTCCAACGTCTTCAAGAAAACCAAGCTTTCGGACAACGAGGCCGGTGAGCAGATTTCGTTTGAAGTCGATCTTTCCGGTGTGCCGGAGCGTATGCGGCGGCTGGAATCCGTTCATGAAGCCGACGACAACAGCATCGATCTCAACGCCGCGCAGTTTATCGTTTCCGGCGGACGCGGTGTTGGTAAGCCGGAAAACTTCAAGGTTATCTACGACTTCGCCGCTGAAATGGGCGCGGCTGTTGGCGCCTCGCGCGCCACAGTGGATGCGGGCTGGATTTCTCACCACCACCAGGTGGGGCAGACCGGCAAGACTGTTTGTCCGGTGGTCTACATTGCCTGCGGTATTTCCGGTGCCATTCAGCATCTGGCCGGCATGCAGAGTTCCGACATGATCATTGCGATCAACAAGGATCCCGATGCCCCGATCTTCGATGTGGCCGACTTCGGCCTCATCGGCGATCTGCACGAAATCGTGCCGGAATTCCAGAAGCAGATCGCTGCGGCAAAGGCATCGTAGAGTGGAATATAGGATTATGGAATGATTGGATGGAATGGCGGTTTGAAAAGGGCTCGGCAATCCTGTAATCCATTCATCCATTAATCCAACGAAAAGGAATCTGATATGGAAAACGTTGTAATCATTGGAGCCGGTGCCGCCGGTATGACCGCCGCGATCTACACCGCGCGCGCCAACCTGGAACCGCTCGTGATCGAAGGCATGCAGCCGGGCGGGCAGCTCACCATCACCACCGACGTCGAAAACTATCCCGGCTTTCCGGACGGGATCGACGGCACGGAAATGATGGACAAGTTCAAGGCGCAGGCCGCGCGCTTCGGCGCGAAGTTCCTGGAGTACGATGCCGTGGCGAAAGCCGATTTTTCCAAACGCCCCTTCAAGCTTGAAATGATGGCCGGCGATCCGATCGAGGCGAAAACCGTCATCATCGCCACCGGCGCGACGGCCAAATACCTCGGCCTGGAATCCGAGCAAAAGTTTCTGGGACGCGGTGTCACAGCCTGCGCCACCTGCGATGGCGCGTTTTACAAGGATGTGCCGGTCGTCGTGATTGGCGGCGGCGACACCGCCTGCGAAGAGGCTATCTTCCTGACCAAGTTCGCCTCCAAGGTGACGTTGGTTCACCGTCGCGACGAGCTGCGAGCCTCCAAAATCATGGCCGATCGCGCCATCAAACACGAGAAGATCGAAATTGCCTGGGATACCGTGGTGGAAGAGGTGCTGGGTGACGATTCCGGCGTGACCGGTATCCGCGTGAAAAACGTCAAGACCAATGAGATTTCTGAAATCGAATGCAGCGGCTATTTTTCGGCCATCGGCCACAAACCGAACACGGAAGCCTTTGACGGCCAGCTTGAAACCGATGACGTCGGCTACCTGATCGCTGACGGCGTCAAGACCAGCATCCCGGGGGTCTATGCGGCCGGCGATGTGTCGGACGCCATTTACCGTCAGGCGGTCACCGCCGCCGGTACCGGCTGCGCCGCGGCGCTCGAAGCCGAACGCTTTTTGGAAGCAGAAGAAGGATAAAGGAATTTAATCGTCCTCGTCCTTCCTCCTCGTCCTTCGTAATCGGACATTCGAGGGCGAGAACGAGAGACGAGAACGAGTAGGATTATTGGGGTTAACTAACTAGGAGAAGGACGACATGGCTATCAACTGGGGAATTACTGAAGAGCAGCAGGAAATCATCGATCTGATCGACGACTTCGGCAAGGAGCGCATTGTTCCGGTTCGTGCGGAACTCGACGAAAAGGGAATCTTTCCGGCGGATCTGCTCAACGAGTTGGCGCAGATGGATCTGATGGGATTGTACATTCCCGAAGAATATGGCGGCTTTGGCGCGGATCATATGGGTTTCACGCTGGCGATCGAAACCATGTCCAAATACTGCATCGGCGTGTCCGTTTCCTACGCGGCCAACGCCCTCGGCGCCGATCCGATCATCATCGGCGGTTCCGACGAGCAGAAAAAGAAATACCTCTCCCCGCTGGCCACCGGCGAAAAATGGGCGGCCTTCGGCCTGACTGAGCCGAACGCCGGCTCCGATGCCGGCGGCATCGCCACCACCGCAGTGAAGAAGGGCGACAAGTATGTCCTCAACGGCACCAAGCAGTGGATCACCAACGGCGGTGAAGCTGACATCTATACCATCTTCGCCGTGACCAACAAATCCAAGGGTGCCCGCGGCGTCTCCTGCTTCATCGTCGAAAAGGATACCCCCGGCTTCAGCTTCGGCAAGAAGGAAGACAAACTCGGCATCCGCGCTTCCGCCACCCGCGAACTGATTTTCGAGGACTGCGAAGTTCCCGCCGAAAACATTATCGGCCGCGAAGGCATGGGCTTCCTGC
>JBFHPA010000017.1:0-23342 GCA_041592955.1 Pontiella sp.
CGCGATTCGCCACGCCTACCTTCAGCACATGCTTGATCGCCTTGAACAAAGACTCCAGTTCGGCTTCGCTCAGCGAATCCGACACCCGTTCCGGATGGATCTTCGATTCCCAAAGAGCCTCGTCCGCATAAATGTTTCCCAGTCCCGCCACGATCGACTGATCCAGCAAGAGCGGTTTGATCATGCGATGCCGTCTTCGCATCTCGGCAACAAAATATTTCCTGGAAAACCGCGCAGTCAATGCGTCCGGCCCCAGGTAAGAAAGGATTTCGGCGGGATCATCCACCAGCTTCCATCGTCCGAATTTACGGGTATCGCGGTAATAAAGATTCAGCTCGTCAGACAGCTTCAGCACCGCCCGATCGTGCGATCCTTTTTCCGCGGAAAAGGAGCCGGACATTCGCAGGTGAATCATGAGTGTCTGTCCCGAGCTCAGATGGAACATCATCCATTTACCGGTCCGCGTAATCCGCTCGATTGTGGTTCCCTGAACCTGCCGAGAAAACACAGCCGCAGACAAAGGTTCAACGATCCGCGGCCAACTGATCTGCACGGACCGGATTTCGCGTCCTTCCACCCCCCGCGCCCGCAGCTGCCGCACAATCGTCTCTACCTCTGGAAGCTCCGGCATGTTCTAACCAAAGGGTTTGATGGTTTGCAGGCCGGGAAAAGCCTCCGAGACTGCGCTTTCGTTTTCTTCGAGAAAAAGCAGCTTGATGTTGGGGCCGGCATCGATGGTGAGGTAGACCTGCAGGCCTTCAGCACGGAGGCGCTGCACCTTATGGATCTGCTCAAGGGTTTCGGGCCGGAGATAAATGAGCGGCGGCCATGCGGCCATCATCGTCGCGTGCATTGTAAGCGCGTTGCGCTCGGCGGTTTTTCCGAGGGCTGAGAAATCCTGCGCATGAATCGCTAAGCGGATGGTTTCAAGGTCGGCATCGGCCTGCTTCGGCCAGCTTTTATACAGTTCCGAGGTTTCGACGGTACGATTCATCCCGTCGCGCGACCCGACCGGTTTCTCATCCGCAGAGAGTTCGAGAATGCCGATGCGGAATTCCGGCCACTCAACAGGAAGCTTTTCGGCAAACGAGTCGAGTCCGTCGGAACGGGTGCCGGCATGCCATTGCACGAAACCATCGAACACCGACCGCGATGCGCTGCCGCTTCCGAGGCGCGCCAGCATCGATAGTTTGTTTTTCTCCAGTCCCCACCCCGTGAGCTCGTCCAGCGCTATCACCAGTGCCGCAAACCCGGAGGCCGACGATGCCAGACCGGCGGCGGTTGGAATATTGTTTTGAGTCCGGACTTCGAATCCTGTGTTACCGAGCATTGGACGAAACAGATCAAGGAAGACCGAGACGCGTTTGGCAAAAGAGGTGTCTGCCGATTGAATTACGTTATTGAGTGAAATTAAATCCGAGGCTGCGCCCCCGTCGCGTTTCCGGATTTCCGTGCGCGTGCCGAGGTTGCCAAGCGAGATGGAGAGGCTGGAGTTGATCGGCAGATTGAGTGCGGCATCCCGTTTCCCCCAATATTTGCAAAGGGCAATGTTGGAGGGCGCGAAGGCCGAGCCCAAGTCCTTTGGATTTGTTGCCTCTTCCGAAAGGATCTTTTTTACAAATTGGGATTGTATGTCGTTCATGAATTCCTTGTGATGTCGGGCCGTTTAGTATTGCCGATTTTTGATTTATAATTTTTGATTTA
This sequence comes from Pontiella sp., assembly GCA_041592955.1. GTDB lineage: Bacteria > Verrucomicrobiota > Kiritimatiellia > Kiritimatiellales > Pontiellaceae > Pontiella. The sequence goes on from JBFHPA010000017.1 coordinate 1,705, forward strand.
TGGAACTCAAGCGGCGTTGGCCTTCTCATTCAGAAGCTGTCGCAGACCCATAAATCGTCAATCGGAAATCTAAAATCAGAAATCCGCGACTTTGTCGCACATGGAATTGGTACATTTTCATATGAAAAAAAGCAACGTCACACTCATTGCCGCCGTACTTATTGCCTTGCATGTGCTCGTCTTCCTTGTCGTGATCGGGTCGCGGGGGGATAGCCGCGAAAAGCCATCTCCAGCCCCTTCCCCGGCCCCGGTTGAGGACACATCGCATGATTCATTTCCTGAACTCGAAGATGGCTTCAAGATTCCGGAGCTTAATTTTTCTAAACCCTTGAGCGCCACTGAAGGAGTAATCCCGGTTGCAGTGTCCGCATTGCCTGAAGGCCGAACCCGCGAAACGATCGCCGAACCGGTCAATCGCAGCGGGTATCTGCGCTCTGACCGGCCGAACCGGCGCACCTCCAAGGTTTATTCCAGTCTGACCGGCAATCCCTACAAAAGCGCCATTGTGGTGGATGCCAGAACCGGAAGGATTTTGTTCCGGGATCGAGAGGAGGGCTATGCCTACCCGGCCAGCGTGACCAAGCTGATGACCATGCTGATTGTACTGGAACAGGTTGACGCGGGCATCATCCGCCTTACCGATACAGTTAATATCACCAAAGAAGGTACGGGAGTCGGCGGATCGCAAGTGTATCTCGACATACGCGAATCAGGCGCCTTCACCGTCGATGACCTGCTCAAAGCCCTGGTCATCCATTCGGCCAATGATGCCGCCCGGGTGCTCGGCATCCATGTGGCCGGCAGCAAGGCCGCGTTTGTCGATATGATGAACCAGAAGGCCCGCGAGCTGGGCATGAATTCCACCGTCTACCATTCCGAGCACGGACTTCCGCCCTCTGGCGGTCGGCAGCCGGACATCAGCACGGCCTACGATATCGCCATCCTGAGTCTGGCCGCCTTGCGGCATCCGGAAACCCTGCGCTACACCGGCACCAAGCTCACCTACCTTCCGCTTTCGCCCATCCGCCCGGAAAAATTCATGCTGGCCAACCGCAACGCGCTGGTTGGCAAAGATCCCTACCCAGGCTGTGACGGGCTGAAAACCGGCTACCATTCCCGTGGCGGCTGGTCGCTTGCCGCAACGGCAGAACGCAACGGCAAACGCGTGGTCGCCGTTTTGCTGGGCTGCCCCGACAAAAACACCCGCAATCTGACCGCCCGAAAGCTGCTGGACAAGGGCTTCCAGGCCCTCGGAAAGTAAGCGTAAAGCCCTCTCGCGCGGACTTGACCTCTCTGGCGTTCATGCGTAATGTCACCGCCTTTTATCACAAAATGGCAACTACACAGGAGTACAAGGATTTATGAAAGTTTCATTGAAGGATGCCGGCGCTTGCCGCAAAACGATGTCGATTGAAATTCCGGCTGATAAAATCAATGTCGAGCGCGAGGATGCGATTAAAGCCTACGCCAAATACGCCAATATTCCCGGCTTCCGCAAAGGAAAGGCCCCGAAACATGTGATTGCTTCCAAATATGCCAAGGAGATCAATCAGGAGATTCAGGACCGCGTGCTGCCTAAATACTACCACGAAGCGCTTCAGGAGTCTTCGCTCAAGGTCGTCAACGTGGTGGACGCCACCGAGGTGGATATCAAGGAGAATGAGCCGGTTTCGTTCGCCGTAACCGTCGACGTCGAACCTGAATTCAAGCTGCCGAAATACACCGATATTCCCGTCAAGACAGAAAAAATCGAAGTGACCGACGCACAGGTTCAGGAACAGATCGATGCGATCCTGAGCCAGCACGCCAACTACGAAGAAGTGGAAGGCAAGACGATTGAGGCGGGCGACATGGGCCAGCTGACTTATGAAGCAACCACCGATGGCACACCGCTGAAGGAAGCTATTCCGGAAGCCAAAGGCATCGGCTCAGGAGAGGGCTACTGGGTTTCTGCCGACGAGCATGCTTTCATTCCCGGCATGGGCGAGGCTTTGATCGGACTGAAACCTGGCGACAAAAAGGTCGTGAACGTTGAATTTCCGGAAAGCTTCATGGTCAAGGAACTGGCCGGCATCAAAGCGGTCTACAACATCGAAGTGACCGCGGTGCGCGTCCGTGCGCTGCCGGAACTCGACGAGGAGTTCCTCGGCCGTCTGCAGGTGGAGTCCGAGGAGGCGCTTCGCAGCACCATCCGCGAGCAGCTTGAGCTGCAGGCCGAAAATGTGGCGCTGGGCAAGAAACACGAACAGATTATCCAGTATCTGATCAAGAAGACAAAGCTCGATGTGCCGGAGAGCGTGGTGCAGCAGCAAACCCGTAATGTCATGTATGACATTGCGCAGCAACGCATGATGACAGGCCTGACGCAGGAGCAGATCGCTGAGCAGCAGGAAGATATCTTCAAGGAAGCCCAAAATCGCGCCATTGAAAATGTGAAGTTACGCTATATTGGCCTTGGAATTGCTTCAGAACTGGAGTTTGAAGCCAGTGATGCGGAAATCGATGAAGAAATTGCCACCATGGCGGTGCGCCAGCGTAAGGATGCGCGGGAGCTCCGTAAGGAATTGGAAGAGAATGATTCCATTGGAAGCGTGGGCGAGCAAATCCGCTTCAATAAGGCACTCGACTACATGGTCGAAAAGGCAAAGATCAAGTAATCTTGGTTTTTGGGAACTTTTGATATAGATATAAATGGATTGATGACAATGGGCATGGAACCAGTCATGGGACGTTGTATTCATCCAACCAAGGAAAACGATATGAACGAAACGGCACAAATGCTTGTTCCCATTGTGGTGGAACAAACCGGGCGCGGAGAACGCTCATACGACATTTATTCGCGACTGCTGAAAGAACGCATCATTTTCCTTGGAACCGCGATTGACGACAACGTCGCAAATCTCGTGATTGCACAGTTGCTGTTCCTGCAAAGCGAGGATCCGGAGAAGGATATCAGCCTCTATATCAACTCACCGGGCGGCGTGGTCACCGCCGGGCTGGCCATTTACGACACGATGCAGTTTCTGAAATGCGACATCACGACGTATTGCGTCGGACAGGCCGCCAGCATGGGCGCCGTACTGCTGGCTGCCGGCGCAAAAGGTAAACGCTTTGCTCTGCCCAACGCGCGCATCATGATTCACCAACCGCTCGGCGGCGCACAGGGACAGGCCACGGATATCAACATCCAAGCGCAGGAAATCATGCGTATCAAGCAAATCCTCAACACGATTCTGGCCAATCATTCCGGCCGGAGCATCGAGGATCTGGAAAAAGACACCGACCGCGACAACTTCATGTCGGCGGCCGAGGCGGTGGAATACGGAATGGTCGACGAAGTCGTCGCCCACGCGAAATAGTTTCAAGGAAATCCGATGACGGATAAACATAATACGCCTGAGTGTTCCTTCTGCGGGAAGGACGAGAAAGAGGTCAAGCGCCTGATCGCCGGTCCCGGTGTATTCATCTGCGATGAATGCGTGGGGCTATGCGATGCCTTGCTGGGTCATCAATCGGCTGATCGGGCCGAGGAACCCTCTACCTCGCAGGAGATCGGCGTACTTGCGCCGCATGAGCTCAAGGCCAAGCTGGATGAATATGTCGTCGGACAGGAGATGGCCAAGAAGGTTCTTTCCGTGGCCGTCCACAATCACTACAAGCGCATGTTTGCCCAGATCGATGAAGACGGCGTAGAGATCGACAAGAGCAACGTATTGCTCATCGGCCCCACGGGAAGCGGAAAAACCCTGCTGGCCAAAACGCTCGCACGCAGCCTTAACGTTCCTTATGCCATCACGGATGCGACCACCGTTACCGAGGCGGGCTATGTGGGCGAGGACGTGGAAAATATTCTTTTGCAACTCCTGCAGGCGGCTGATTACGACGTCGAGCGCGCCCAGCGCGGCATCATCTACATCGATGAAATCGACAAGATCGGACGCCGAACGGATAACGTTTCGCTCACGCGCGATGTCTCCGGAGAGGGCGTCCAGCAGGCCCTGCTGAAGATTATCGAAGGCACTGTGGCCCGAGTTCCCCCGAAAGGCGGCCGGAAGCATCCGCAGCAGGAGTACCTGGAAATCGACACCTCCAATATTCTCTTCATCTGCGGCGGAGCATTCGTCGGCATCGAAGACATTATCAAGCAGCGGTCGGACAAGAAATCCATCGGGTTCGGCACCTCCGTCAAGGAGGAGAAATTGTCGCCCAACTTTGTAACGATGAACGTTGAATCGGAAGATCTGCTCCGGTACGGACTGATTCCCGAGTTTATCGGCCGTCTTCCGGTGGTAACGATGCTCAAGGAGCTGACCGAAGAGGAACTGGTCCGCATCCTGACCGAACCGAAGAACGCTATGGTTAAGCAGTACAAGAAACTGCTCTCCATGGACAACGTCGAGCTCGAGTTCGAGATCGAAGCGCTGACCGCCCTCGCAAGCATGGCCATCAAGCGAAAAACCGGTGCCCGTGGATTGCGCGCCATCATCGAGCATCTGATGCTGGACGTCATGTATGAAACCCCGATGCGTAATGATATTGCCCGATGCGTCATCACCCGGGACATGGTCGAGCATGGCCTCCACCCGCTTGCCGGCATTGAGGTCATCGCGGCTGAAGAGCAGCAGAAATCAGCCTAGTTTTATCCGCAATTGACCCATCTAACGCGTTGAGGTTTCTGCGGTAATTGGGTACCCTCCGAGAGTTCATTTCCACCGGAGATCTCCATGCCGCAGCGAAGACATTTTCTTGCCGCCCTGTTCACTCTTCCGTTACTCGGCCGCTGGAGTGCGATGGCGGAGGACCAGCTCACCGAAGAGAGCCTCCCAGTGTTCGAACCCGGCGAGCATCTCAAGTATAGTCTGGGCTGGCAATTCATTGTGGCAGGCTACGCCGCGCTCGAAGTGCTGCCGGACGAGGAGATGGATGGCCGCCTGATTCGAAGCTTCATGATGACCGCCAAAACACGGCCGGTGGTCGACCATCTATTTAAAGTGCGGGATAATTTCTCCTCGCTGGCCGAATATGATGTCAGCCGGTCGCTCGGCTTCACCCAGATTCAGCGGGAAGGCGACACGAAGAGAGACATTACGGTGGACTTTGACTGGGAGAATCTACAAGCCCGTTATTATGAGGCTCTTGGCGGCAAATCTCAGATAACGCCCATCATGGCTAACACGCTTGACCCGCTTTCGTCCTTTTACTTTGTACGCAACCAGACGTTCGACGTGGGCGCAGTTATCGAAGGGCCGATGACGGATGGCAAGAAGTGTAAAGTCGCGAGGGTCGCAGTCGTCAAACGGGAAACGATCAAGGTGAACGGGAAGAAATATGACACCTTTAAATTGATCCCTGACATCAAGGATCTCGGCGGGATTTTTAAGAAGAGCAAGAAAGCCACACTGGAGATCTGGTGCACGGCCGACCACCGGCATATTCCTGTTCTCCTCAAAAGCAAAGTCGCTGTCGGCAGCTTTCGGGCCGAGCTGATGAGCGATATTTAGGCCGGCCTATTTCGCCCGGAGTACGACGAATGTGGGCAATCCCTGAATACCGAACTGATCCAGAACGGCGACTGTTTCCGGATTGCCCAGGTCTTCCGCGATATATTTTATGAAGGTATAACCCTCGAGCCGCGCCTTGACCATTTCATCCCTGAACGTGGTCTTTTCCATGACCTTGCAGTTCTTGCACCAGCTGGCCCAGAAATCGATAAAGACCGGCTCGCCCTTCTCACGCGCCAGTTTCAACGCATCCGCCAGCCCGACATTGGTTGCGCCGTCCACAATATGATGCCCCTCGATTTCTCCTTCGCCGGTGATGTCGGCGGGACGGAAGGCTCTGTAGCTCAGATGGCCGTAATACAGCGCGAAAAAGATGATGCCCACCCCAAATCCGTATTTGACGTATTCCATCCATTTTCCGGGCTTGGGAAGGAACGAGAGACCCGCACCGGCAAAGGGCCATGGCAACGCCATACCGATGCCCAGCACAAACGGCAGCAGCAATCCGGCAAGTGCATTGGCTTCGTATACGTTGGAGGCCAGCAGCAGCACTGCGATGACCACCGGCGCAACGCATGCACCGGCCAGCAACGCCGCGACCGAACCCATCCCTATGGCCACGATAAAGCTTCCCTGCCGCTTCGGCCCGCTTCCAAGCTTGGATTGGAAACGCGAAAAGTCGATGTGGAATACATCGAACATCGCCAGCGCCAACACGGCGAAGATAACGGCAATGATCAGATTAAACCAGGGATTGGCCTGAATGGTTCCGAACTGCGATCCCGTCAGTACAACGATCACGCCCAGCAGGCCATACACGAGCGCGATGCCCAACCCATAAGTTGCACCCAATGCAAAACCCCGACCCTTGGAGCCGGCTTGCGCACCCGCCCCGATAATCGCGAGATTGACCGGAATCATCGGCAGCACGCAGGGGGTCAGATTCAGCGCCAGGCCGCCAATCAGAATAAAGAAGATGGCCAGCAGCAGACCGGACTCGCGCACAAAAGCAACAGGATCGACCAAAAACAGCCTAAATCCGGTAACATCCCCTCCGACGCCGCTTTCCACGGTATCAAGAAACCGAATGAAGGGTCCGGCTTTCTTGTAGCCCACGGCTGTGCCGAGCACCTCGTAAGAATCAAGCTGCACCTGCCAGTCGGGGGCATCGGTTCCGGCTGTATCGGTTGTTTCGGTTTCTTCGACCGGCTCAATGGCGGCAAGCTCCAACACCTTGGTTTGCGGCATGAAGCAGACTTCGTCGTTACAACCCCAGTACTTGACGTGGATTGCCGCCGACCCGCCGTCCTGCGGCTGCCACTTGAAGATACCCGCAAAGGTTTCTGCGAAAACCGGTTTTGGGTCTCCGGATACAGGGTCGGTAATAACCGATGTTTTTGGAAGCGCGAATGCTTCCTGCTCGTTCCCCAGCGCATCAGTGACCGCAAAGCTGTCGGCGTACAGGTAATGCTTAGCAGGTATGTCGACCGCCACCCTGACTTCAGACCCTTGAAGTTCGATTTGCACATCGAACGGATCAAACTGCCCGAAAGCAGCGACCGCCAATGCGAGTAGCGGAAATAATGCGGAGAGAAATTGCTTCATTTGAGGATTCCCATCTTTATGTTTCCTTCGACAAACTAGGGAAACTATAGTTCATTCAAACAAGGGTAAAAGATTATATGGGTAAAATAGTCCGTCAGAAAGATGCGGCGCTGGCCGTGGTGAAAAGCTTGCAGACCGCAGGCTTTACCGCCTTTTTCGCCGGAGGATGCGTGCGCGACGAGCTGCTCGGAAGAACCCCCAAGGACTACGACGTCGCAACCGACGCCCTCCCCGATCAGGTGGAAAGCCTGTTTTCAAAAACCATTCCAATCGGCAAGGCCTTCGGAGTCATTGCCGTGGCGGACGGGAAGGAAACCGTCGAGGTGGCCACCTTCCGCAAGGATATCGGTATTCTGGACGGCCGCCACCCGGAAAGCATTGTCTTCAGTGCCGCCGAAGAGGATGCCTTGCGGCGCGACTTCACGATCAACGGCATGTTCTACGATCCGGTCAAAAAACAGATCCTCGACTATGTCAACGGACAGCAGGACCTTGAAAAAAAACTCGTGACTGCCATCGGCGATCCGGAAGAGCGGTTCCGTGAAGACCATCTTCGTATGCTCCGCGCTTTGCGTTTCGCGCATACGCTTGAATTTGCGCTCGATCCGAAAACCGAGAACGCCATTCGCAGCATGGCCCCTTGTATTGAGAAGGTCAGTTCCGAGCGCATCGAAGCTGAACTGACCCGCATGCTGACCGAGAGCCCCAAACCGGGTGATGCGCTGCGGCATCTGCATGAAGTCGGACTTCTTGCGCCCATTATTCCCGAGCTTCTTCCCATGGTCGGGCAGGAGCAGCCAGAGCAGTTTCATCCCGAGGGCGACGTGTTCGAGCACACCTGCCTTATGCTGAACATGATGGCGGATGAAAAAATTCAGGCGACATATACGGCCAGAGAGCTGGCCTACACCGTCTTGTTGCATGATGTGGGCAAGCCACCGACGGCTTCGGTCGGCCCCGGTGCGGATGGAAAGCCGCGCATCCGCTTTGATGGGCATGCGCACATCGGCGCGGACATGGCCGATGTCATACTGACCCGACTCAAGTTCCCCAACATCGAAAGAAAACATATTATCGAGGCCATACGCGGTCACATGCGCTTCATGGATGTGCGGCAGATGCGGGCATCGACCCTGCGGAAGATGATCGGCGCGGAAACATTTGATCTGGAAATGGAGCTGCACCGCCTGGACTGTCTCGGCTCCCACGCCATGCTCGACAACTATGACTTTGTGCGCGGCTATCAGGAAGAGATGGCCAATGAACCGATCCTTCCCGATCCATGGATCCGCGGACACGACCTGATTGCGCTCGGTATAAATGAAGGCCGGCTGATCGGAAAAATCCTCAAGGAAGCCTACGACGGGCAGATGGACGCCCGTTTTGCCTCGCGCGAAGAGCTGCTTGATTGGGTCCGGGCGTCCTACCCAATGAATGGCAAAACAGAAGAAGATTGCGGCACATAAGCGCGTTGGTTATTAGGAATAAAAAACTGCATGCCCAATCAATCCAACACGCTCATATCTCCGGAATGCAGAAGCTTGAGTTGCACCTGACCTTTATATACCTGCACAATACCATCAACTTCCACAATGTCGCCGGCGCGAATGATTGGCGGCTCCGGGAGCCAGTGCACCACATCAAGCGATCCGCTACGATCGGTCAGGACTATCCGATGCGGGGCCTTCGATTCGGCAGGCGGGATCCAAACCCTGGAAACCCTGCCGCGCACTTGCATGCGCCCGCCTGGGGAATCAGCCGTGATATCCGCCAGGGCGACCTCAGAAGCATATGCGTTCTCCAACTGAGCTGTTTCCACAACGACGCGATCGGTCGACCGCATCTGCAACCGGATATTATTACCGGCACCGACGCTCAGGTTTCCTGAAACAGTGATTCGATCGCCCGCCCGCGGAAGACTCGTATCAGACGCATAATTGGAAAAGACGGCGAGTGTGCCGGTGTCATCGTTAACCATATACACGGTTGAACCGCTGCTCAGGCGTCGGGCATCGGATTCGAGCGTGCCCCGGATACGAACGGCGGAAAAATTCATGAGCGGCTTGATATCCGATATCTTTATCAGCGGAGGCTTACGGTTGCGGGCAACAATTTGAATACAGATCAGCCCGACAAGAAGAACGATCATTGATCCCTGCAACCATCGGAATCGGCGGCGGCGCCCTTTCAGACGCATGCCGCAGCGCCTGCAGCGAACTGCCGGAGGAACATTGTGGCCGCAATGCGGACAGAGCGCGTCGAGCGATGAGGAGGATGGAGAGCCCATCTCCGTGATCTCCTAGAATGCGCCGAAAAGCACGCTGCCGAAGGAGGTGATGGGCGAGGCCTCGCGCAGGTCATCGACGGCCGCGCGCATATCCTCGACCATCAGCGTGGTTTCATCATAGAGCTTGGCATCACGAACGAGTTTTCCAAGGGTACCCTCACCTTCATCAATGGCCGCCGATATGCTGCGAATCGATGCCATGGTTGCTTCCAGGTCATCGGAAAGGCTTTCGTCATAGAGTATTTTTCCAAGCGTTCCTTCGCCCTGCTGAATGCGCTGGCTAACGTTTTTCAGATCTTCGCCGACCACCACCATGTTTTCGTACAGGGTGTCGTCCTGCAACAGCTTTCCGAGGGTGCCCTGCCCCTCGCTAACGGCCGTGATCATGGCCTGCAGGCCTTTCACCGCTTCGCCAAGATCGGTAATGATATCGAACGGCTTTGACCCGAGGATCGTCACACCATCCCCCAGCAGCGGCGCATCTTCGGGACCCTCGAAAATCTTGAGAAACTTTCCGCCCAGCATGGAGGCATCGACGACCTCGACTTCGTACCCGCGCCGCAACGCGATCGGCACATCGAGCGACACAAAGACGGATACCCGGTTTTTCTTCAGCTCGGTTTGCCTGACACGGCCTATGTTCATGCCGCGCAGGTATACATTATCACCTTCGCGCAAACCGCTGACTTCCGAGAATACAAACTCATACTCGTAAGATGGCTTGAACAGGTTATCGCGGCTGAGCACGATCGTGAAAACACCCAGGGCAATCAGTACGATAAACATAAAGAGCCCGACCATGATTTCGATGGTGATCTCGTGCTTGTACTTATTCATGGCCCATGCCTTCCCACTTGCCTTTTTTCGTAATGTATTGCGATTCCAGAAAACTCTGCACCGTTTCATTCTTCGAGCGAATGAACTCCTGGGGCGTTGCATTTTCCACGATGCTTCCCTCATGGAGCATCATGATGCGCGTGCCAATGGACAGAGCGCTATGCAGATCATGAGTCACAACAACGCTGGTTATACCCAATTGCTCACGCATGTTCACGATTAAATCGTCGATTCGTCGCGAGGTTACCGGATCCAGTCCGGAGGTCGGTTCATCATAAAGGACAATCTTTGGATTCATAATGATGGCGCGCGCCAAACCAACCCGCTTGCGCATGCCGCCCGAAATATCGGCGGGAAACTTTTCGCCCGCATCCGCAAGGTTGAGCATCGCAAGCTTTTCATCCACCACGCGGAGAATCTCCTCCTCGGGCTTATTGGTCAGCTCGCGCAGCGGCAGGGCGATATTGTCGCGCACGGACATCCATTGCAGCAGGGCCGCACTCTGAAAGAGGACGCCGAATTTAGCCCGGACCTCGTGAAGGGCGGCATGACGAAGACCGGTGATCTCTTCGCCGTCAATCAGAATGGCGCCGTCATCCGGCATAATCAGTCGAATCATGTGCTTGAGCGTCACGCTTTTCCCGGCGCCGGAAAGGCCGACAATCACAAAGGTTTCCCCCTCACCTACCTCGAAGCTGATTCCATCGAGGATGGTTTTGTTTCCAAATACTTTCGTTACATTTTCGAAGCGGATCATATGTAGAACAACCTCGTAACCATGTAGCCCACTACCAGAATGATCAGAAAGGAGATAATCACGGAACGGCGGGTTGCCTTGCCCACGCCCACCGCGCCTTCCGTCGTCATGAATCCCTGATGACAGGCGACGGTCGCGATGATGATGCCGAAGATCAGCGCCTTGAACAGACCGACGTAAAGATCCTTGTTGGTGGCGAACTGGGTGGCGTTGTCCATGTAGGCCTGCATGGAAACGCCCAGCTGGGTCGCGCCGACCACCGCGCCGCCGAAAATGCCGAGGATGTTGGTGTAGACCGACAGGATGGGCATCATCACGATCAGCGCGAACAGCCGCGGCATCACCAGAAACCGGTTGGGATTGATGCTCATGACTTCAAGCGCGGCGATTTCCTCGGAAACGGTCATGGTGCCGAGCTGCGCGGCGATGGCGGAACCGACGCTAGCGGCAATGATCAGTCCGGTCATGAACGGCCCCATCTCGCGGATCATGGAAACCGCCACGGCGGATCCGATGAACGCCTCCTGCCCGAAACGCCGCAGCTCCAGTCCGGTTTGAAGGGCGAGAATCATCCCGGTAAACAGGGCCACGACCGTGATGACCCCAAGACTCTTGATACCGGTGATGTACAGCTGCGTCGCCGTTTCTTTACGGCTTCGCCTGCCGAAAGCAAACTGAATGAACCAAACCGCCTCAAACAGCATGAACATCGCATGCCCGGTGTTGTGAACACTCTGCAGGATCTTTTCGCCCATGCGCTCCGCAGAGCGCACGGGAACACCCATGATATCTGTGATGAAATGGTTTATGGCTGCTCCTCCTGGTCTCCGAACGACATGAATAGAACACGAACCGTCCGACTATCGCCGCTCTTTTTATATCCGGCGAATCCCTTGAGCAAGCTCCATTCAAACCTCTCTGGCGTCCGGGTCTGGCGATAAAGCCCCCAAAGGACATGGTGGCCGGTCTCGTCGTCGCTCGCCGTACGCTTGTAGAGCGTCCACCAAGGCGCCCAGTTGCGTTCGATGCCCGGCGTGTTTCGCAGCGGCCACAGCTCGAGCAGTCGAAAGCGTGAGGCGTCCTCATTTCGCTCCCAGCTCATCAGCGGCCAGAGCTTCCAGTATCGCGAAAATACCTCATCCACTTCATGCTCGTCCGTTGCTTTGGTGCCGACTTCCGACTCATAGGTGAACAGCGGAACCAGACGGCGGCGATGCTGCACATGCGCGGAATATTCCGTCGTGCCGTTCCATATGAGGGGCCACAAAAAAAACTGTTTGGTGAAGGCGTCGTGTTCCTTCTTGCCATAGAGGGGCCAGATATACCGTTTATAAACCTCGCCGTCGGCGAGCTGTATAAACGGCCACGGAGCATTGACGATCCACTGCTGGTCACTCCGCGCATAGCGAAAAAGCGGAGGGATTACCCAATAATTATCGGCTTGCTCCGTTTTGACCCGCCCGTAGAGCGGAAACAGAATAAATCCCCCGCCGGGGTTGCGGTCGTTGGTGTACTGAACCGAGTTATAGATGGGCCACAGGATGTATTTTTTCTCGAACTCGTTCTGAAGATGGTTGCTTCCGTAGAGCGGCCAGATGCGGAACCGTTCCACGTTCTCGCCCGATGTTTTGGATGCGATCGGCCACAGCACGGACGTCGTGTGCACATCGTTGATGTGTGACTTCACATAGAGCGGAAACAAAGCAAAAACGATCCGGTCGCGGCCGAGGAATTCGCAGATTTTTCCCCCGAGCGGAAAAAGCGCAAAGTAGTCCTCTCCTTCGGCTGATGTACCCTGGAAGTAGAATGGCAGCAACCAGGTCCGCTCCCGATCGGTGTCCGGCGAAAAATCCATCGAGTAACCGAAGAAGAGCAGCCGGCTGTATTGTTCGTCTTTGAACCCCTTGCGCGTATAGAGCGGCCAGAGATAATCCTTACGCCACCGCTCGCCTTCCACCGAGCTCGAATAAAACGGTCGCCATGCATAGAACGTGGCTCCGTTCGTATCCGTGATGTTTGCATAGAGCGGATCACCGTCGATTTCGGCCCACGCCGACATCGAACACAGCAGCGCATTGCTGAACGCCCATAACTTCATTCATACCTCAGCGCATCGACCGGCTCCATGCGCGCGGCGCGCATGGCGGGAACAAAACCCGCAAGCGTGCAGAAAACCATTACCAGCCCGCAGACGATCGCCATGTCGGAACCGGTGGTGTGGGCGGGCAGCTTACTCAGCTGATAAAGTTCCGGCGGCAGCAGTTCGAGATTAAACTCGCTCGACATGAACATCAGGAGTTCGTTGCGGTACTTCAGCACCAGCATCGCCAACCCCACGCCAAGCAGGTTTCCGATCACGCCCTGTGCCAGCCCCATCCAGAAAAAGATGCCCGTAATCCCGCCGTTTCCGAAGCCCAGCGACTTAAGCAGTCCGATCTCGCGCGTCTTCTGCACCGTCAGCGTGATCAGCGTATTGGTGATACTGAATGCCGCCACCAGCGCCACAAATGCCAGCAGGAAAAACATCATGTTCTTTTCCACATGCAGCGCCGCAAAAATCTGGCTGTGCATTTCCATCCACGTACGCGGAAAAAAGCCAGCCCCCAGCTTTTCGTTGATATGCATGGCCGCCACCGCGGCCATCATGGGATTATCGAGCATCACCTGCACCGAGTGCACGCCGTTCTCCACGTCGTACAATGAACGGGCGGTTTCGAGCGAGGTGAACGCAAAGCCGACATCGTATTCATACATGCCGACATGGAACACGCCCGATACCGTTAACTCCTCCGGCAGGCGGATTTCGTCTTCGGCCACAAAACTTTGCGGAGAATAGACGGTGATCTTATCGCCGACCCAGATGTTCAAACGATTGGCCAGGTCGCTTCCCACGACAATCTGGTCATCCTCCACCGAAAACGTTCCGGCCACCATGCTGTTTGGAACACGGCTGACCGAGGGTTCGTATTCCGGATCGACCCCGCGCAGGACCGGCGTGTGCACGCGGTCATCGATCTGGATCAGCACCAATCCTTCCAGACTCGGCGCCACCCCCTTTACTCCTTCGATTTGAGCGGTCTGTTCAATGACATGGGCAGGATCGCGCACGATACCTCCCTGCTGCACAATGCTGATATGGGCATTGAAGCCGAGAATCTTGTCGCGCCATACTTCGTCGAAGCCCGTCATGACGGACAGCACGACAATCAGTACGGCTACGCCGATCGTCACGCCCAGCATCGAAATTACCGTTACCGCGGAAATGAACGATCGCTTCGGCTTCAGATATTTAAATGCCAGGAACAGGGAAAAAGGCAGCTTCATCATCTCTCCAAATCAACTTGATGGCCGATTTTGTCAAACCCCGCAGAGAAAGCAACTTTTTCCATCCGCCCACACCACGGGCCCAGCGGATCAGATATGATCGATCAGGTATTGCTTCACCGCATCTATATCATTGGCGATAGAGTCGCAGCGGGTTTCGGCATCGGCCAGCGCATCGAGAATGGGGTGATGCACGGCTTCACCGGTGGCATCGATAATGGCCTGCGTGAATTTGGCCGGGTGGGCCGTGGCAAGGCAGATAATCGGCGTATCAGCCGACTTGTACGCTTCTGCGACAAGCACACCGACGGCAGTGTGCGGATCGAGCACATAGCCGAACTGCTCCTTATAGCGCTTGATGATTCCAAGTGTGGAGGCGGTGTCGCCCTTGCCGGCCACAAACAGATCGTCAACCACGCCGTTGATATTCAACCCGACAGAAAGCGAGCCGCTTTCCTTGAAGCCATTCATGAGTGCCACCAGTTTTTCAGCATCCTGTCCCACACTGTAGTAAAGATAGCGCTCAAAGTTGCTGGCGACCTGGATATCCATCGATGGGCTGATGGTCGGAACCACATCGGCCATGCCGTAGACGCCCGTATTGAAAAAGCGCGAGAGAATGTCGTTTTCGTTGGTGGCAAGAATCAGCTTGCTGATCGGTAAGCCCATTTGCTGCGCGAGGTAGCCGGCGAGAATATCGCCAAAGTTACCGGTCGGAACGGAAAACTGGACCGAAGCCGCTCCGGTCTTATCCATAACCCGAAACGCGGAGTAAAAATAGTAGACGGTCTGTGCGAGCACGCGCGCCCAGTTGACGGAGTTGACGGCACCGAGCGCATATTCGGTTTTGAAGTCCACATTGGCAAAGGTGGTTTTCATGATGTGCTGGCAGTCGTCGAACGTGCCGTCGACCGCAAGATTGAATACATTGCTGTCGAGCACGCTGGTCATCTGCTTTTCCTGCAGCGGACTGGTGCGCCCCGCCGGATGCATGATGAAAATATTGATCTTCGGCTTGCCGCGCACCCCGTGGATGGCCGCGCTGCCGGTGTCGCCGCTGGTCGCACCGAGAATATTCAGTGTTCCCCCGCGTTGCTCCAGAATATACTCGAACAGGTTGCCGAGAAACTGCAACGCCACATCCTTGAAGGCCAGCGTTGGGCCGTGGAACAGCTCCAATATCTGGAAATCGCCCACTTCGACCGTGGGAGCCACCTCGGGGTGGTCGAACGAAGCATAGCTGTCGTTGATCAGTTTTTTGAGATCGCCAGAGGGAATATCGGTGGCGAACAGGCTGATAACCTCATAGGCCAGCTCCTGAAACGAGAGCTTCGACCATGCCGCCAGTTCGGCACGCACATCCGGAAGGGATTCCGGCAAAAGCAGGCCGCCGTCGGGCGCCAGCCCGGTCATGACCGCTTCCTGAAACTCAACAGGCTCCATCTGCCCGCGTGTACTGATGTAGTTCATGTTGTAAACCTCAAAAACGTGAGGCGGGATATTTAATGATGCACCACCCGTATTAAAGAATAAAATTGCCTCTGGCGCGCATGATCGTTAGCGTGTGCAACGATTCAATCAGGAATTTTGATGAACATACTCAAACAAATTCAAGAGACTGCAGACAAGCTGGCACCGCTTTATGCGCAGGAAGATGCCGATCTGCCGGACCGCCCATTGTGGGAGCACCCGGAAATCGATCAGGTCATAGAGGCCCTGCGCCTGTTGTCCGACGTGCTCTTTCCGGGCCGCTATATCCCCGAGCCCGCTGATTTCCGCGGCTTTTTCGTCCAGCAGCTCACGAATACGGCCGAAATTCTCCAGCAGGAAATAGAGAAAGCCCTGCCCTTCCGTTGGATGGGCGCGGCCGATCTGCATGAAAAACGGCCCCCGATCGACAACCTGTTCGCTACCTCGACCGAAATCGTGAATCAGTTTCTCCAAACGGTTCCGGCTATTCGAACCATGCTGATTGACGATGTGGTAGCCTCCTATAATGGCGACCCCGCTGCGCTGAGTTATGCCGAGGTCAAGCTGGCCTACCCCGGACTCGTGGCCATTACGTCGCACCGCATCGCCCACGAGCTCTACAAACTCGACGTCCCGCTGATTCCGCGCATCATGAGTGAATACACCCACTCCACCACAGGCATCGACATCCATCCGGGCGCAACCATCGGCAAGGGCTTCTTCATCGACCACGGAACCGGTGTCGTCATTGGCGAAACCTGCCATATCGGCAACAACGTCAAGCTCTACCAGGGCGTAACCCTCGGCGCCAAAAGCTTTCCGCTCGATGAACACGGCCGCCCCATTAAACATATCCAGCGTCACCCTACCGTCGAGGACGAGGTGATTGTCTATGCCAACAGCACCATTCTGGGCGGCAACACCGTAATTGGCCGCGGAACCGTGGTGGCCGGCAACGTATTCCTGATGAAAAGCACCCCGCCGAACAGCCTCGTATCCCGTGCCGAAGGCGGCATGGTGGTCCGTACCCGCGAAACACCCACCGAAGGAATGGGTATCTAGCCGAAAAGTCCCGTAAAAAAACACTAGACTTGCGGGGGGGCTTTCCCTATAAACACTCCTCTTTTGCGCGATTCCCTGATCTCGCAGAGGGTTAAATTTATTAAACGGACGGTGTTACCATGCCTAAAATGAAAACAAAAAGATGTGCTGCCAAGCGGTTTAGCAAAACCGGCACCGGCAAACTCAAGCGCAACCACATGGGTGGAAGCCACATCCTTTCAAACAAGAATCGTAAGCAGAAACGGAAACTGCGCAGTCAGGATATCGTCGATAAGGCGGATATGAAGCGCATCACCCCGTTCATCTAATTTGTTGGAGATTGAATCATGCCAAGAGCAACCAATGGACCGGCGTCCCGCGCCAGAAGAAACAGCCGCCTGAAACTCGCCAGGGGTTTCCGCGGAGCACGCAGCAAGCTTTTCCGCACAGCGACAGAAGCCGTCGACCGCGCACAGGCCATGGCCTATGTGCACCGCAAACACAAGAAGCGTGACTTCCGTCGCCTGTGGATCGTTCGCGTCAACGCCGCCTGCCGCATGAACGGCATCAGCTATAGCCGTTTCATCGATGGGCTCAACAAGTGCGACATCACCATTAACCGCAAGATGCTCTCCGAGATCGCCATTCACGATCCGGTCGGCTTCACCAAAGTGGTTGAAACCGCAAAAACAAAAGTTGCCTAAACCCGCAACCCGCGTTTTGCAAAGACCGTCTTAATGGGCGGTCTTTTTTTTGGCCGCGGTCGCACAGCGTGCGACCCTCCAAATAAAAAATCCAATGCAACGCGGCAAGATGCCTCGTCTACATTCTGGCTTTCATTCTTCCAATGCTTCGAATATCGTTTCCAACGATCTGGACCAGTCGCACACAATCCATCCCGTGCATCCTGTTCATCCGGTCAAACTATTACGGAGCACAACCATGATTAAAGACGTCGTCGCCAAACTCATCAGCAAAGAAACCCTCACCCGCGCGGAAGCCGCTGCGGCCATGACCGACATTATGTCAGGCAATGCCAGCGAAGCGCAGATCGGCGCATTCATCACCGGATTGCGACTGAACGGTGAAACCCCCGAAATCATTGCCGGATGCGCCGAGGTCATGCGCGCCAATGCCACCAAAATCAGATGCGACGACCCCAATGCCGTCGACATTGTCGGTACGGGCGGTGACGGCGCGCACACGTTCAATATTTCCACCACGGCGGCCTTCGTCATTGCCGGCGCGGGCGTGACGGTGGCCAAGCACGGCTCCTACGGCGTATCCAGCAAATGCGGCAGCGCTAACGTACTTTCCGAGCTCGGCGTGAACATTCAATACACCCCACAGCGCATGGAGGAATGTCTTGCTGAGCTCGGCATCGCATTCCTTTTTGCCCCTGGCCTGCATCCCGCCATGAAGCACGTCGTCGGCCCACGTCGCGAGCTCGGCGTCTGGAGCATCTTTAATATCCTCGGCCCGCTCTGCAATCCGACCGGCGTAAAGAACGGCATCATGGGCGTCTTCAAGCCTGATTTGGTGCCGATCGTTTCCGATGCCTGCGCACAGCTCGGCATGCACTACCAATTCATCGTCCACGGTAACGACGGCCTCGACGAATTCACCACCACGACGACCACCATGGTCACCGAAATCCGGCGCGGCAAAGTGGAAGCCTACGAGGTGCAACCCGCCGGGCTTGGATTGGCCACAGCCAAGCCCGATGATCTCGTCGGCGGAGAACCCTGCGAAAATGCGGCCATCACCCGCGCGATCCTCAGCGGCGAAAAAGGCCCGAAGCGCGACATCGTCCTGCTTAACGCCGCCTTCGCCATCATGGCCGGCGGCAAAGCTGATACGCCGCAGGCCGGTCTGGCGATGGCTGTCGAATCCATCGAATCCGGCGCAGCGCTCAGGAAACTTGAGGCGCTGGTCGAAATGTCGCAGGAGTGATTAGTTTCAAGTGTTAAGTTTTTAGGTTTCAAGTATAAGATGCCTAACGCTCGGTTCAAGGTTTCCTCAAACCCACCACTGATGAGTCCACACTT
The DNA here is from genome assembly GCA_041592955.1 of Pontiella sp. Taxonomy (GTDB): domain Bacteria; phylum Verrucomicrobiota; class Kiritimatiellia; order Kiritimatiellales; family Pontiellaceae; genus Pontiella. The sequence goes on from JBFHPA010000017.1 coordinate 20,575, forward strand.
AACACTTAAAACCTAAAACTTAACCCTGCTCTAGAAATTTCCCTTCATGATTTCAACGGCTTTGTCGTTCAGCGCATCGGTCATGTAGGAGATGCCGGTTTCGACCGCTGTTTCGCGGTTGGCAGCCATGAGGTCGTCGCGCGAAATTTCCGGCAGCGAAAACTTGCGCGCACCCGCCATGAACTGCTGGAGGCCGCATGCGAGCTTGTCGGCATAGCTGTACATGGCGACCGCCCCGAATGGAATCTTACTCATTTCATCGGCACCCACCTTGGCTTTGACGGCTTCCCAGCCGGAGAAGATTTCCTCCGGCCACGTCCCGATGGACGTTACAGAAGGAGGCAGCTCATCCCAATGCCCGTGCAGCGCCTCGCGGTTTTCCGGCTGGAATACCCCCTGGATGTTGCTACCCAGGAAGCCCGGAATCATCGGAGCGCGGCCCATGCAAACCAGCTTCGTGTAGGGCGCGCCGAGCGCCATCGCCTTGAAGATATGGTCTTCACGTGCAAAGCCGCCGGCAAACGACATGTCCGGCACTTCGGCGCCCTGCTCTTCAAGCATTTTGCAATATTCATAGGCCTTGGCGTGCAGCGGAAGTGAAGGAACCCCCCAGTGATCCATCATGTTCCACGGGCTCATGCCGGTTCCGCCGCCGGCCCCGTCGATGGTCAGCAGATCAAGTTTGGCATCGGCCGCCAGGCGGATCGACATGGCCAGCGCCTCCATGCCGTACGCACCGGTCTTGAGCGAGATGCGCTTGAAACCGAGCTTACGCAGATAGGCGACAGCATTCATGAAGTCTTCCTGAACCTGCGCGGATGTATCGTGGTTGGTTCCCCCCAGCCGGCTGTGACGCGCGAACGACGTGACGGCATGATTCTTGAAGGCCTGCTGGACATGCGGATCAGTCGGGTCGGGATCGACCACATAGCCGCGGTCCTTCAGAAACTGCGCATATTCGAGCGACTTTACCTGGATTTCGCCGCCGATATCCTTGGCTCCCTGCCCCCACTTGAGTTCGAGGATGATTTGGTCGCCATATTTTTCTGCAAGATATTCGGCAACCCCGTTACGGGTGTCCTCGACATTCATCTGAACGATGATCGCGCCATACCCGTCGTAATAGCGCAGGAAGGTATTGATGCGGCGGTCGAGTTCCGGAGCATTGGTGATCCCTCCGTTTTCGAGCGTCGATTCGCGATCCACGCCAACAACATTTTCGCCGACGACGATCGGGAACCCGCAGATAGCCGCACCGACCGCGAATGAATCCCAGTAGTGCGCCGCTATAAAGGTGGATCCCAGCGCGCCGGTCATGATCGGCACACGGCACTTGGTTGTGATTTCACCGCCAAACTCGGTTTCCACATTTACATTCGGGAAGATGCAGTCGTCGGGATCGTTCGTTAGTCCTTCGTCGAGCCCATGGGCCCCATAGGCAAAGCCTTGTATGCGCAGCGATTGATAGCCGACGCCGAGCGCGGTCACATTCGCCGAGCCCGCCGTGGTTAGCGGGAAGTCGCGCGGATAGAGCAACTTGCGCCCCACGAGGCTCGACATCCACGTTTCGCATTTGCCCTTACAGTCCGAGCGGCAGAGCGTGCACAGCCCCGATTCGCACGGCACACCTCGGTTGACGGTTCCCAACGCATCATTATTTTTCAACCAATGTATCATCGCATCCTCCATGGGTTCGTTCATCCCTACCCCGCGCATCCGGCGGGCAGACGAACATCACATTTATAACGGACATCCAGTCAACTGACGATGAAATACTTGGTGTTTTGTCACCAATAGGCGGAGAGATACTCTCCGGACTGCTCGAACGGTTTTTTTACCAAATATTTCTGCAATCTATCGGCCGACCGTGCGTTGATATTAAATTGCATGACATCACAAACGCATGGGTAAAGAGCGATCAAGGAGAGCAGTATGAATACACATCTCATCATCTTCAGCATCCTTGCGGCCTCAATGAGTTCCGCCGCAACCTACCCCATCGTCGATACCGGGCAGATTATGGACTATGGATCGGATGCCGGGCAGGATGCGCAATATGAAGGCAATCAACCCGCATACAAGATCAACGGTGATGGGACCGTATCCGATCTGGTGACCGGACTGATGTGGACGCAGGATCCCGGCGAAAAGAAGACCTTCAGCGATGCAGTCAAAGGCGCCGCGAAATGCAAGGTCGGTGGTTATTCCGACTGGCGACTCCCTACCATCAAGGAGCTCTATTCACTGATCCAGCTCAACGGCACTGACCCAGATCCGATGAGCACGAATGCATCCGGCCTTAAACCGTTCATCGATAACACCGTTTTCAGATTCACCTACGGTAAACCCGAAGACGGCGACCGCATCATCGATTCACAGTTTGCCACGAGCACCAAATATGTCAGCTCCACCATGCGGGGAGCGGAAACGATGTTCGGGGTCAACTTTGCCGACGGCCGCATCAAGGGCTACGGCCTTGAGGACCCGCGAGGCAGAGGAGAAAAGACCTTTTATGTGCTCTATGTCCGCGGAGCTTCCGACTATGGGAAAAACCAGTTCAAAGACAACGGCGATGGAACCATCACTGATGAAGCCACGGGACTGACCTGGATGAAGGCCGACTCCGGCAAAGGCATGGACTGGCCGACCGCATTGGAATACGCCGAAGACATGGAGTTTGCGGGCCATTCCGACTGGCGGCTGCCCAATGCCAAGGAGCTGCAGAGCATTATTGATTACACCCGCTCGCCCGACACCACCGGCTCCGC
>JBFHPA010000018.1:0-21561 GCA_041592955.1 Pontiella sp.
AAAGCATAGAATGCAATCACAATGATTGCGATGGCCGTAAGAATCCAGTACGTGGGCAGCAGCAACCAGAACAGGTGTTTTTTCTTCACTGGAACTTCTCCGAATTCCCGGTGCAGAAAGCTGGATGTTCGGATTGCTGGATGAATGGATTCATGGGGCAGGAGGGGGGATTGCGGTTGTTCAGCAATCCGCCCGTCCGGCCATCCAACAATCCACTCATCCCGTATTCCATTGTTCCAATCCGCCTACTCTTCTTCTTTAAAGCGGTAGCCGAAGCCTCGAACCGTTTCCACGTACGCTCCGGCGTCGCCCAGCTTCTTGCGCAATCCGGCGATCTGCACATCGACCGAGCGGTCGGTGACGGGATAACCCTCGCCGTGCACGGCATCCACGATCTGGTAGCGCGTAAAAACCCGGCCGGGCTGGCTGGCGAGCAGGTGCAGAATCTTGAACTCGGTGGAGGTGAGCGCCAACGCCTCGTCATCAACCGTCACCTTGTGGCGGACCGCATCGATGGAAATATGGTGGATCAAAATCGGTTCATTGCCCAACACGGGCTTGCGCGCCGCCGAGCGCCGCAGGGCGGCCTTTACCCGGGCCATCAGCACACGGGGGCTGAAGGGTTTCGTGACGTAATCATCCGCACCCAGCTCGAGGCCCGTCACGATGTCGGCTTCCTCGCACAGTGCCGTAAGCATGATGATTGGAATATTTGCTGTGGCAGCATTGTTCTTCAGATGCTTGCAGACTTCCAGTCCGTCCGTGCCGGGGAGCATGATATCCAGCAGAATCAGATCCGGATTGAATTCCATCGCCTGCGTGATGGCTTCTTCCCCTGAATCGACCACCTTTACGCGATACTGTTTCCGCTCCAGATTAAACTGCAGCAATTCCTGAATCGGGGACTCATCCTCAACAACCAAGATTTTGCTTTTATCCATGATGCCAATGTTTCGTATTTGCTGAATCCTAACAATCCTTAAAATGTAAGAATCGTGTGAGCGTTTTTATCGCCCGAATGGAACACCGGAGTTCTCCGTTGAAAGGACCAACTGGACAGGTTCAGCGTTTGACATGCCGATTCAATCGGGCATACCCTTTTATGCAGGAGCAATTATGAGTAACTTTGCACAGATACCCATGCAGTTTGTCGGACCGTTGAAGGTTTCAGGTCCTGTCATCGAGGGCGATTTTGAAGTCCCGCTGGCCACGTATGAGACACCGCTGTGGCCTTCAGTCAACCGCGGCGCGCGGGTGTCGATGAACTGCAACGACGGCATTAAGTGCACGGTGGTTGATGACCGCATGACCCGCTCGGTGCTGTTCGAGGCACCCGACGCCGCTGCCGCACTGCACGCGCTGCAGAAGATCAAGGCCGGACTTCCGGCTTTGGAGAAAATCGTTGCCGGTACAAGCCGCTATGCAAAACTGATTGATCTGCACAGCCAGATTGCCGGAAATCTGCTTTTTCTTCGTTTTGAATTCACCACCGCCGATGCCGCAGGGCATAACATGTGCACCCAGGCCGCCGAGGCGCTGATGAATCATATTCTCGAATATCAGCCCGAACTCAAATACGGCTCCATTTCCGGAAACTACTGTTCCGACAAAAAAGCCACCGCCGTCAACGGCATCCTCGGACGCGGTAAATATGTGGTGGCCGAGTTGCGTATTTCCGAAAAAATCTGCCGCCGCTATCTCAAAACCACACCCGAGCAGATTGTGACGCTCAACATCCGCAAGAATCTGATCGGCACGATGCTCGCCGGCGGCTCCCGCAGCGCCAACGCCCACTTTGCCAATATGCTGCTCGGCTTCTATCTTGCTACCGGTCAGGACGCCGCCAACATTGTCGAGGGTTCGCAGGGCCTCACGATGGCCGAGGAGCGCGATGGCGATCTCCGGTTTTCCGTAACGCTGCCCAACCTGATTGTCGGCACTGTCGGAAACGGCAAGGGACTGGACTTCGTCTTGGATAACATGAAACGCATGGGACTCGATGAACAGCGCGAGCCCGGAGAAAATTCCCGCCGTCTCGCCTGCCTCTGCGCCGCCACCGTCCTCTGCGGCGAACTTTCCCTGCTTGCCGCCCAGACCAATCCCGGCGAGCTCATGGACGCCCACCGCCGGATCGAACGCGGGCAAAAATAAAAGTCCGCGTTATTCAGGAATCAGATGAAAAAAGATAAAACTGCTGCTCCGACCAAGTTCGGAACCTTTGGGGGGGTGTTCACACCCAGTCTGCTGACGATTCTCGGCGTGATCATGTTCCTGCGCTATGCCCATGTGGTGGGCCATGCCGGGCTGTGGGCGGCGCTGGTGATTCTGGCGGCCGCCAAGGTCATTACGGTGATCACCGGACTGTCGCTCTCCTCGATTTCCACCAACATGCGGGTCAAGGGGGGCGGGGCATACTATCTGATCAGCCGCAGCCTCGGGGTGGAATTCGGAGGGGTGATCGCGGTGTTCTTTTATGTGGCGCAGGCGGTGGCCGTCACGATGTATGTCATCGGTTTCACGGAGTCCATCTTTTCCGCGTTCCCGGCGCTGGGGCTGTCGGTGCGGGCTGTGGCTTCGATCACCAATCTGCTGGTCTTTATCTGCGTCTACATCGGCGCCGGTTGGACGATCAAGCTACAGTATGGCATTCTCTCGATTCTGCTGCTTTCGATTGTCTCCTTTTCCGTTGGCGCATGGATGCATGCCACGCCGGAGATGCTGCAGGCCAATCTGGCACCGCAGTGGATGGAGGGGAAAACCTTCTTTACCATGTTCGCGCTCTTTTTCCCGGCAGTCACCGGCATCATGGCCGGCGTCAACATGTCCGGCGATCTAAAAAACCCGGCCAAGTCCATTCCACGCGGCACCTTCGCCTCCATCGGCGTCGCTGCCCTGATCTATGCCGGCGTCGCTGTGCTGCTCGCCGCCAGCTCCAGCCGCTCCGAGCTGCTCGGCGACGGATTTGTCATGCGCGAAAAAGCCTGGTTCGGACCGTTGATCTATGCCGGCGTCATCAGCGCCACGCTCTCCTCGGCGCTCGGCAGTATGATGGGCGCGCCGCGCATTCTGCAGGCCTTCGCACGCGATAATATCTTCAAGCGCATCAAATGGTTTGCCCACGGCAGTGGCGCATCCGCCGAGCCGCGCCGCGCCGTGATTCTGACGTTTATCATTGCGCAGATCGGCATCATGGCCGGCTCGCTTGATTCCATAGCACCGATCATCACGATGTTTTTCCTGCTGACCTACGGCACGGTCAATTTGGCCTGCTTCTACGAAATGATTTCAAGCAATCCGAGTTTCCGTCCGACCTTCCGGTTCAACCACTGGTCCGCCGCGCTGGTGGGCGCGCTCGGCTGCCTCGGCATCATGTTTCTGATCAATACCGTCTGGGCGATTATTGCCATTATTCTGGCGGCAGGCCTTTATGTGCTGATCAAACGCGCCAAGATCATTGTGCAGTGGGGCGATCTCGACAGCGGCCTGGCCTACCAGCGTGCGCGCAAGTCGCTGCTTAAGCTGGAGCAGGAGCGCTACCATCCGAAAAACTGGCGACCCTCCATTCTGGCGCTGAGCGGCGGGGCATGGAGCCGCATCCACCTGGCCGAATATGCCTGCTGGCTTTCCGCCGACCTCGGCATGGTTTCGCTGGGTCAGATTATTCACGGCGACCTCGATAATTACTTTGAACGCAGACGGATGGCCGAGGACAATCTGCGCAAATTCATTGCTACGGAAGAGCTCCCCGCTTTTCCGGTGGTGGTGGTCGAGGACGACATCAATGCGGCGGTCAAGGCGCTGCTGCAGTGCCACGGTATCGGCGGCCTGCGCCCCAACACGCTGCTGCTGGGGTGGAGCGAAGATCCGGATAACGCTCCGTTTTTCTCGGAATCCCTGCGTGTTGCAAAAAAAATGCAGCGCAGCGTGATTGTCGTCGCATGCGAGGAGGAGCGGGAGAAGGACTACGTGCCCAAGGGGTGCATCAACATTTGGTGGCAGAATCCGAAAGAGGGCTCGCTGATGCTGCTGCTGGCCTTCCTGCTTAAGAAAAACCCGGAATGGCGCGACCACCCGTTGCGTATCCTGCGCACGGTCGAGCCGCAGGACGATGTGGAAAGCACTGCCAAAAAAATGGATATCATACTCTCCGTGGCGCGTATCGAAGCCGAGGTGGTGGTCCTGCCGACGGCGAATCCGCTGGCCACCATACGGGAGGCGATGGAGCCTTCGGCCGTGCTGCTGGCCGGCTTCGAACCAACCGACAAGGATTCGGAGCAACCGTTAATCGCCCCGCTTCAGGAGACCATCGACCTGCCGGGCGACATCATCCTGGTTTACAGCGCCGGGGATGTGGCGCTGCATGCCTGAGCCCGGCTTTGATCGGTTGATGCTGTAAGTTTGTCTACATGTCTACGAACCGAGGCAAAGTTTACTATTTAAAGCACACAAAAGGAGACAAGATGGAAACACTCGAAGCCATATATTCACGCCGCGCCGTCAAGCATTTCGACGCAGGCCACGCCTTTACAGAGGCAGAGGAAAAGACACTGCTGGAGGCGGCCATTCAGGCACCGACCAGTTTCAATATCCAGCACTGGCGGTTCGTCGTAATCCGTGATCCCGAGCTGCGAAAAAAAATCCGCACCGAATTCGGAAACGATCAGGCGCAGATGACCGATGCGAGTCTGCTGATTCTTCTGACGGCCGATGTGAAAGCCTGGCAGAAGAGTCCTGAACGCTATTGGGTCAACGCCCCGAAGGAAGTGTCGGATTTGCTGGTCGGCTGGATGGGTCCGTTTCACGAAGGCCGCGAGGAACTTCAGCGCGACGAAGCCCAGCGGTCCATCGGCATGGCGATGCAGACGCTCATGCTGGCCGCCCGCGACATGGGCTACGATTCCTGCCCGATGATCGGATTTGATCATGATGCCATTGCCGAACTGATCAATCTTCCTGAAGACCATGTGATCGGCCCGATGGTGGCCATCGGCAAAAAGACGAAAGACAGCTGGCCAAAGCCCGGGCAGTTGCCGCTGTCAGAGCTGGTGGTGGATAATTCTTTTTAATTCATGTTTTAACTCGCTGAAAAAGTCCGACGTGTGCGGGCTTTTTCCGTTTAAAAGACAAATTATTTCGAGTGAGGCAGGGGATCGTGCTAAAGAACCGGCATGAAACTTCAACAAAACCAGCTTTATAAAAAAGGTGCGGACTACATTCGCATCGTCGAGCTCGCGCGCTTGGCCGTCAGTTATAAAACAATGACGGACCCTGTCGCGGGAGAGGGCTCCATTCACCTTGCCACCAAAAAAGAATTTTGCCGTCTGATCAAAGGCGCCGAGCTGCTCGACTACGAACCCTGAGATGAAACAGACGATTGTAGATGCGGTTATCCAGACCTTGGAAAAAGAGCTGGAGCGACAGGCGCGGGCGAATATGCAGTCGAACGCCGGCGCGGCGTTCAGCGCGGCGGGGGCAGAGAAGCAACGCGATACCACCGGATTTGAAGCCGCCTGGCTGGCGAAGGGGTATGCCGGTCATGTGCAGGAACTCAAACGCCGGATCGATGAACTCAAGACGATGCACATCGAGGATTTTACGGGGCAGGAAATCGATGTCGGCGCCATGGTGGAAGTGGAAATGGATGGAGCGACCGATCTTTACATGCTGCTCAGCTGCGGCGGCGGAACCGAAGTGAACGTGGACGGAAAAACAATTACTGCCATCACCCCCGAGTCGCCGCTGGGCTCGGTCCTGATGGGTAATATCGAAGCCGGCTTCATCGAACTTCCCTCCGGCGCGGAAGGGATTATTCTCGACGTGGTTTAAGAACTACGAATCTTTGGTGAGGTCGTTGATGATGCGGGCGGCCATGGCGAAGCCGAAGCTGCCGGTTAAAAAGGTGGCGGAACCAAAGCCGAACTGGCAGTCGAGCTGTTTGGGGCCGTCACCGGCGGTGGGCTTTTCCATGCAGATGCCGCCGTCGGGATGCGGATAGCGGATGGGCTCGGCGGAAAAGACGCAGGGGATGTGGAACGCCTTCTTATGCTGGTTGTGCATGCCGGGAATATTTTTGCGCAGCTGTTTACGGATGGAGGCGAGCAGGGGGTCGTTGTAGGAATCGCGCAGGTCGGTGGTGCGGATCTGTGAGGGATCGATCCGTCCGCCCGCGCCGCCGGAAACAATGACCGGGATCCCCATCGCGTTGCATTGGGTGATCAGATGAATCTTGGCGTTCTTTTTGTCGATGGCGTCGACGACATAGGAGAGGTCGGGGGTGATCAGTTCGTCGGCGTTTTTATCGGAATAGAATTCGCGGATGGCGTTGACGGTGCATTCGGGATTGATCAGGTGGATGCGCTCGGCGAGGATGTCGACCTTGGCGCGTCCGGCGGTGCCGGTCATAGCGTGGATCTGGCGGTTGGTGTTGGAAAAGCAGATGTCATCCCAATCAACCAAGGTCAGGTGGCCGACCCCGCTGCGTGCCAATGCCTCGCCGACCCACGACCCGACGCCGCCCACACCCACGATCAGAACGTGTGCGCTGCGCAACGCCTCCATCGCCGTCTTTCCGTAGAGACGGAACAGGCCGCCGAAACGATGTTCAAACCCGCCGGCTTCTATTGGTTCAGTATGGCTCATGCTGTTTCTCTGCTATAAATATCGCGTCGACATGTGCTGCTGAAAGCCGATTCACATCGCGCGCACATAATCCGAATGTACCTTGAAACAGGTTAATTGTTTATCGCAAGCAAATGGTTGTGCTTTTGTCAGGCCGTTGCAGGTTTTTCATCGCGTGGATTTAGGGTTTTCAACCGCCTGAAAACGTTATACTGTCCACCGCATTATGGCTCAAATCAACCAGCGTAAATTGGATCACATCAATATTGTGTCCAAGGAGAAAGCGGTGGATCGCCGGCAATACTACTTTGACCGCATTCACCTTATCCATCGGGCATTACCGGAACTCAGTCTTGCCGAGGTTGATCCCTCCACCAAGTTTCTGAACAAGAAGCTGACCTTTCCGCTGCTGATTTCTTCCATGACCGGCGGAGCCGACGAGGAATTTGAAAAGATCAACCGCAACCTGGCGATCGCCGCCGAGGCGGAGGGGGTTGCTCTGGCTGTTGGATCCCAGCGCGTGTTCCTGTCCGACGACGCCGCGCGACGGAGTTTTGAATTGCGCCAGCACGCACCGAACACGGTGTTGCTGGCCAACCTCGGAGCGGTGCAGCTCAACTATGATCTGGGCTTTGCCGATTGCGAGGCCGCGGTGAAAGTACTGGATGCGGATGGACTTTATCTGCATCTCAACCCCCTGCAGGAGGCGGTTCAGCCGGAGGGGGATACCGATTTTTCCGGCCTGCGGAGCAAGATCGCAGTCATTGTGCAGACGCTGAAGCAGCCAGTGATCATCAAGGAGGTCGGCGCAGGCATGTCGCTCGAGGATGTGGAGAACCTGCTAGCCGCCGGCATCAAATATATTGACGTCGCAGGCACGGGCGGAACCTCATGGAGTCTGGTGGAAAGCAAGCGAAGCGATGAGCCTGAACTTGGAGAACTTTTCAGCGACTGGGGCGTCCCGACACCGATTGCGCTGCGTATGATGAAACCCTACCATCACGAGGTCGAAATGATCGCCTCCGGCGGGCTTCGCAACGGCATCGATATGGCCAAGAGCATCATTCTGGGAGCATCTCTTTGCGGCATGGCCAAGCCTTTCCTGAATCCGGCGCGCGAATCATCGGACGCGGTACGGGCCGTCATCCAGCGGATCAAACGCGAATTCACGACAGCCATGTTCCTTCTGGGAGCGTCCGATATCGGCACTATCAAGGGCAGGGAGGATCTTATTCTGGATGAATTTTGGAATTGATAGAATCAGTTTCCATACCTCGCACTACTTCGTTGATCTGAAAACCATCGCCGAAGCCCGGTCGGTTGATCCCGACAAATACTATTTGGGCATCGGGCAGGAAAAGATGGCGATCCCGTCGCCCGACGAGGATGTGGTTACCCTGGGAGCAAGCGCGGCCTATCCCCTGATGAAGGACGGCGAACTGGACGACGTGGAGCTGCTGCTGTTTGCAACAGAGAGCGGCATCGACCACTCCAAGGCTGCGGGAATTTATGTGCACGGTCTACTGGAAATGTCGCCGCGCTGCCGCACGGTGGAACTGAAGCAGGCCTGCTACAGCGGCACGGCCGGTATTCAGCTTGCCATCGGATTTGTCGCCCGCAATCCCGCCAAGAAGGCGCTGGTGATTGCCTCCGATGTCGCCCGCTATGAGCTGGGCAGCCCCGGCGAGGCGACGCAGGGGTGTGGTGCGGTGGCGATACTGATTTCAGCGAACCCGCGGTTGCTGTCCATCGATCCCGAGTGCGGCTACTATACCGAAGACGTCATGGACTTCTGGCGGCCCAACTATCGCTCCGAGGCACTGGTGGACGGCAAATACTCGACGATGGTCTATATCCATGCCCTGATTGAATCATGGAAGCAGTATGCCGCCGAATCCGGGCGGGCCCTGACCGATTTCGACCGGTTCTGCTATCACATTCCTTTCACCAAGATGGCCGAAAAGGCGCATCAGAAGCTGTGCCGGAAGTTCAACGTGGATATGGACAAGGAGCAGATACAGCGGCTGCTGGCGGAATCGCTTCGCTACAGCCGGGTGGTCGGCAACTGCTACACCGGCTCGATGTATGTCGGGCTGGCCTCGCTGCTGGACACCGCGGAGGAAGATCTGGCGCACAAGCGGGTGGGTCTTTACAGCTACGGATCCGGCTGTGTCGGTGAATTTTTCAGTGGCGTGGTCCAGCCCGGTTACAGGGAACACCTCTATGCGGATGCGCACAGGAATTTGCTCGAAAATCGAAGCGAACTGACGTATCAACAATACGAAGACATTTTCAATTATGTCGTGCCGACCGATGGCGGAGAATACGTGTTCCCGCAATACAAAACCGGACCCTTCCGGTTCTCGGGCATCAGCCAGCACAAACGGGATTATGAATCGTTGGTGGAATAAGAGAGCCGCTGAAAGCGGCGGATAAATGGGTGGTTGGATGAATGGAACAGCGCAAGGACTGGACGTTGAAAGGCTTTTGCCCGAGAGATGTTTTTTGTACCTATCCATCCATCCAATGAGCCAGTGTTCCATTGATCAGCCCAAAGGGATGATGTTCCAATGAAAGCAGTCGCTCCAGGAAAGCTTATTCTCAGCGGCGAGCATGCCGTCGTGTACGGCAAGCCGGCCATTGCGATGGCGATTGATCGCAGCGCGGTCTTTGAAGTGACGCCTCAAGCCGGCGATCGGATTTCCTTCGATCTGCCGGGCGAACACGACGAGGATTCGTTCACCCTCCTGGCGCTTCATGATCTCAAGCGGCGGGTTGAAAACAAATACCGCGAATTTCTTCAGGGGCAGATCGGCATCGGCTACGTGCTTTCCGCGCCTGCGGATCTGTTCCGCTTTGCCTTTATCCACACGCTCGATGGGCTCCACCGCAAACTGGACTCCGGTCTGGTGATGAAGTTGCGTTCGAGTATTCCGGTAGGGTGCGGCATGGGTTCTTCCGCCGCCACCGTGCTGAGCGAAATCCGCGCGCTGGGACACTATCTGCGTGTCGACTTCAAGCCCGAATGGTATTACGAGTACAGTCTCGAGGCTGAAAAACTGCAGCATGGAAAACCCAGTGGAGTTGATTCCTACATTTCACTGCACGGCGGTTGCGCCCGATTCCAGAACGGCGCGGCCTCTTCGATTTCTCTGCCGCGCATGAACATGTATATGGTGCAGACCGGTATTCCTGAATCGACCACCGGCGAGTGCGTCATGGAGGTGGAGCGCAAGTTTCGCAACAGCGCCATATGGAATGAGTTTGAAGATGTAACCAATGCTTTCGAAGAAGCCATCCGCGCAAACGACGGGCGAAAAATCCAATGGCTCGTCCGGGAAAACAACCGGTTGCTCGCAGCCATCGGGGTCGTGCCGGAAACCGTTCAGCGTTTCATTGCGGAAATTGAACAGGTGGGCGCGTCCGCCAAGGTTTGCGGAGCGGGTTCCGTTGTCGGTGAAAAAGGAGGTATTGTTCTGGTGTTCGCCGATCGTCAGCCCACCGCGCTTTGCGCAAAATACGGTTACACGGTTTCTACGGTGCGGGGCGATCCCCTCGGCACACGCATTGTCTGATCCATGGCGGAAGCTCCAATCATCACCACGTCCGCACCCGGCAGCCTGATGCTCCTCGGCGAGCATGCAGTGCTGCATGGGCATAAGGCGATGGTCTGCGCGATTAACCGGCGCATCACCGTCCGAATTTTCGAGAGGCCGAAAGCATGCGTCCGGATCACGTCCACGTTGGGCGATTATCAGGCGCCGCTGAACGACCTGGTCGACCATCCGGCATTCCGCTTCGTCATCCAGACCATACGAACGCATCTCAACGAGCTCCCTTCCGGTTTTGAAATGGAGATTGAATCCGATTTTCCCGCCGACATCGGTTTTGGCTCGTCCGCCGCTGTGACAGTGGCCGCCCATGCGGCCTTGCTGGGCTGGTTGCATGGCGAAACACCTGCGCCAGCAACCCTGTTCAATTACGCGCTGGAAACGATCCGTGCCGTGCAGGGAAGGGGATCCGGAGCCGATGTGGCGGCCAGTGTGTTCGGCGGTGTGGTTGGCTATTCGGTCGAACCGCGCTTTTACAGCCTCGAACTCAATGTCCCGCTGACGGCCGTCTATTGCGGCTACAAGACGCCGACGCCGGAAGTCATCTGGAAGATGGAGCAGCTGCGGTCCGAGCATCCGGAAAAATATGACCGCATCTTTTCCGAGATCGGCGCCGGCGTGGATGAAGCGCTTGCCTGCCTGCGGAATCACGACTATCCGGCGTTCGGTCGCATACTGAATCGCAACCAGCTGCTTATGAACGAGATGGGCTTGAATACGCCTGAACTGAAGGAAATTGTATTGGCGTTGCAGGCCGCGCCCGATGTATTCGGTGCGAAAATTTCAGGGTCCGGCCTTGGAGACTGCGCTGTGGGGATCGGCTATGCCGAACTGAATGGGCTGGACTACCCGGTTCATCATCTCGAAATTACACCCGTCGGATGCCAATGCCATGAATAAGGATCGCCTGCACGAAATCATCTTTGAGGCCGATACTCCGGCCGGCAAGTTCTTTGATGTGCTACTGTTTATCGCCATCATGGTCAGTGTCGGGCTTACGATGCTTCAGAGCGTTGGTTCCATCCGCGCCGAATACGGCACCCTGCTGCTGGTTTTGAATGCGCTGTTCACTCTGCTGTTCACCATAGAATATGGACTGCGTTTGTATTGCGCCAGGCACCCGCTGCGCTACGCCCGCAGTTTTTTCGGAGTGGTCGATCTGCTCGCGGTGCTGCCGGTCTACATTGGCATGCTGGTGCCCGGCACGCGCTTTCTCGACGTCATCAAGGTACTGCGGATGCTGCGAATCTTCCGAGTACTCAAGATGGCGCAGTATGTTGGCGAGGCCGATCTGCTGATGAATGCGCTGGTGAACAGTCGCCGTAAGATCGGTATCTTCATTGTCGCCATACTGACCATCGTCGTGATCCTCGGCTCGCTGATGTATGTCATTGAAGGCGAGGCCAACGGCTTTACCAGCATTCCCCGGTCGGTCTATTGGGCGATCGTTACCCTCACGACCGTGGGGTATGGCGACATATCGCCGCAAACCAATCTCGGGCAGTCTTTGGCCGCCGTCATTATGATCATCGGCTACAGCATCATTGCCGTGCCCACCGGAATCATTACCGCCGAGCTGGGGCTTTCAGTCGCGCGGAAAAAGAATCTCCGATCCTGCAAGGCCTGCGGCCATGCAAAGCACGATGCCGACGCCGTCCACTGCAAGCAGTGCGGTGCGAAGCTGGATTAAGAGCGGGCCCCTTTAATTTTTCAGGGGCCAGTCCGGTTTGGACAGCATTTCCAAGGCGGTTTTGCGTGCGAGATGGTTGAGATAGCCCGTTGTTTGGTGCCCGTGTCGTGTGGCACCTGACACCACATCGACGGCTGATTTTTCAGCGTGGGGATCGAAGGAGATGTTCTTGAACTGCTTGAGGATGGACATCACCTGCCGGCGGTCCTTGGCACTCTTGATTTTATCGATATCGGGGAACAGTGCTTCGCGGAGCATAAAACCATCGCTGGTTTGATCGACAATAACGACGCCAGTTATGGGTTTAAACGACTTGATTTCGCGAATGGCCACGCCGGTTTTCGGATTGCCACCGGTATCGCAACCGATATACATGCGCTCGATGGTGCGCGAATAGGGCGCATCGGATTCAACCACCTCAAGCCCGCAAAGCGTTTGATCAATCACGCTCTGTATATCGTCGGCGCGGACCATTCCAGCACCTGCAAGAAAAATTGCGATGGACAATAATCTAAAAAGCATCATTCAACTCCATGTTTCAAAGAAACGACATGCAATATGGCTTTGGGACGCTGCCACACAGGAAAGCTTTTCCGTGCCATCCTGCGTGGCAGTATCATTCAAGGCCGCTTATTGAAGCACCCAGCCTATGCCGAGGTTATATTTGGTGACTGTATCAGAACCTGCTTCTTCATTGGAGGCAAACTGCACGTCGGCCTTCACCACAAAATTTTGGGTGAGCAGAAAATTTGCTCCAACCGTAATTTCGGTGCGGTCGTACTCGCCCGTGGCTGATGCTCCGCCCGGCAGCTCGTGCTGGGTGTCATACTGCTCGTAGCGCACGAACGGGATAATGTCGGCCTCGGCCAGCTTGTCGTCTTTCCACGAGTCGGGCATGACGCTTGCCCCGGCTTCAAGATACCAGCCGAAGATTTCGTCACCGATACCGGCCGCAAGTTTGTCGGTGTCGGAGTTGGTTCCATGGGCCACAACACCGCGGAACCGCAGGCGGGAAATGTCATATTCAAAGTCGGCTGAAACCATGGAGAAGACATTATCCACATTGTTCGCATTGTCTCCGCCCTTGTTCTTGTTATTGGTCCCTCCGTAGTAGCCGGATAGGCCGATGCGAAGATCCTGTTCGTCGGAATCGAACGGGAAAAAGTCGACACGAGCCGTCAGCGCACCGTCATTGAGGCCCTGCCGTTCTTTGATTCTGCCGCCGCGGACGCCTTCCTTTGCGCTGAAGCCGGTATCATCCAGTCCGGCCACGGCATAGACTTCGTAGCTCAGCCAACTGAGCGGATAACCGAAGAGGCCGATACCGTCGAGTGACCAGGTGGAAGGAATGACATACTTCTCCACATTCGGGCGCTCCACACCATTGAACAGGGTGGGTTCATGTTTCTGGTTGACGATACCCAGCGGAGCCAGGACACGACCGGCCCGGACGTTGACGCCATCGTTGAGCAGAAAGTCGACATACAACTGCTCAATGACCAGATCACCGCCATTTTCAGCGTTGGGTGCTTGCGTGTCGGTTACATAGGCGTGTTCCAACTCGGTTTCGGAGGAGAGCCGGATCCAGTCGGCAAACTCGTAGCCGACATACATGACGAGGCGGTGGATATCGATGGCATCACTTCCGCTTTCTGTAATATTCGCGTGGATTTCACCATAGCCGCCGAAGCTAAGCCTGCCGGTCTCTTCTTCCAAAACAGACAGGTCCTGCTTTTCGCCTTTGAGTGATGCGATTTCAGCATGGGCCGCGGCCATCTGCTTTTCCAGGGCCGCAATGCGGCTATCCGATTCTGAATACGCCATTCCGGCAATCAGTATGCTTAGGGCAGCAACGCCCGTTTTCTTGACGATCTGAACTTTCATGTATCTTTCCTTTGCATGAAACCCGGCACGCTTTTTTGGATGAAGGATGGGATCGCAGGGCTTACGAGATACACAGGATCGAAAAGGGAGTTCGGAAGATGAATACCCGATGGACCATCTGAGTCGTGTCTGCGGCTGCTGAAATATCCAATCTCTGCATCCAGCATCCGGTTCATCCACTGAACCCGAGCACCGGGAAATGTTATTTAACAACCTTCAGGCTCTCCCTGACAGGACGATGTTTGTTCCGCAATGGGAATCAAAACGCCGATAAAATTAGTAGCTCCTAAAAAAATGTCAACCGATTGTTGATACTAAATCTAAACAGAGAGGGTTGGCACCAGCGCTTCAAAAAGCCTTGCATCTAGGTTGACGGCTCTGGGGCGGTTGGGTACTGTTCCCGCTCATTTTTACCAGAAACAGTGTTTCTAAACCTAAATAAGGAAAGGTGCTAAATATGGCTACAAAAGTTGGTATTAACGGTTTCGGCCGTATCGGACGCATGGTTTTCCGTGCAGCAGCTGCTCGCGAAGATATCGAAATCGTAGGAATCAACGACCTGCTGGACGTTGACTACCTCGCATACATGCTCAAGTACGACTCTGTACACGGTCGTTTCAACGGAACCGTTGAAGTAAAAGACGGTTCCCTCGTTGTAAACGGTTCTGAAATCCGCATCACGGCTGAGCGTGATCCGGCCAACCTGAAATGGGACGCTGTCGGCGCTGAAGTTGTGGTTGAATCCACCGGCTTCTTCCTGACCGACGAGACCGCCCGCAAGCACATCGAAGCCGGTGCAAAGAAAGTCGTTCTTTCCGCTCCTTCCAAGGATGCCACCCCGATGTTTGTATGTGGCGTAAATACCGATTCCTACGCTGGACAGGACATCGTTTCCAACGCGTCCTGCACCACCAACTGTCTGGCACCGGTTGCCAAGGTTCTGAACGACAAGTTCGGCATCGAAAAGGGTCTGATGACCACCGTTCACGCGGCGACTGCTACCCAGAAGACCGTTGATGGTCCTTCCATGAAAGACTGGCGAGGCGGACGCGGCATCCTGGAAAACATCATCCCGTCTTCCACCGGTGCAGCTAAAGCGGTAGGCAAGGTTATCCCGGAACTCAACGGTAAGCTGACCGGAATGGCCTTCCGTGTTCCGACCTCCGACGTGTCTGTTGTTGACCTGACGGTTGTTCTGAAAAAGGAAGCGTCCTACGAAGATGTATGCGCGGCCATGAAAGAAGCTTCCGAAGGCGAGCTCAAGGGCATCCTTGGTTACACCGAAGATATGGTTGTGGCCACCGACTTCCGCGACGAAGAGTGCACCTCTGTGTTCGATGCCAAAGCCGGCATCCAGCTCGACGGCACATTCGTTAAAGTGGTTTCTTGGTACGACAACGAGTGGGGTTACTCCTGCAAGGTTCTCGACCTGATCAATGTTATTGCCGGCTAAGTCCGCGCGTAACCGCGATTAAAAAAGCGCCCTGTTTGCGGGGCGCTTTTTTTTGTTTTTATTCCATGGGATGGCTCTTGCCTATCGGGGAGTGTGAAGTTTAAATTTGGGCGCATGAGCAGGAAGTCTAAATTCATCCCCTTGGAAGGGTTCGCGAAAATGAAACGGCTGTTCACGGTTTCTGAAAAACGCGGGCTTCCGCCCGGTACCATGGTCTACACCGGACCGCGAAAAGACGAACCACTGCGCATCACGATTATTGACTACAACGCGGAAACGGCCACGGAGATCGAGGATGCAAAGCTGGAGGATTGCTTTCCCTGCAAGCAGACCGATACGGTTTCATGGATCAACATCGACGGATTGAACGATACGGCGACGATTGAACAGATCGGGAAACATTTTGGGCTTCATCCACTGGTGCTCGAAGATATTCTGCACACGACCCAGCGGCCGAAAATCGAAGATCAGATCGACTATCTTTTTTTGGTCGTCCGGATGCTCTATACGGTGCCGCCCGCAAACGAAATCCAGTCGGAACAAGTCAGCTTTATCCTGACTGAGAATTGTCTGATTACGTTCCAGGAGCGGGCCGGTGATGTGTTTGAGGCGATCCGCAGTCGGATTCAACAAAACCATGGGCGTATCCGGAAGATGGGGGCCGATTATCTTTTGTATGCGCTGATGGACGCCATCGTGGACAACTATTTTCTGATCATGGAAACCACCGGGGAGCAAATCGAGGGGATCGAGCAGGCCATGATGGTGAACCCCAACTCCCTTTTGCTGAACGAGCTCTACCGGCAAAAGCGTGAACTGCTCTATATCCGCAAATCGGTCTGGCCGCTGCGCGAAGCCGTTGGCGGACTCGAGCGCGGTGAATCGGCACTGCTCAGGAAGAAGACCTCCGCCTATCTGCGCGACCTGTACGACCATACGATACAGGTCATTGATACCGTTGAAACCTTCCGCGACATGCTGACCGGTGTTCAGGATCTCTACCTCTCGAGCATGGGACAGAAGACGAATCAGGTGATGCAGGTGCTCACCGTCATCGCCACCATCTTCATCCCCCTGACCTTCGTGGCAGGCATCTATGGCATGAACTTCGAATACATGCCCGAGTTGCGCTGGAAATACAGCTATCCCGGAATCTGGCTGGTGATGGTGCTGATTACGGTTGGCATGCTCTATTATTTCCGCCGAAAGAAGTGGTTCTGAGTCAGCTCCCATTCCGCCAAAGCGCACGTGCCTGCAGCGCTTCTTTCGTTTGACTCGTTTGGGGTTATCCTTATAGTCAGCGGCTTGTTTTCAAGGACGTTTAACCAAAGGAGTTAATTCATGAATAAACTGACGATCAAGGATCTGGATGTTCAGGGCAAGCGCGTGCTGATGCGCGTGGACTTCAATGTGCCGGTCAAAGACGGCGTGGTTGGCGACGACACCCGCATTGTCGCGGCGCTGCCCTCCATCAACTATGTGCTCGAAAACGGCGGTTCGCTCGTGCTGATGAGCCATTGCGGCCGCCCGAATGGCGAAAAAAACATGGAGTTCACCCTCAAGCCGGCGGCCGATCGTCTGGCCGAGCTGGTCTCCGCCAAGGTAACGCTGGCTCCCGATGTAATCGGCCCCGACGTGAAGGCGCTGGTTGAAGGACTCAAGTCCGGTGAAATCCTTGTGCTTGAAAACGTCCGCTTCTATAAAGAGGAAGAGGGCAAGGGCTGCACGCCGGAAGAGCAGGACGCCTTCTCGAAGGAGCTTGCTTCCTTTGGCGATATCTATGTGTCCGACGCCTTCGGTACCGCGCACCGCGCCCATGCCTCCATGGTCGGTGTGACCAAGTATATCGACCAGTGCGCCGCAGGCTTCCTGCTCTCAAAGGAGATCGAATACCTCGGCAAGGCGCTCGAAGCTCCGGTCAAACCCTTTGTGGCCATCATCGGCGGGGCAAAGATTTCCGGCAAGATCGACGTAGTCACCAACCTGATGGACAAGTGCGACGCCATCCTGATCGGTGGCGGCATGGCCTACACCTTCTACAAGGCGCAGGGCAAGGCCATCGGCGGATCACTGGTGGAAGAGGATAAAGTCGAGCTGGCCGGTGAAATCCTCAAGCAGGCCGAAGCCAAGGGCGTGAAGCTGATGCTTCCGGTCGACAACATGGTGGCCGACGCTTTCTCTGCCGATGCCAACACCAAAGTGGTGGGCGACAGCATCGAGGACGGCTGGATGGCGCTGGATATCGGCCCGAAAACCATCGAACTCTACTGCAACGAAGTGGCCGGCGCAAAGACGGTTGTCTGGAACGGCCCGATGGGCTGCTTTGAAATGAAGCCTTTCGCCACCGGCACCTTTGCGGTCTGCGAAGCAGTGGCCAAGTCCGACAGCATCAGCATCATCGGTGGCGGCGACAGTGTGGCCGCAGTCAATCAGTCTGGTGTGGCCGATCAGATGAGCCATGTGTCCACAGGCGGCGGAGCTTCCCTCGAATTCATGGAAGGCAAGCAGCTGCCCGGCATCGTTGCCCTGACCGACAAGTAGTCGGCCGGGTTTTCAACGAATCGATAACCTCCCGTCATCCGGCGGGAGTTTTTTATGTTTCGGCCATCCGGAACGACCAAATTCGAGCGCCTGTCTGCTTGTCATCCCAGAGGCCAGTCGCTACATTCTGCGCTTCCGAAAATTACGTACTGCGTATTTCGTATTACGTATTGCTAAAGATCAGGTGCCGAAGATACGGGAATATGCAATACGGAATACGCAATACGAAATAGAAAGGCGCAACATGTTTTCAGAAATTTCCAGCAAAGTGAGTTTTCCTCAGATGGAGGAGGAGGTGCTCAAGCTCTGGAAGGAGCGGGATACGTTCAGGAAATCGTTGGAAATCCGTAAGCAGGGAAAGGAATTCGTCTTTTATGATGGTCCGCCGTTTGCGACCGGTCTACCGCACTATGGCCATCTTCTGGCCGGCACCATCAAGGACATCATTCCGCGCTATCAGGCGATGCGGGGATACTATGTGTCGCGCCGTTTTGGTTGGGACTGCCATGGCCTGCCGATCGAGGCCCTGGCGCAGGAGGCGCTCGAGCTCGCCGGCGCGCCTGCCATCAAGGAGGCCGGCGTCGATATATTCAACGAGCAGTGCCGCTCGATGGTGTCTACCTATGTCGAGGAGTGGGAAAAAACCGTCACGCGCATGGGCCGCTGGGTTGACTTCGAGAACGACTACAAAACCATGGACAAGACCTTCATGGAGACCATCTGGTGGGTGTTTTCGGAGCTGTGGAAGCAGGACCGCATCTACAAGGCGCATCGCATCATGCCCTACAGCTGGAAGCTCAACACGCCACTTTCCAACTTTGAGGCGGGCCGCAACTACCAGGATGTGCAGGATCCGGCCATCACCGTCCGCGTTCGTTTACTCGATTTTGAATTCGAGCATGCCAGCGCGCTGATCTGGACCACTACACCATGGACGCTGCCGGGCAACCTGGCCATCTGCGCCGGCCCGGAGATCGACTATGTGGCGCTCAAGGACAAGGAGACGCACGAGGTCTTCCTGCTGGCGGCGGCGCGCGTGGCGGCTTACTATAAATCGGCCGAGGAGTATGAAATCCTCAAAACCTATAAAGGCTCTGAAATCAAGGGGTTGAAATACGAGCCGATCTTCGACTTTTTCGCCGATAATCCCAATTCATTCCAGATTCTGAACGACGACTTTGTTTCGACCGAGGACGGCACGGGCATCGTCCATCTGGCTCCGGCCTATGGCGAGGACGACTACCGCGTCTGCCGCGCCCTGGATATCCCACTGGTCGATCCGCTCGACGAGGATTGCAAGTTTACCAACCGGGTGCCCGAGTATGCCGGACAGTTCTGCAAGGATGCCGACAAGGCGATCATCAAGGCCCTCAAGCATGCCGGCAAGCTGATCCACCAGACCACCATCCAGCACAGCTATCCCTTCTGCGAACGCACCGACACCCCGCTGATCTACCGCGCCATCGACGCATGGTATGTGCGGGTGGAGGATCTTCGCGAGCGGATGCTCAAGAATAATGCGGGTGTGCACTGGACGCCGGACTATGTCGGCGAAAAGCGCTTTGCCAACTGGCTGGCCGATGCCAAGGACTGGAACATCAGCCGCAACCGCTTCTGGGGTTCGTGCATCCCGGTCTGGGTGAACACTGATGACAAGGACGACATGATCTGCATCTCCTCCGTCGCCCAGCTGGAAGAGCTCTCCGGCGTGAAGGTGGAGGATCTGCACAAGCATTATGTCGACGAGATCGTTATCGAAAAGGACGGCAAGACCTATAAGCGCACGCCGGAGGTGCTTGACTGCTGGTTTGAGTCAGGCTCCATGCCTTATGCCCAGAACCACTATCCTTTTGAAAACAAAGTCCATTTCGAGGCCAATTTCCCGGCCGACTTTATTGCCGAGGGGCTCGACCAGACGCGGGGATGGTTCTACACGCTGATGGTGCTTTCAACCGCGCTGTTCGATAAGCCGGCCTTCAAGAATGTGGTCGTGAACGGTATGGTGCTGGCTGAGGACGGACTGAAAATGTCCAAGCGCCTGAAAAACTATCCCGATCCCGTGCATGTCATCAATGAGTACGGCGCCGATGCGCTGCGCCTTTATATGATCTATTCGCCGGTGGTGCGCGCCGAGTCGCTTCGCATGTCGGAGGAGGGCGTTAAGCATTCGCTCCGCCACCTGCTGTTGCCGTGGTGGAACGCCTACAGCTTCTTCGTCACTTATGCGAATATCGATGGCTGGTCCCCGGAAAAATCCGTGCCGGAGCGCGACAACCTGATGGACCGCTGGATTCAAAGCTCGCTTGCGCGGCTGGAGCAGCAGGTGACCGATGCGATGGATCGCTACGATCTTCAGGCCTCCGTCCGCCCGTTCGTGCAGTTTATTGAAGACCTGACCAACTGGTATATCCGCCGTTCGCGCCGCCGTTTCTGGAAGAGCGAGGACGACACCGACAAGGTACAGGCCTATTCTACGCTCTATGACGTGTTGCTTGGGCTCTGCAAAATCGCCGCACCGTTCACGCCGTTCATCTCGGAAACGATCTATCAGAACCTGAAAACCAAGGATATGCCGGATTCGGTGCATCTGTGCGATTTCCCGACCGCGGCGGATGCCAAGCGCGACGAGGTGCTGGAAGGCCAGATGGCCCGTGTCATGAATGCGGTTGAACAAGGACGTTCTTTACGTGTTGAACACAAACTCAAGGTCCGTCAGCCACTTGGCGGGATGGATGTGGTCTGGCCTTCAGCTTGGGAAGAAAACCTCAACGAGTTGAAAGAAGTAATCAAAGAAGAACTAAATGTCAGAGATGTCTACTTCTCAAGCAATGCAGATCAATTTGCCACCATTTCAGCCAAGCCCAATTTCAAAAAGCTTGGTCCGATATTTGGCCCGAAGATGAAGCAGGTGAGTGCAATTATTGCAAAACTTACTTCCAAGGAGATCGATCAGTGTATCGATGGTCAATTGGAGATCGAAGTCGACGGTGAAAAGCATTCGATATATGGGGATCATATCGAGGTGGTGCGTACACCAAAGGAAGGGATGGCAGTCAGCGAAAATAATGGGGTGATCGTAGCGATTAATACCCAGCTCAACGACGACCTGATCTCGGAGGGACTTGCGCGCGAGTTCGTGAATAAAATCCAGAACCTCCGCAAGGAGATGGATTTCAAGATTACGCAGCGCATCAACATCTCGTTCAGTGCCGATGAGGCAGTTGGCACAGCGGTTGCTCAATACAGGGATTACATCGAAGCGGAAACGCTCGCGCTTTCATGTGAATCCGAAGCCTTGAATGATTCAGAAGGCGTAACGTTGGATTTAAACGGACATGTTTGCCGCGCGCGCATTGCGGGCGTTTAATTAAGGAAAGAAGAGCATAATCTTCCCTGCGATTAAGCAGATCTTATTAGTGGGATATGTTGGTTGACAGGGGTATGGGCAGATGATAAATACCCAACCCTTTAATCCGGGTTGGAACTGGATTTTCTACTGGAGAACACGCGAAAATGGCTACGAAAAAAACCGCTAAGAAGGCGCCGGCTAAAAAAACGGCCGCCAAGAAAACCTCTTCCAAGAAGGCCCCCGCAAAGAAGACTTCGAAAAAAGCGCCGGCTAAGAAGTCCGCTGCCAAGAAGCCCTCGGCAAAAAAGAGCGCTTCCAAATCATCGACTTCAATCCCTCCTGTAGCCATGTCGAACGGCGGACCGCTTTCCGGCAAGGTCGGCAGAAACAAGCATTTTACCGCCAAGCAGCTGAG
>JBFHPA010000019.1:0-20710 GCA_041592955.1 Pontiella sp.
CGAAGACGAGGGCACCGAGTGGGATTTGGAAGAGGCGTTAAGCAGGGAGCTCGATGAAGAATACATGGGTTCCCGTGGCCGTGGACTTGCGATTACCAACGCGATTACCAACCGGATTGAACGCTATCGGGTCCAGACGCGGAACCTTACGTATTGCACCATCGTCGATGGGGAGGAGGGTTAGCATGCGCAACCCCATCTACAAGGCCCGTCGCGAAGTTTTTGCGCGCATGGAAATTCCCGTGAGCAAAGCGGATATCCAGTTCCTGAAATGGAAACAGCGGTCCAGGTTGTTTTTCTGGGAAGGCATGCTCCGGGGGTTGTTGATCTTTAAGCGTATACTGGATGTGGTGGTGAGCATTATCGCGCTGATCGTTTTGTTCCCCCTGATTCTTCTGGTTGCGATGTGCATCATTATCGAAGATGGCTACCCAGTCATTCATATTCAAAAGCGGGTGGGGCTGAACGGTCGCGAATTCCGTTTCTACAAGTTCCGTTCCATGGTCAATGGAGCAGAAGAGATGAAGTCCGAACTGCTGGATGATAATGAGTCGGATGATGGCGTGACGTTCAAAATCAAAGACGATCCGCGCATCTTGCGTTTCGGGCGATTTCTCAGGCGGTATAGCATCGATGAAGTTCCCCAGTTTTTCAACGTGTTGATCGGCGATCTTTCACTGGTTGGACCGCGTCCGCCGCTGCCGGAAGAGGTGCGGGCCTACACCCTTGCCGACCGCAAGCGTCTGAACGTTAAGCCGGGGCTGACCTGCCTGTGGCAGATCCGCGGGCGCGCTGAAATCCCGTTTGAAGAACAGGTCGGGCTGGACATGCAGTACATTCAGAGCCAGAGCCTGCTGAAGGATTTTGTTATACTATTGAAAACCATCCCCGCCGTTCTTTTTGGACGCGGGGCCTACTAGGGAGAATGAATATGTTGGTCAACTTTTCCAGGCAGAATGACATTGGCGTGATCAAGGTCGGCAAGGCATTAACCGCCGCCACGGTGGACACGTTCCGCGAGCAGCTTTCGCGATGGCAGGAAGCCGAGAGCGATGTAAAAAACTATGTCATCGATCTCGAGCAGGTGGATTTTATGGATTCTGCCGGTCTCGGCACGCTCATTGCCGTGCTCAAGCGCATTACCGAACGCGGCGGTGACATGAAAATCGCTGCCCTGCAAAAAAAGCCCCGCATGGTTTTTGAAATCACCCGTGCCTACAAGGTATTCGAGATCTACGAAAACGTAGACGATGCAGTGAAGGCATTCGACTAGAGCACATTCATGATTGCCGTTTTCAACACCGCCAGAGCGTGTGACTGGGCGCAGCAGATCGGCGATACGCCGTGGCCGTTGCTCCCTGTTGCCAATCGGCCGTTGCTTGACTACTGGCTGGAAGCCTGCACAGAGTTGGGAGTCAGCAAGGTACACATTGTTCTGGGTGAGGATGCCAAACAGATCGAGGATTTTATCGGTTCCGGCGAGCGATGGAATGTGCAGGTCGAATACGCTTTTGCCCGGCCCGCCGAGGATTCGCTGGATTACCTGAAGACCATTTCCGGCCATTGGAAAGACGGACTGTTTTACATGGGCGGACCTTTTTTCCTGCGCCGCCGCAAGGCGTATGTCTCGAATGGCTTTCAGGATCTGAAGGCCTGTCGCCACGACTTTAATAAAGAAGCGATGTTTATCTATGGGCCGACCTCTGCCGAAGTCGATGCATTGATAGATAGCAGCGGAGCGGGCCGGGGGCTGGAGGAAGTCCACATCCACCCCTATGCCATTGGTAGCATCAAGGCCTATTTCAATCTCAACTTGAAGATGGTGACGGCCGAATTTTCACGCTATGTCACGGCAGGATTTGCGAGCTCGGATGGAAGTTCCCTTGGTTATAATGTCCGCACACCACCGTCAAGCCATCTTCAATCGCCGATTCTGGTGGGCAACGACTGCCGATTCGGCCCCATGACCACCATTGGTCCCAATGCTGTCATCGCAAATCATGTGATCGTGGATGCTTTCAGTGAGCTGGTCGACTGCCTGATTCTTGATGATACCTACATTGGGCGTAACCTGGAGATACGCGGAAAAATCGTTTCGGGGAATCGCGTGATCGATCCTTCCGATGGCACCGTAGTCCGGATTGACGATTCGTGGCTCATTGCCCGGAACCGCCCCGATATGCGCACAGAGGATGTGGTGCGCTATATCATCCTTTGGTTCTGTACGCTTGGATTGGTCGCGGTGCAGGTGATTCCTTTCTGTCTGCTGCTTCCGATGGTTTTAATCAGTCGGGTGGCAGGCTATTCCAGGAAACTTTTTCATGATCCGCACACCGGCTACATCATCCTGCCGGTCTTCATTAAATATCAGGATCGGAGATCCGCGATCTACCGTCTCTTCCGGGCGCTGTCGCTCGATAAGTTTCCATGGCTCCTGCGGGTATTGCGCGGCAAGCTTTTTTTGTGCGGGCAGCCGCCTATGCGCCATCCGGAGGATGACGAACTCATCAAGCAGTTAAAGCAATACTATCCCGGTGTCTTCTGTTATCAGGACTACAATCGTGATTCGGATCGGCTGACGGATTCCCTCTGGTATGCCCACATCCGATCGCTCTACGAAGATGTAAAAATTCTGATCAAAGCGCTCTTGACCCGGTTTCTCAGCGCGGGCCGAAAAACCGCAAGCGATCGGGTATAATCCATGTCTTCAAAGGCATGGAAGCTTCCTCCCATCGACGAATCCATCGTTGATAGCGTCGTCGCACAATCGAAACTATTGCCCCCCATTGCGCGGGTGCTGGTGCTCCGCGGGCTTCATTCGGACGGGCAGGTTAACAACTTTATCCATCCGCGTCTTTCAAACCTGACTGACCCCTATTTACTGTCGAACATGGAAAAGGCGGTCGTTCGAATCTGGAAAGCGATCGATGAAGCCGAACCCATGACCGTATTTGGCGATTATGATGTGGATGGAATATCTTCCACTGCACTGCTCACACGTGTTCTCCTGACTCTCGGCGCCCATGTAAAGCCCTTCATCCCAAGCCGTCTCGACGAAGGGTATGGACTTTCGCAGGATGCGCTGGAACGCTGCGTTGAGGAACACGAACCAAGGGTGGTGGTCTCGGTTGATTGCGGTGTGAACTCGGTGGCGAGCGTGGCGTATGCGCAGTCAAAAGGTATTGATGTGATTGTGACGGACCATCATGAGCCGCAGGAACAAACCGCGAATGCATTTGCCCTGATCAACCCCAAGCTTACCTGTCCCGAGCCGGATCGAGGGAGAGCCATGGCGGAGCTGGAAAATCTTTCCGGAGTGGGGGTGGCCTTCAAGCTGGCCCATGCGCTGATTAAGCATGGGCGGGCACAAAAAAAGGATTTGGCTGAAAAAGTCGATCTGCGAAACTATCTTGATATCGTCGCACTCGGGACAGTGGCTGATATCGTGCCGCTGGTTCGGGAAAACCGGATTCTTGTGCGCCACGGTCTCGCGCAGCTTGACCGCACGAAATGGATTGGTCTTAAGGCACTGAAGGAAGTCGCGGGCATGCGCGGAGCAGCCGAAACCTACCACCTCGGATTTCAACTGGGCCCCCGCATCAATGCGGCCGGCCGGATTGGGCAGCCCATGCAGGCGCTCCAGCTGCTCATCACGGAGGATGCCGGAGAGGCGCGTCGCATCGCAAAACTGCTCGACGACACCAATGCCGAACGTCGAAGGATTGAGGCGGAAATGGCGGATCAAGCCTTTGCTGAAATTGACGAATACTTTGACCCGAAAAAGCACTATGGCTTGGTGGTTGCCCGCGAAGGCTGGCACCCCGGTGTGGTGGGTATTGTGGCGTCGCGGGTGTCCCGGCACTACAACCGTCCTGCCATTATCATGGGAATCGAAAGCGATGGCTCCGCGCGCGGCTCCGGCCGCAGCATCGATGAATACAACATCCTTCATGGGCTGCAGGCCTGCTCCGAACACCTCGCAAAACATGGCGGCCACAAAATGGCGGTGGGGCTCGAAGTTAAACCAAGTGCGCTCCAGGTTTTTCGACAGGATTTCAACTCAGCTGCGGCGTCGGTACTGGCGGGAGCGGATCTCTCGCCGGTTCAGCACATCGATGCGGTAGTATCGGCGGACCTGTTGGGTCGGCCGTTGTTCGATCAGCTGAAAGATCTGCGTCCTTTCGGGCAGGACAACCCCGAGCCGGTATGGGCGTTGCAGGGTGTTCGCATTTCAGGCTCACCCCGCGTGGTCGGGCAGAAGCATCTTAAATTCATGCTGACTTCCGAGGGCCGAACGTTTGATGCCATTGCGTTCAACTATTCCATCGACCGGCTTCCGGAAGGAAAAATCGACGTGGCTTTTACCCTCAAGGAAAACAACTGGAACGGAAATACCAGCCTCCAGCTTCAAGTTCAGGATATTCGTCCGGCCGCGGAATAGCTAAAGGTTTTTCTTGCGGTATTCCACCGTGTTTGTGTACGTGCGTTCCTCGCTGTCAGGAACCTGCTGCACGATTTTCTTTACGCCCGTGGCCATGTTTTTTTTAATGACGGCGTCGTCGTATAGTTCGCCGGTGGCGGTGTAGGCCTTGTAGGTGATCTGATCTTCGCCGATTCCGATGACCTGGAAAAACTGCGTGTTCACGCCGATCCGTTCGGCTGAAAACCCTTCGGGTTCGTAGGACTGGAGCTGCCCCTCGCGAATCGTGTATTGCTTCGGGCCGCTGACGGATGTGACATACAGGGTTTGGAAGTCCTGCCCAGGGTCGCCGGTCTCATCGATTATTGGCACCTGCCCTCGGACATAGGTATGGTCGTGCCCCTGCAGCACGAGATCAACGTTGTATCGGGCGATCAGCTCCTTCCATCGCTGACGGGTTTCCGGCATAAAGTTGCCCCGCCCGCTGGGCGAAAAGATGGGGTGGTGGAAGGAGACAATACGCCAGCGATAGCCCGGCTTGCTGAGCTGGTCTTCAAGATAGTCCACCTGTTCGTCCTTCAACTTATTGGAGTTGAGCGCGATGATCTGCACACCCTGATATTCGACGGTATAGACGGTTTCGTGCAGGGCATCGGGCAGGCTGCTTTCCACCGGAAGAGTGAACTGCGGCCGCCAGAGCATCGACATGGTCTTCTGATTGGCCTGCGCACCGCTGCCGCGTTTGTACTCATGGTTTCCCGTAATCGGAATCCCGGTCCACTGCGAATGCAGAAAACCACCGGCCTTGAACCAGCCCGCCCATTCCACATCGGCGTCGGCAATGTTGATCAGATCGCCGGCATGCAGTGCGAAGGCCGCGTCCGGCGCGGTTTGGTGCGCCATGCGAATAACGCGTGACCAGCGGCTGTGCACATCGTTCTGGGCGTCACCGAAATAGACGAAACTGAACGGCTTGGGCTCGCTGGACGCGGTGCGGAACTGAATCCATTCCGACCAGCGTTTCCCGCCGTCGCCGACGCGGTAGGCATAAAGGGTCTCGGGTTGAAGGTCATCAAAGATCACGGAATGGTAGTGCACGTTGCCTTGGGTCGTCTTGTGCGCAAGGTTCAGATCCACCGTTTCCGTAGTTGCGGGAAACCGTTTGGCCAAATGCTCGAATCCGGGTTCGCCGAGGGAAACGGCAATTTCGGCAAAGGCGTTTGTGATGCTGGTGTCGGTGCGCCAGGTGACGGCGCGCCGGGTGGCGGGATCGCCGTGGAAGGTGAGGAAGATGCGATCCGGATCGGGGCTGGCGATTTCCCAATGTCTTAAATCGTGGTGGTGGTCAGCTTCGTGGTGTTCCCGGGGAGGCGGCGGAATGGGTGTTTTTTCAACGGCAGGATTCCGGCATCCGGCAAGCAGCACCGTCAGGCAAGCGATACAGGTTGCGGCCGCAGTGCCGGTTTTCAATGTCGGGATGTGGTTCATGGGTATACCTCGTTGGTTTTCTATGTGCGGCACTATAGCGGTCACACATTCGGGAGCAAGGGTGCAATGGTTCAATATGAGTTGGTGTAACAACTTGACTCTGTCAGGGACAGTCTATAGAAACGCCGCCTGACTCACTCATGGGCGGCCATTCGGGCCTTGTCCTCTTTTTCTTCACTCCTCCGGCGGCGAGCAGAAAAATATGTATTCGCCGGGTAGGAAAAACAAATGAAGAAAGAAAACGACCTCAACGGGGTTTTCGGTTCGCTATTGCCTGAAATCGGCCGCGCGGTATCCGAAGCAGGCTATCACACTCCATCACCCATTCAGGAACAGGCCATCCCGCCCCTTCTTGAAGGGCGCGACATGATTGGTTGCGCCCAGACCGGAACCGGCAAGACGGCGGCGTTCACGCTGCCCATCCTGCAGCATCTGGCCACAAACAAGAAACAACCCATCAGCGGAAAACCGCGCGTGCTTATTATTGCGCCGACCCGTGAGCTGGCGGCGCAGATCGGCGACAGTGTCGCGAAATACGGCAGGCACACCAAAACCACGCAAACAGTCATATTCGGCGGGGTGGGACAAAACCCGCAGGTCAAAGCCGTCAGGCACGGCATCCATGTATTGGTGGCCACGCCCGGCCGGTTGATTGATCTGATGAACCAGGGGCACATTGATTTGAGTGCCATCGAGATTTTCGTGCTCGACGAGGCTGACCGCATGCTCGATATGGGTTTTATCCCCGATATCAGGAAGGTCATCAAGCAGCTGCCGGCCAAACGGCAATCGCTCTTCTTTTCCGCGACGATGGAGCCGAAGGTAAAGGCACTGGCGGAATCGCTGGTGCGTAATCCGGCGCAGGTGGCCATTGCGCCGGACAAGCCGGCGGTTGAGCGCATCGTGCAGAAAGTGATGTTTGTCGATAAGAACAGCAAGGACGAGCTGATCATGACGCTAATGGCCAGCAAGAAGCTGGATCGCGTGATTGTCTTCACGCAAATGAAGCATGTGGCCAATAAGGTGGTGCGCAAGCTTGAAGGCGTAGGCGTACCGTGCGCCGCAATCCATGGCAACAAGAGCCAGACCGCCCGCACCAAGGCCCTGGCCGACTTCAAGTCCGGCCGGCTGCGCGCCCTGGTGGCAACCGATATTGCCGCGCGCGGCATCGATGTTGATGGCATCTCGCATGTCATCAACTATGACATGCCGGTCGAACCGGAAACATATGTCCACCGCATCGGACGCACTGCCCGCGCCGGAGCCGACGGGGATGCGATCTCGTTGTGCAGCGCCCCGGAGCGCGACTATCTCCGCGCCATTGAAAAACTGATCCGTACGGAAATTCCCGTTGACCGGAAGCACTCACTGCATTGCGAAAGGTCGATGAATGCCACGGGGGCCGATGCCAAGCCGGGGCCGAAAGTGCGCCAGCAACGCGGTAAGATGACCGTGGGTGCAAGCGGCCGTGCCACGCATACAAAGGGCCAGCGACCCGCGCGGATTCAAAGCCGCCGATCGGGTTCGAGGAGACGCAGTCATGGTTGAAGTGGGGAAAATGAATACCCTGCCGATGTCGCGCAGTTCCGACTTCGGACTGTTTCTTGACGGTGGCGAGCTGGGTGAGATCCTGATGCCGAAGCGCTATGTTAAAAAGGGCTATCGGGTGGGCGAGGACGTTGAGGTGTTTGTCTATCTCGATTCCGAAGACCGCCTTACAGCGATTCCGGAGAAGCCGAAGGCCATGGTGGGTGAATTTGCCCTGCTGTCTACCGTGGATGTGACGAGCGTAGGTGCATTTCTCGACTGGGGCATGCCTAAGGATCTGTTTGTCCCGTTTCGCGAGCAGCGCCTCAAGATGCGCAAGGGCGAGGCACATCTGGTCTATCTCTACTACGATCGGGCCAGCGGCCGCATCGTGGGTTCGTCCAAGCTCGATAAATATCTGGAATCATCGCAGCGGGCTTATGCCAGCGGCGAGGAGGTGGATCTGATGATCTGGCAAAAAACCGATCTCGGTTATAAAGCCATCATCAACAACGAACGCTGGGGCATGGTTTTCTTTAACGAGGTTCACCAAACTCTGGAACGCGGTCAGCGAGTGAAGGGCTTTATCAAGCAGATGCGTCCCGACGGAAAGATTGATCTCTGTCTTCAGAAGCCCGGTTATGAAAAGGTAACCGCCCTGACGGATGTGATCCTGAACCACCTGAAAGCGAATGACGGATTCATGCCGATCACCGCCAAAACACCGCCGCAGGAAATCAATGATCTCTTCGGTGTCAGCAAAAAGACCTACAAGAATGCGATCGGGGCTTTGTATAAAAAACGCCTGATCACCATTAATGACGATGGTGTCCGGCTGGTTTAAATACTTCGTACTGCGTATTGCGTATTGTAATAGCCGGTGAGGTCGGTCTCATCATTCGCAATACGCAATACGCAATACGCAATACGCAATAAGGAATAGCTCATGAATGGCTTTGACGATCTGGACATAGTCTTTACGACCGACAAGGGACGGGTCAAGCCGGAGAAGAAGCAGCCTTCCGTTCCCACAGGCGATGGTATCGTCCGTGTCGGCCGCGAAACCAAGGGGCGCAAGGGAAAGGGCATGACGGTCATCACGGGCGTTCCGCTGCATCCCGAAGGTCTAAAGGATCTCGCTAAAACACTTAAGCAGAAGTGTGGTACCGGTGGAACGGTCAAGGACCGGACCATCGAAATTCAGGGCGACCATCGCGATCTTCTCATGGCCGAGCTGGAGCAGCGCGGCTACACCGTGAAACGGTCTGGTGGTTAGGTGTTTAAATGGAGGGACGACCTCCGTGTCGTCCTTAGGACG
Source organism: Pontiella sp. (assembly GCA_041592955.1). Lineage (GTDB taxonomy): Bacteria > Verrucomicrobiota > Kiritimatiellia > Kiritimatiellales > Pontiellaceae > Pontiella. The sequence continues at coordinate 8,754 of JBFHPA010000019.1, forward strand.
GGACAGAGCCCGGCCCTCCAAAAAAACTAGTCGTCCCGTCCGCCGAGCAAGCCGAGACGCATCATATAGTAGAGCAGGGTGAGCAGGGCGGATACGGCGGCGGCCACATAGGTGAGGAAAGCCGCATCAAGCACCTTGCCTGCATCCACCGCTTCCGATGGCTGGACAATCCCGTCGGTCACCATCTGCCGCTTCGCGCGTGCGGAGGCATCCCATTCCACCGGCAGGGTGATGAGCGCGAAAAGGAATCCGACCGCAAACAGCGCCACCCCGAACTGGGCCATCACCATGCTCTGCATGAACATGCCGAGCACGATGAAAATATATGCTCCGTAGGAACTGAACTGCGTGACCGGCACCATCGCGCTGCGGAACTTGAGCGGGACATAACCGGTGGCGTGCTGCAGAGCATGTCCGGCCTCGTGGCAGGCCACGCCAATGGCGGATAGCGATTGCGAGTCGTGCACATCCGGAGAGAGGTTGAGGGTGCGGTTCATCGGGTTGTAGTGATCCGACAGGAAGCCACGCGCCCGTTTTATTTCAACATCATTCAGGCCGTTGACGTTGAGCATCTGTCGGGCCGCCTGTGCGCCGGTGAGTCGTGAGCTCGCCGCCACCTTGCTGTATTTGTTGAAGGCGCCCTTGGTCTTGGCCGATGCGATTCCCGCCACGATCAGAGCCGGAATCATGAAAATGAGGTACATGGGGTCAAAATACATAAACATAGCATTAACATCCTTTATTGAAGCTTTGGGAATCTAGACGTTTCTGAGGCTTTAGTGTTCAAAAATCGTTCCCAAATATGGCGACTCACGTGGTTCCCGGCAATTTCTTTCCGAGATGGCAGTAATTACTACGTCGAGCTTGACGAATCCGGCTTTGTAGGGCACGGTGCCCGCTTTCCTAATCAGACCTTTACATAACCCGAGGACGGTATGTTATGAGCGATTGGATCGGACATGAATGCGGCATTGCCGCAATCCGCCTGCTTAAACCGCTGGATTACTACATCGAGAAATACGGAACCCCGATGTATGCGGTGAACAAGCTCACCCTCCTGATGGAAAAACAGCATAACCGCGGCCAGGACGGCGCCGGTGTCGCCTCCATCAAGCTGGATATGCCCGCCGGGGTGCCCTACATCTTCCGCACCCGCTCGGCAGACAAAAACCCGATCATGCAGGTACGCAATCGGATCGTTAATGCTTTTGCCGAAGCGCGTGAAAGCCACCCGGTTGAGTATCAGAACGGCCAGTGGGTAAAGGAGAATGTGTTGTTCGCTGGCGAGTTGCTGCTCGGCCATTTGCGTTACGGAACCCACGGCGCGGCCGGCGAATCATTCTGTCATCCGTTCCTGCGTCAAAACAACTGGATGACCCGCAATCTGGTGGTGGCCGGCAACTTTAATCTGACCAATAACAACGAACTGTTCGATATGCTGGTGGAACTCGGCCAGCACCCGAGAAACAAGACCGATACCGTTATGGTGCTTGAAAAAATCGGGCACTTCCTCGACGAGGCCAACGACTTTCTTTTCCGGAAATACCGCAAGGAAGGGCTGACGCGTAAGGAAATCACCGAACGGATCATTGAAGAGCTGGATGTCTACCGCATCCTCAAAAAGGCCACCCGGTCGTTCGACGGGGGGTACGTGATGTGCGGCATGATCGGCCACGGCGACATGTTTGTCCTGCGCGATCCCAACGGTATTCGACCGGCCTTTTACTATCAGGACGAGGAAATCGTTGCTATCGCTTCGGAGCGCCCGCAGATCCAGACGGCGTTGAATGTCCCGATTGGAAAAGTTAATGAGATTACCCCCGGGCATGCGCTGGTGGTGAAGCGCACCGGCGAAGTGATGATGGATATGGTGAACGAGCCGGGCGAAAAAACGCCCTGTTCATTTGAGCGGATCTATTTCTCGCGCGGCACCGACAAAGATATCTATCAGGAACGCAAGAATCTCGGCCGCTCGCTGGTGCGGCCTGTGCTCGAGGCCGTCGACTACGATCTCGACAACACCGTCTTTTCCTACATTCCCAACACAGCCGAAACCGCTTTTCTCGGTCTGGTGGAGGGCGTGAAGGATATGGTCGGCGAGCGGATGAAGTATCACCTGCTCAAGGAAAATCGTCTGACGGCTGAGCGTATCGATGAATTGCTCTCCTTCCAGCCGCGTGTCGAAAAACTGATGACCAAGGATGCCAAGCTCAGAACGTTCATCACGGCGGATCTCGAGCGCGAGGATCTGGTTGCGCAGGTGTATGACACAACCTACGGTATTGTTAAAAAAACCGATACACTGGTGGTGCTCGACGACTCCATTGTCCGCGGGACCACCTTGCGCACAAGTATTCTTCGCATTCTCGACCGTCTGGGCATGAAAAAGGTGGTGATTGTTTCCTCCGCACCGCAAATCCGTTTTCCGGACTGCTATGGCATCGATATGTCGAAGATGAAGGATTTTGTCGCCTTCGAGGCCGGTGTGGAACTGATGAAGGATACCGGTCGGGAGCATTTGCTCAACGAAATCTATGAGGCGTGCAAGGCCGACGAGAAAAAGCCGCGGGCCGAGGCGAAAAACCAGGTTACACGCCTGTTCGAGTTTTTCACGGCCGATCAGGTGTCGGATAAAATCGGGGAAATTTTAACGCCGGTCGGCATGAAGGCCGAGGTGCAGATTATTTATCAGAGTATAGAGGGTCTTCACGAAGCCTGCCCGAATCATAAGGGCGATTGGTACTTTACCGGAAACTATCCCACGCCCGGCGGACATCGTGTCGCCAACCGCTCCTTTATCAACTTTATGGAAAAGAGTGATGCCCGCGCCTATTAGTTGCTTGTTGATGAATGATGAGGCATTGCGGAGTGACGCACCGCATCTGCGTCCGCCCCAACAACCAACAACTATCAGCGATCAACCTTACTTCAACTTCAGTTGAGACAGGCATTTCTTGAAATCACCGGGCAGGGGAGCGGTGGCGCGAATGGGGGCGCCGGTTTTCGGATGCGGGAAGATCAGCCGGTAGGCGTGCAGCATCTGGCGCGGTTGCTCCAGTGAAAGTTCATTGCCGGTTCCGGCATATTTCTTGTCGCCCATTACGGGGTAGCGCTTATCGGCCAGATGCCGCCGGATCTGATGGGTGCGCCCGGTTTCGATGCGCAGCTCCAGATAACTTGAGTACTTGTTGGAGTCGAGCGTCTTGACCAGCGTGGTCGACATGTAGCCCTCGATATCCGTGCGGATTTCGTTCCAGGTTCTGGGGAATTTACCGATCGTGACGGCACGGTAGATCTTCATGATGTCGCGCCCTTTGAACATCGGAATCATCGCCTTCTTGGCTTCCACGCTTTTCGCAAAGATCACACACCCCGACGTTTCTTTGTCGAGACGGTGCACGGCGCAGATGTTCTTGTTCTTTTCCTGTTTCTGCAGTTTGGCTTCGACGCTGTCTTCCGAGGCGTTGGTGAGTTGGTAGGGCGGCTTGTTGACGATCAGGTAGTCTGCATCCTGCCAGAGGATCGCAATGCGTTTGACCTCGGGCCGTTGCAGCTCTTCGATCAGGATTTCAATGCGGTCGCCTTCCATGACTTCATGGCGGCGGATCCAGACGCGTTTACCGTTCACCAGCACCTGCTTGGCATCAATGGCGGCCTGCGCCTGTTTCTTGGAAATATCCAGAGCTTCGGCAATGACCGCGAAAAGGCGCATGCCCTCGTGTTTATGTTTTGCGGTGAACTGTTTTCGTTTCATAGGTTTTGAAGAATCCGAGTGTTTATTTGCCCATACTGTTTAATTCGTAACGGATAACCGTATCAGGAAGTTTGGCGGACGCCGTATACGGGATATTGGATAGCATCTGACCCTTATATTCTTGACTGGTTCATCTGGCTACGAAAAAGTGATTCCATGACTCGTTTTTATGCGAATAGATTCCTGTGCTCCGACCATTTCCCGCCTTTCGAGCGAACACGTTCATGACCACGCGACCCAATTTCCATTTAAAGGTTTGGTGCAACAGGGCCATTGTTCAAATGACTTCCTGCGTGCGAGTCATCGGTATGCAGGCTTTCGGGGGGCGCAACGATGCGTAAACTGACCCGATATCTCGTGCTGGATTTTCTGGGCACCTTCGCGGTGGCCATGCTGCTGATTACCTTCGCCATGATCATCGGCGCCATCTACCAGGCCATCGAGGTCATGGCGCGCGGCATCGCGGTGGGTATCGTCGGCCGCTTTTTTATCTACAACATTCCGTACACGCTTTCGTGTTCCATTCCCATCAGCGCCCTGTTTTCATCGTTGCTGCTGTTTGGCCGCCTTTCTTCCGACAGCGAGCTCAATGCCATGAAGAGCAGCGGGCTGAGTTTATGGCAGATTGCTTCCCCGATCCTGCTGATTGCCATCGGACTTTCCGCCTTCTGTGTCTACAACAACGGATATATTTTTCCGGCCACGGAATATGCCAACCGCAAGCTGATCAAAGGCATGGGCGTGGAGGATCCGATCAAACTGCTCGATGAGGGGCGCTTTATCCGCGAGTTCCCCGGCTATATGATCTATGTCGGCAAGAAGAGGGGGAGCCGGGTCAGTGATCTGGTGGTCTACGAAGTGGACAAGAAGGATGGATCGATCACCAGCAGTGTGCGCGCCGGCGGCGGCCTGATTAGCATCGACAAGGAAAAGGCGGAGTTGCGGATCGACCTCGAAGACGTGCGCATTGAGGTGCCTGACGCCGCCAACCCGGATGATGCAACCAAGACGCGCTACATTAATGCCAAAGCCTTTCCCATCCGTCTGGACTTTACCGAATTGCTGGGCGATCAGACGGTCAAGAAAAAGCGCAGAAACATGACGCTTCCAGAAATGCTCTACCGCATACGCAACATGGATGAAGTCTATCCCTTGCTTAGTGCAGAGCAGCGAAAAACACTGCACTCCCGCTACATGGTCGATATGCATAAGCGGCTCTATCTTGCCGTCGCACCGATCACCTTTGTGCTGATCGCAATCCCGCTGGGTATCAGGTCGCACCGCAAGGAATCCTCGATCGGCATGCTGATGAGCCTGGGGATCGTATTTTTCTATTACCTGTTTATCCTGATTGCCGACAGCCTCGATACCAGTCCGCATCTGATGCCCTGGCTGATCCCATGGGTTGCCATTGTCTGCGCCCAGATCGCGGGTCTGCTCATGATCCGCCGCGCGAATTAAGCCTACCGGCTTGATGACCTTCTCTTGGAATCCGACCCGCATTTGGTTGCCATCGGGTCCGGGGCAGGGCATATTCGGCGCAATTATAACTCATTCGTAAAATCTGGAGAAAATAATGGAACTGTTGAAGAAAAACGAAAAATTTGGCGGCCCCGAGGGGCCGGTTGTTCTTGTGGTGATGGATGGTGTCGGCATCGGAAAGAATCCTGAAAGCGACTTCGTTAAACAAGCGAATACGCCGAATCTGGATTGGTTGCGTGAGCATGCGGTCTACACCGAGCTTAAGGCGCATGGGGTGGCCGTCGGGCTGCCCGACGATTCCGATATGGGCAATTCCGAAGTCGGCCACAACGCCATCGGTTGCGGGCGGGTGTTCGAGCAGGGCGCGGCATTGGTTGGAGCGGCGCTTGAATCGGGTTCGATGTTCGAGGGCGAGGTCTGGCAGGAACTGGTTGCCAACGTCAACGAAAAAAGCTCCACGCTGCACTTTATCGGCCTGTTTTCTGACGGCAATGTGCACTCCAATATCAATCATCTCGAAGCCATGCTCAATAAAGCCAAGGAGCAGGGCGTGAAAAAGGCCCGCATCCATGCGCTGATCGACGGGCGCGATGTCCCCCCGACCTCCTGCCTTGAATACGTGGAGCGGTTCAACACCTTCCTCGAAGGCATCAACGCCGACGGCACGGTGGACTATTGTGTGGCATCCGGCGGGGGACGCATGAATATTACCATGGATCGCTATGATGCGGATTGGAGCATGGTCGAGCGGGGCTGGAAAGCGCACGTGAAGGCCGAGGGGCGCTCGTTCGCGACGATGAGGGAAGCGGTTGAAACCTTCCGCAGCGAAAAGCCCGGCATCCTGGATCAGGATCTGCCGGCGTTCGTGATTGAGTGCGACGGCGCACCGGTGGGCCCCATCGTGGATGGCGACAGCGTTGTTTTCTTCAACTTCCGCGGCGACCGTTCGCTGGAAATCACCAAGGCTTTCGAGGCCGACGAGCTGTCCGAATTCGACCGCGGCCCGAAACCGGACGTGCTCTATGCCGGCATGATGCAGTATGACGGCGACCTCGGCGTTCCGAAAAAATATTTGGTAACCCCTCCGGCGATCGACCGGACGATGAGCGAATACCTCTCAAACGCGGGCGTGAAGCAGTTTGCGATTTCGGAAACACAGAAATACGGCCATGTGACTTATTTCTTCAACGGCAACAATTCCGGCAAGTTCGATACGGAAACATGGATGGAAATCCCCTCCGACAACTGCCCATTTGAGAATGCACCGCGGATGAAGGCGGATGAAATTACAGACGAGGTGGTCAAGGCCATCGAAAGCGGTGATTACCGGTTCATCCGCCTCAACTTCCCGAATGGCGATATGGTTGGCCATACGGGCGTGGTCGACTCGGTCATCGTTGCGGTTGAGGCCGTGGATGAAGGTGTCGGACGCATCATGGAAGCGCTGAAGAAAAACAACGGCATCCTGGTGTGTTCGGCCGATCACGGTAATTCAGACGACATGTGTGAGCTCGACAAGAAGACCGGTGAGCTGAAGCTCGACGACGAGGGTAAGTGCAAACCCAAGACGGCGCATTCACTCAATCCGGTTCCCGCCTTTGTCTTTGATCCGTCAGGTGTTTCCAAGGCCCGCAAGGCCGATGTGGCGAATCCCGGCATCGCGAACCTGGCGGCGACCTGCATCACCTTGCTGGGTTACGAGCCGCCGGCCGATTATACCCCGAGCATTGTTGAAGTAGGCTAAGAGCGATTACGTGAAGCGTTTCCTGGTCATAATCCTGACTGTCGCGGCCATGGTGGGTCGCGCTCAGGAGCCATCGGGTGCCCCCCCTGTCTCAAAGCTGGACGAATTCATGGAAACCGGCATGGAGGTGGAGGGGGTCCGTGCGCCTTATTATGACGACGATGGAAATCTTCAAGCGCAGCTTTATGGGGGATATGCCAAGGTTCTGGAAAACGGCCTCGCCGATGTGACGAATCTTCGGGTTGACGTCTATCAGGATGCGGAGGTGGTCTTGATGATCTTCGCACCGCAATGTTTCACGAAGGTGATCGGCGCTGGAGAGGAGAAGGCTCTGACGGTCTTTTCCGACGGGGACGTGCTGATTGAACTGCCGGAGATGTCGATATTCGGGCGCGGATTCCGCTTCTCTTCCACCGACAATCGCTTCGAGATTCTGCACGATTCAAAAGTGCTGTTGAAGGAATCCGCGCGCAGGATGGAGGATGTGGAACTGTGATCCGCAATTATTCACTCCTTGCCTTCTGTTGCGCGTTTCTGGTTTCCGCCTGTTCCGATCAGGAGACTTCTGAGCCGGCCGCCGAGGAGCAGGTCGGCATTCAAGGTGTTCCCACTGTTTCCAACGCTGTGCCGGCCATGGGCACGAATGCGATCGATAGACTCTCCGAATCAAATCAGGGCTCTGCGGAGAGCGATTTCCTTCCTTTAATCCATCGGCTTGAGGCGATGCGGTCGATCGAAAGAAAACCGGGGCAGACCCTGCTTTCAGGCGAGAGCCTTGTTTTCGATTATGACCGGCGGGATGTGCGCATGAAGCAGGAGGTGGTGGTTACGGACGATCAGGGCACGATGAAGACGGAAACCCTGATCGGCAGGTTTTCGGTTTCGAACACGATCGAATTTCTCGAGGCGGACGGCGGGGTGGCGGTCGAGAGCGCGGATCGTACAGCCTCAGCCGGTAAGGCGGTCTACGACTATCTGAACGGGCGCATTCAGATGGAAGAAAAAGCGAGCGTGTCCGTAGGCGGAAACAGCCTGTCCGGCGAGCAGATCGAGTTTTGGGTCACGCGGGACCGCCGGTTGATCTGCGAGCCGAATGCCCTGCTGGTGATTTCGGGTGCATCCGATCTGAAACTCGGCGATGCGCCGGCTAGCAGGGAGAGCGAGACGGAAGTCCGCGCAGACCGGGTGACTTACGACCAGTCCAAAGCGGAGGCAACGGTAGTAGGCAATGTTCGTCTGCGCGATTCGCGGGCGGCGATGAATTGCGCGAAAATACGTCTGAACCTGAAAGATAGCGGCGAAATAGATTGGATCGAAGCGGGTGATGGGGTAATAATTCAAACTGAAAACAGAAAGGCGCTGGCCGACAGGGCGACCTATCACGTGGATGAAGGAAAATTCACGCTGGAAGGAAACCCGAAGGTGAAGCTTGGACTTAATATAATGACCGGTGACCGGATCACATTCTGGCATGAAACGCAACGAATGGTGTGCGAACCCAATGCTCGCGTTGTGTTGCACTTGGACGAGGAAACCCGGGCAAAATTCCTGAAAGATTTGAAAGAGTAAATGGCATCTGCAGATACCTATCTGATCCGGACTGAAAAGCTGGTGAAGGCATACAAAGGCCGAAAGGTCGTGCGCGAAGTGGAAATCAATGTCAAGGCTGGCGAGATTGTCGGCCTGCTTGGACCAAACGGCGCGGGAAAGACCACAAGTTTCTACATGATTGTCGGCCTCGTGCGGCCGACGAGCGGCAGGGTGTATTTCAACGGTAAAAATGTTACGGGCACACCCATGTACAAGCGGGCGCGCATGGGCATGGGATATCTCTCGCAGGAACCGTCGATTTTCCGCAAGCTGTCGGTGCAGGATAACGTCATGGCAATTCTTGAAACCTTGCCGATTTCCGCCCGCGAGCGTGAGACACGCTTGAAGCAGTTGCTCGAGGATCTCAACATCAGCCATTTATCCAAGCAGAAGGCATATACCCTGAGTGGCGGCGAGCGCCGTCGCCTGGAAATCACCCGCGCCCTCGTGACCAATCCATCCATTATTTTGCTTGATGAGCCGTTCAGCGGTGTTGATCCGCTGGCGGTCAATGATGTGCAGGATATTGTCAGGGATTTGCGTGACAAGGGGCTGGGGGTGCTGATTACGGACCACAATGTGCGCGAAACACTCGCCGTGGTCGATCGGGCCTATCTCCTCTGCGAGGGGCAGGTGCTCAGCGAGGGTGATAGCGAATTTTTAGTAAACGATGAAGTGAGCCGCGAACTTTATCTGGGCCCGCGGTTCAGTATGTAGCACTAACGAAAGGAGCAAGCCATGAACCTAAGTATAACAGGACGCCATGTCACTGTAACCGACAACGTTAAAGCGCATGTCGAGGACAAGCTGGAGCGGTGTTTGGGCGTGTTCCCGCGGATAGAATCCATACACGTCATTCTGGATTCCGAAAAACGCCTTCAGGTTTCTGAGGTCGTGATTCAGGGCGGAAACCATATCCGTATCTCCGCCACGGAAAAGTCTGAAAACCTTTACGATGCGATCGACCGGTCCATCGAGCACGCGGAGCGACAGATGCGCAAGCAGCACGACAAGGTAAAGGATCATCATAAATAGAAGCAGCAACATTCATCAGGAGGTGAATTGTGTCCATCACTGTTAAAACACTTTGGGAAGAGGGTGCCGAAAAGCTGTCCCTTAGTATTATTGCCGGCGAGGGAAATCTGGATCGCAAGCTTGCGGAAATTGCCATGAACCGGCCCGGTTTGGCGTTGACCGGTTTTTTTCAGTATTTCGCGAACCAGCGTATGCAGATATTCGGATTGGCGGAATTCACCTACCTGAAGAGTCTTCCGCAGGCGGAGAAAATGAAGCGCCTCGAAGGATTATTCGAACAGCAGATACCCGGTATTGTGATTACCCGCAATCGCAAGGCCCCCAAGGAAATCCTTGATTTAGCGGAGCGGTACAAAGTGCCGGTGTTGCGCACGTCCATGGTAACCATGAACTTCGTGAACGAATGCACCGTCCTGCTCGAAAAGCTGACGGCTCCGCATGAACGGATTCAGGGAACCACCATGGAACTGATGGGAATCGGGGTTCTGATTCGTGGGAAGCCGGGGATCGGCAAAAGCGAGACCGCGCTCTCGCTCATTGAACGCGGTCACAGTCTGGTCTCGGACGATGTCACGGAGACCCGACTCACGAGCCGGGGACGCCTGGTGTGCTGGGCAAGCGAGGTGACGCGCTATCACATGGAGATCCGGGGTTTGGGCATCATCCACGTTCCGAGCTTGTTTGGTGTGGCCGCCATCCGTCGGCAAACGGAGCTTGATCTGGTTGTCAACCTCACGAAGCCAACCGGGGACGAAGACCGAACAGGTGTTCATCCAGAAACGGTCTCGCTGCTGGGTGTTGAGATTCCCTCCATCACATTACCCGTTCGTTCCGGCCGCGACATGGCCAACATTGTCGAGGTCGCCGCATTGAACCAGAAGCTCAAAGAGCTGGGACACGACGCGGCGAAGGAGCTGGACGATAAGATTATCAACCGTCTGACGAGAGGGCGGGTCAAGCATGGCTGAAGAGACCATAGTCAAGAAATTCAAAGTATTGAACGAATATGGTATTCATGCGCGCCCCGCGGCATTGCTTGTGAAGGCGGCGGGAAAGTTTGAGTCCGATATTTTTATTGAAAAAGATGGTAACAAGGTGTCGTGCAAGAGCATCATGGGGTTAATGACGATCGAGGGCTATCCCGGCAGCACGATGCAGGTAACAACATCGGGCGAAGATGCCCGGGAGGCCATGGACGAAATAGAGGAATTGTTCGTCAATAAATTTTTCGAAGACTAGGCCCGGTGACTGGCATGCAGGCTAAAAAAGAAGTGTTCCTCAAAGGCGTCGGTGTATCACCGGGCATCGCGCTGTGCGAGGCTCAGCTCATATCGTACAGCACGGAGAAGGCCGTCCAGCGGTCGATCACGCTGGAAGAAATCGCCGGCGAAATTGCCCGTTTCGAAGAAGCCCTGATCACCACGCATGATCAGATCAAGCATATCCAGAAGCAGGTGGCCGAAGTTCTCGGCGATGAACACGCAAGCATCTTTGATGCGCACATCCTGGTGGTGGATGATCGCACCTTCATCGAAGATGTTATTCGGGCCATCAAAAAAGATTTAATCAACGTTGAACCCATCCTGCAGACTGTCGCCAACCGCTATGCCGATATGCTTTCCAAGGTGGAGGACTCCTATCTCTCCGAGCGGGCGGCGGATATCCGCGATGTAACCAAGCGCATTCTGGCCAATCTGGCGGGTGAATCACTTGATCAGATGAAGAAGATCAATAAGCCCTGCATAGTGGTTGCCCACGATTTATCCCCTTCCGATACCGCGAGCATTGACCGAACGATGGTTAAAGCCTTTGTAACCGACCTGGGTAGCGCTACGTCGCATACGGCCATCATGGCCAAGGCGCTAGAGGTTCCGGCGGTGGTGGCACTGCATAATATTACGGCGGTGGTCAACTCCGGTGATGAAATCCTGCTCGATGGCGCAAGGGGCTTTGTTTACATCAATCCAACCCCAGAGCGGATTGAAGAATATCGAAAGCGAGCGCAGGGGCAGGTTCAGATTCTTCAGGAACTGGATACCCTACGCGACAAGCCGCCGGAAACCATGGATGGTTACCTGGTGCCCATCACGGCCAATATCGAGCTCATGGAGGAACTCGACGCCGTCGTTGCACGGGGTGCAAAAGGCATCGGACTCTTCCGCACCGAATTCCTTTTCCTGAGAGGCAGCAGCCTGCCCGGTGAAGACGAGCAGGCCGAGGCCTATACGAAAGCAGCGGAAAGCCAGTATCCCTCGCCCGTGGTCATTCGTACGCTGGACCTTGGCGCGGACAAGCTTCCCTCGGGTTTCCAGACCTCCGATGAGGTGAACCCATTTCTCGGCGATCGAGCCA
>JBFHPA010000020.1:0-19662 GCA_041592955.1 Pontiella sp.
AAGGTTTTAGCGTGGCATCAAACCGGCGGGAAATGAGTAAACCAGACTATCAGGAGAATGCCATGAAGGCCATATGCACATTATTTGTTTTAGCGCTCGCGACCATGTTCGCCGGATGCACGACATCCTCGCAGGTTCAGAATTTGATCGATGCCAAGCATCGTGACTACCTCTCGAAAGCCGAATCGCAGCAGGCGTCCATTGATGTATTGAAGAAGTCCGCTTTCGCAGCGCTTGAGAAGAGCAAGGAGAACGGCGAAGCACTGGTGCAGCTGAAGGCCGATCTGCAGACGGTACTGACGCAGCTTAAGATTGTGCAGGGCTATGCCGAAGCCTCGAAGGTGATGAGCGCGGCGAATACCGTAAATGTCGCCAATCTTGAGGAGGCCGTAAGCGCGTTGCAGGATCAACTTGATAGCACGGCCGACCGGTTTTCTGAAATCGACATGCTGCATGAGGATGTGCTGATTGCCAACTACCAGACGATTGCGAGCAGCGCCAATGCCGCGATCCAGTCCCTGAAGGAAAACGGCTGGGCGGCCTCAACCAACGCCCCGGTCTTGCTGGATGAACCGATCGAAATTGTTGCGCCCGACACATCAGTGGCCGCGCCGGCTGCCGAGTAAATTTCCAGCAAGGGATCCTGAATCCGTTCGATAAGAATGTTTGGGCACCTTGCGAAAGACAAACCAACAGGATGGGCCATGGAAGAGCACCGCATCGCACATATCTCGCGGAATACGAAAGAAACCCGAATCGATCTTTCGTTGAACGTTGACGGTACGGCAGTCTACGAAATCTCCACCGGCGTGCCGTTCTTTGACCACATGCTTGATCTGCTGGCCAAGCACGCGCTGTTTGATTTAACGATCAAGGCAGAAGGCGATATCGACGTGGATTACCACCATCTGGTCGAAGACGTCGGCATCGTGCTGGGCGAGGCATTCAACAAGGCGCTGGGCGATCGTAAAGGCATCAACCGCTATGGATTCTGGGTCCTGCCCATGGACGAAGCGCAGGCGCAGGCCGAGGTCTGCCTGGATCTGGGCGGCCGCCCGTTCTTTGTCTACAAGATGGAGCACGAGCAAAAGTATATCCGCGATTTTGATGTGACCATCATCCAGCATTTCTGGCGGTCATTCTGCGACTCCGCGAAAATGAATCTGCACATCGAACTCAAATTCGGCGAAGATCTTCATCACTGCATCGAAGCCATCTTCAAAGCGGTGGCGCGTGCGCTGCGCATGGCCTGCGATTCCGATCCGCGCGCCCTTGATCAGGTTCCTTCAAGCAAAGGCCGTATCGGCGCGTAGATAAATAGCCGACTGGAATTATTCGCTCAATACTCTTGCAGGTCAGCGTCCCCTTATAGTATTGGACAGAATATGTCCAAAAAAGAAAACCCATTCAAGGCCATTGGCTCAAACCTGCGCTTCCTGCGTGAAGAGGCCGGACTAACCCTAAAAGAAGTGGCCACCGCTGTTGGGTTGGATCTGTCGCTTTTGAGCAAGGTGGAACGGAATATCCGGTTGCCTACGCAAGAGCAGTGCAATGATCTTGCGACATTCTATGGAGTATCCCCGCAGACGTTGAACCAAGAACGATTACTGTCGAAAGTGTACGCGGAAATGGGAGCCTCCTCGAATTTTGACCAAATTACGAATCAAGTTCGGGAACCAAGTGTCGCCTATCTGGACAACAAATCCATCGGTTTGATGGGACTACTGGATTTCCGGCGGCTGGATGTTTCGCGACAGATTAGCTCCAAGCGTCAGTCCCAGCTTGGCCAGTTTTTTACTCCATCGAATATTGCCAAGTTCATGGTCGAGATGGTCGAGACGATTTCTGTTGAGCATGTTCGAATTTTAGATCCCGGTGCCGGAATTGGTTCCTTGACAGCAGCTTTCATAATGCGGTTAGTCGGGCAGCCAGTTCCTCCAAAATCAATCGAGATAACCGCATTTGAAATAGACCCATTTGTTCGAAGCTACCTTGAGGTGACACTGAATGTTTGCCGGAGTCATTGCCGGGAAGCAGGCGTGAAATTCGCAACGGAGATCATTGCCGAGGACTTTATATTCCACACTCGGCACCGTTTTGAAAACTGTTTGTTTGAGACGGAACCCCGACTTTATACCCACGCCATATTGAACCCGCCCTACAAGAAGATAGGAAGCCGGTCCGAACAGAGGCGCGCCTTGCACTCGCTGGGAATAGAAACCGGAAACCTGTATTCCGCCTTTACTGCACTGGCCATCATGTGGCTGGAGGACGGAGGCGAACTAGTTGCCATTACTCCTAGAAGTTTTTGCAACGGCTCCTACTTCATTCCATTCCGAAAATTCATGCTGGAGCAGACGGCACTTCGCCGAATTCATGTTTTTGAGCGACGAGACCAAGCTTTTTCCGATGACGACGTTTTACAGGAAAATATTATCTTCAACCTTATAAAAGGCGAGAAACCCGATCGGGTTGTTGTTTCGTGCAGTAGCGGATCGGGATGGGATTTGCTGACGACCCGTGATGTCGAGTTTGCGCAGGTTGTTGATGTGCTAAGCAAAGAGCAGGTCATTCACATCGCAGTCAACGACTTTGATCAGGTGATAGTCGAGCAAATGAACGCGATGCCGTGCTGTCTTGATGATTTGGGAATCAAAATCTCAACCGGACGAGTTGTTGATTTTCGGGCGAAGGAGTTTCTGCATTGTGAACGAAGGAATAAAACCGTTCCTCTGTTTTACCCGGGCCATATGAAGAATGGGGGAACGGAGCATCCGAAAAAGAACTTTCGGAAGTCGCAGTTCATTGATGTTTGCAGGGAAACCGAATGTCTTTTGTCTCCAGCTGGAAGCTATGTGCTGGTAAAGCGGTTTTCCGCCAAAGAAGAGCCGCGCAGAATTGTGGCATCGGCATGCAGGGCAACCGGTGAGGTCGGATTTGAAAACCATTTGAATGTTTACCACGTTGATGGATGCGGATTGCCCAATGAAATAGTGGATGGTTTGGCGCTGTATCTGAACTCCACATTGGTGGACATGTATTTCCGGCTTTTCAGTGGACACACTCAAGTTAATGCCGGAGATTTGAAACGACTAAGATACCCAAGCTCAGCAACTCTCAAGAAGTGGGGAAGAGTGTCCACGAAAGTGGATAGTGATCAGCATATGATTGATGAATTAGTGGAGGTGGAGGCAAACAGAATGGCACCAAAAAGACGACCCGGCAAAAGAAAGATAAAGCAGAAAATCAAGGAGGCTCTGGCCATTTTGCAAGCACTTGGTTTCCCGAAAGAACAGCAAAATGAACGCTCGGCACTGACATTGTTGGCGCTGGCCGAACTTGTGCCTGACGATGATTGGAAATCGATCAAATCACCAATGATAGGAATCACACCTATTATTGATTTTTGCAAGGAGCATTACGGGGTCAACTATGCTCCCAACACGCGCGAAACCTTCCGGCGCCAGACCATGCATCAATTTGTCCAAGCAGGCTTCGTGCGGGAAAATCCAGATGATCCGTCCCGCCCAACCAATAGCCCAAAGTGGTGCTACCAGTTGGAGGAAAATGCAATGCGGCTCCTTGGGTTGTATGCCACAGATGCATGGGATACAGAGTTGCAGGAATATTTAGAAAAAGCCCCGGCATTGAGTGAACGTTATGCGGCAGCACGGGATATGGAACAAGTACCTGTTAGCTTTGGTGAGGGCAAGGATGTGTTGCTGTCCCCCGGCAAACACAACACGCTTGTAAAGGCGATTATCGAAGGGTTCTGTCCCCGCTATACACCAGCTGCCGAAATTCTTTACATAGGCGATACGAAGGAAAAGTTTGCCTTTTGCAACAAAGAGCGAATGGACGAACTGGGTTGCGAAACCGAAGGGCACGGTAAAATGCCTGACGTAATAGTTTATTTTTCAGAAAAGGGATGGCTCATCCTCATCGAATCTGTAACGAGTCACGGCCCGGTAGACGCAAAAAGACATGCGGAACTGGCAAGTTTATTCTCTTCTGTTGAACTAGGTGTTGTATATGTCACGGCGTTTCCGGATAGAAGTCTCATGGCGAAGTACTTGAGCGTAATTTCGTGGGAAACCGAAGTGTGGGTTGCCGATGCCCCAGATCATCTCATTCATTTCAATGGAGAAAGATTTCTTGGTCCTTATTAGCCGAGATGTGGCACCATGGGCTTTCTATCGCAGTTTATCCTACTGGACCTGTTCTGGATCGGACTGAGCCTCTTTCTGATCGGGATGAGTAAAGGCGGATTTCCCGTTGGAGCCATTGCTTTGCCGGTTCTGATTCTGGTGTGGCCGGCGCAGGCGCAGGCCGCACGGTCGGCGGTGGGCTTTATGTTGCCGATGCTATGCATAATGGATCTTGTGGCCCTTGCCTTCTACTGGCGGCACGTTCAATGGGGACGCTTGATCTACCTGATGCCGGCGACCATTCTCGGAGTCGCGGTTGCAAGCGTCCTGTTTGTTTCGGACGAGTCGGCGAAGATCGCACTGTCCGACCGAATGCTGAAAATACTGATCGGTGCGCTGGGGATTATTTTTGTAGCCTACTTTGCGGCCAGGAAATGGATTCTCCGGCACATGCAGGCCTCGGAGCCGAACTGGACGAAGGGCGCGATTTTTGGTTTCGGGGCGGGCATCACCTCGACCTTGGCGCATGCGGCGGGCCCCGTGATGCAGATGTATCTTTTGCCGCAGCAACTCGAAAAGAAAAAGTTTGCCGGAACCAGCTGCGCCTTTTTCTGGATGCTGAACCTGATCAAGCTGCTGCCGTTCGCAATGTTCGGGCGCATCCAGACCGAAAACCTAAAGCTTGGTGGCGTGCTGCTGCCGGTCATCCCGCTCGGTGTGGCATTCGGCTGGTGGCTGACTCATAAAACAGAACAGAAGCACTACACGATTCTGATTTATGCGGTGCTTCTGATCACATCGGTTACCCTGATTCTCAAGGCACTTTAGCACTACTCGCCGCCGAACGCCTGATTGGCCTGGATGAGCTGACCTTCTATCAATGCCTGCATGGCCTCTCCGCTTTCCCGCCAGGCGGCCAGCTGCTCGGGGGTCAGGATTCCCTGCATGCGCCGGTCCATCTGCTCGCCGAGGGTCTTCATGTCGGCGATGTGCTTGCTGATGTTGTTCCGGGAAAAACGTTCCGGGCTTAAATCCCTGATTTCATTGTCGTGAAGATCGGTCGACCATGCATAGTTTTCCCGTTCGTCGTACATGACTTCGAGAACCTCGCGGTAGGCTTCATCGGAGAGGGCGGCATCGCCCAGCTTCTGATCCATTTGGGACAGCATCATGCGTTCGCCGATGGTTTCTTCATAGAATTTGAATTCTTCAAAATCATCGGAATCGTTGAGGAAATTCGCCATTTCCGAACGAGTGGTTTCATTCGCTTGCCGGGTTGCTTCCTGCAGGGCCAGTTTTTCTTCTTCGCTCAGGTTGCCCGATGCCATTTTCATGTGCGCGTCCACGTTGGCCATCTGACGGTACATGAGCAGATCCATAAAATATCTGGTTTCTTCCGCATCCATGTTGAGGTATTCAATCATGTCGGAATAGAGGGCGCCAATTGCACCGCGCTGGCTGGCCTCCACCATTTTGTTGATGGTCGGGTTTTCTTCTATCGTTCTCGCCATGTTGCGCATGATCCGCCTGTTGCTTTCCTTCTTGCTCTCGGCTTCCGGCGCAGACGTTTCTTCCAGCGGAGAGATTTCCTGCGCCGGTCCGGCGGCTTGTGCAACCTCGGCCGGCAGTTCGGCAACCGGGATGGCTTCGTTCGAGGCAGGCTCAACATCAGCAGCTTGTTCCGCAACGGCTTCCAGATCGGTGATGTGTTTTTTGAGTTGCTCGTTTTCCTGTCTGGCTGCGTTTAGAGCAAGCCCCAGTATGATACTGATGATGGTCAGTACTAAAGCGGGGATCTGTTTTTTCATGAGCGCACTTCCTTGGTTGATGTGTTGATTGTTATCACCTCATTGATATTAGGTTAATTACAACGTATGCGATTGTTTGTAAAGTGAGGGTTTGCCGTTGAAGGTATGACTTGAAGCGTGCGGAAAATCAGTCTGTTTTTGTATTCCCATGCGGAACCAGGCCGATAAACTGGCGGCTCTTTAAAGGAACAGAAACACATGATTGGAATCATAGACTATGGCATGGGCAACCTCGGGAGCGTAACCAACGCATTCAAATTTCTCGGGCTGGACGCGAAAATTGTTACGCACCATCAGGACATGGAGAGCTGCCGCGCCGTGATTCTCCCCGGTGTTGGCGCGTTCGGCGATTGCATGCGCCATCTGGTGGAGCACGATTTTGTGGAGGCCATCGAAAACTGGGTGCAGGCGGGAAAGCCGCTGATGGGCATATGTCTTGGCTTGCAGGCATTGTTTCAGAGCTCGGAGGAGTCGCCGGGCGTGCCGGGGCTGGGCATCTTTGCCGGAACCGTGAAAAAATTTGATTTACCAAAGGAACTCAAGGTTCCCCAGATCGGGTGGAACCGCATGGCCGAGGTGCGGCCCGACTGCCCCATGTTCGAGGGAATCGAAGACGAATCCTTCTTCTATCTGGTCCACTCCTACTATGTCTGCCCGGAAGACGAGTCGATTATCTCCGGACGCACCGACTACGGCCTGGAATATTGCTCGAGTGTTTGGCATGAAAACGTGTTCGCCACGCAGTTCCATCCGGAAAAATCCCAGGCTGTTGGGTTGCGCATGCTCCAGAACTTCTGGAACTGGGCGGAGCAGCAGCGCTAAGTCGGCACGGATATTGCGTACATTACGGAAACTGAATAAATTAATGGGTGTGAGGCTTTAGTCTAATCTGCTAGTTTTCGAAGTATCTGTTTTGGAAGGATAATATGAGCTTGAAGCGTAAAATACTCCGCATTCTTTTTTCCGCATCGGTCGGCGCGGCCCTCATTGCGGGGATCCTGCTGGCCATTCTGATCAACCTGCATGCACCTGCGTCTTCCGGGGCAGACCGCGGGATGGGGACGTTGGCCATCACAATCATCGTCTGTCTTATAAGTGCGCTATCCCTGTTTGTGGTGATGAAGTTTCTGCTGAGGGACACCATGATTCTGCCAACTGCAGAGCGCGCTATGTGGGATAACGAACGTGAAATGCTTACCGAGCAGCTTCACCATTCTCAGAAGATGGAGGCCGTTGGCCGGCTGGCGGGCAGTATTGCCCACGATTTCAACAATCTGTTAACCATCATCGACGGCTATACGAGCCTGATCATTGCCGATCCCCACGGCACCGAAACCGAGCAGAATGCCAAGGAAGTCGTGAGTGCCGCCCGCAAAGCGTCCTTCATCACCCGCAAGCTGCTCAGTTTCAGCCAGAAGGAAAAGACCGAGCCGATGCTGTTGGATCTCAATACAACGCTTGATGACACCAAGAAAATGCTGGCCCGCCTCATTGGCGAAAAAATCTCGTTGATCACGAAGCCTTATGACGAACCGGTCTATGCGATGACCGATCCGGTCCAGATCGGGCAGGTGCTTATGAATCTTGCCGTGAACGCACGCGATGCCATGCCCAATGGCGGGCGCATCACTATTAAGATCGGCTGCCGCCAGGTCGGCAACGGGCAGTGCAGCAAGCCCGACAATCTGCCGGCGGGTGACTATGCGGAAATCTCCGTGCAAGACACGGGCATGGGCATTGAAGAAGAGACGCTTGGAAAAATCTTCGAGGCGTTCTTCACCACGAAGAAAGACGGGAAGGGCACCGGCCTCGGTCTTTCGATCGTTAAAAGCATCATGAAGGAAAACGATGGATTCATCGATGTCACGAGCAAGGTAGGCGGAGGCACAACCTTCATGGTTTATCTGCCCATCACCGAGGTGGCAGAAGGGGACCTTCCGGAAGAAGAACCATTGGATGTGCCTGTTACGATACCTCAGCCGGCCGCCCAGACAGATCCTGCCGTTCAGGATACTGAGGAGACCGCCACGGCGGCCTCATCCGAGGATGCGCCGACCATTCTTCTGGTCGAGGACGACCCCATGATCCTCACCCTTGTCGCGCAAACACTTGAAAGCCAGGGTTACCATGTCCTGCAGGCCAAGGAAGGCTGGGAAGGGGTCAAGGTCGGGCGCAATTACAAGGGTAAGATCGATATGCTGTTTACGGACGTGGTAATGACCGGGCTCGGCGGCGCCGAGCTGGCCGTTGCCATGCAGGAAATGTATCCCGGAATCAAAGTGCTCTACATGTCAGGCTATTCGCGTGCGCAACTCGATGAAGAAGGCGTTCCGCCCGATGCCGAGCTGCTTGAAAAGCCCTTCACGCCTGACAAGGTCATATCCATGGTGCGACGGCTACTTGAGAGCTAGCTTCACCGACTCGGCCGCACTCGAAGGAATCCAGCAGTTCTGACCGTCGGCCAGCTGTATATGCCACCACGTACCGCGGGCCTCCCGCAACCGGAATTCCGTACCCGCATGAAGCGGTTCCCGAAATGCGGGCGCATACATGGTGCCGTCGCCCTTGCGCGCGAGCACTTCCCTGGCAACAATCACGCCCGGTTGCATACGAATTTTCATCCATGTTTCTGTTAGCAGCGATCCAAGCAGAATGAGCGCTAGGATGCCGGTCACGATGGTTGTGATGCGGGCTTCCTTTTTAACCGAACGGCTTTTCCAGAACCATGCGCCCCAGAACAGCAGCCAGCTGACGGCAAACAGCCATCCGCGCAAAGTCGCCGAGGTTTTAAAATGCCACCCCAGCACTCTTGCCGCAAATGCGTGCG
Organism: Pontiella sp.; assembly: GCA_041592955.1. Classification (GTDB taxonomy): domain Bacteria; phylum Verrucomicrobiota; class Kiritimatiellia; order Kiritimatiellales; family Pontiellaceae; genus Pontiella. The sequence continues at coordinate 8,784 of JBFHPA010000020.1, forward strand.
GTTTTTTTTGTGGAATCAGATCGGTGCGCAATGCCAATGCGGCTTTTAGGTTATGCTGCACATCCGCATGCATGGGCAGAAACTGTTCCGCCCGCCGATAGTTCAGAATGGCCCGCCCGACATCCCCCGCCATGAACCAGCTGTTCCCCAGCGTATAAAACAGATGTCCGTTACGGATGTTTTCTTCGTGCACCAGATATTCGAACTGCGCTGAGGTCTCGGCATACATCGCCGTGTTCGTTGCCGAGCGGAACATGCGGTGTGCCGTTTCCAGCGTCTGGAGCTGATAATCTTTCCCCAAGGCTGGCTGTATGGCAGCGAGCAGCAGCAAGCTGCAGATTAATAGTTTCCGGGAAGTTTTCATTTAAGGGCTTGTTCCAGGTTTTTAACAATTCGGATGGCCTCGTGGACAATCTGTTTGGCATGGCCTTTTTCATCATAGCGGGTGGTGAAACGGTAGGCCTCGCACAAGGCAAACAACCGCTTGAATTCCTCCAGTGTCCCAACGTCGGCACCGGCCTCGATCAGCCGCGTTTCAGCATCGCGGTAGGAGAGGGCTCCCGGCGTCAAATGCAGGCGGTCGCCGAGATAGGCGCGCAGAATCTGATCAAGATCGCCGTAGATTTCGCTCTTCATGGAGTGCGTGTATATGTGCGCTGCGTTCTTCCGGAATACTTTGTAGGCGCGCGCCGCCTTGGCCGTGCGGTGGATGTGATGTTTCTTTTCGCCAAAGAGCGAGACCAGTGAAATTCCGCCGAAGATTAGCGGTGGAAACAAAAGGATGGTCAGCGCGATAATCGGATGCGCCCAGCCAAGCAGGGGACGAGCTTTGTTCTTGAGCATGTCCGGCTTTTCATAGTTTTGGCGGATACCTTCCTCGACAGCGCGAAGCCGATACCGGCGTGCGTTTTCACTAAACAGGCCAAGCTCCTCGGCGGGCGAAACACGGATGGGGATCGGATCGCTTTGAACGGTGATGTAGGCATTCGAGACCGGGCTGAAGAAGGCGAGCTGAATCGGCGGGATCTCATTGTTATCAATGGAAAGCGGCCGGATCGTCTGCGTATAGATCTTCGATTTGTCCTTTCTTTCGGGCAGCGATCGATCGGAAGGAATTTCGAAGCGGTTGATCAGTAATGGCTGGTAGCGCAGAGGCTGAAAGAAAATGCCTTCCATGAAGTCAGCGGCGGTCACCGTAACGGTTAGCGTGATTGGATCGCCCACGCGGACATCGACGGGTTCCGCTTTCGCCTGAATCGTGAAATCGCCGATCATGCCGCTGAAAAGGTCGGGGCGTCCTTCGGTCGGCAGGGGCTTCACGTCCAGCGCAAGCGGTTTCGACTCTGTATAGATGCGCGACCAGTTGTCTCCGGTAACATTCTGGTCGAAGAAGGTGTTGTCGAAGTAGGCGGGATACTGGAAAGCCTCGCGTCTTTGCTGATTGTTCTTCAGGTCCTTCTCCTGCGCCGCCGCGCAGAGCAGGGTTGACGGCGGGAGGATGATCTGACCGCTTTTTTTCGGGATCAGCAGCTTACTGAACGTGAGCGACTGGTGCTGCACCTCTTCCTTTAGATAGCTCTTGCGGGAGGCCAGCACGCGGGTACCATGTACGGGAAGTCCCGTCGAATCGGCTTGGCCCTCTTTCTCCGGCTCATGGAGTTCAAGGATCTGGAAGCGCTTATCATTCAAGACGGGAAAATGGAAGTCGACCGCTTTAATGGCGCCGAACTGATAGGAGCTGTCCCATGTGGTGGTCAGTAAAACCGGCTCACCCACGAAGACCGATGGTGAAGACAGCTGCTGTTCAAGTTTCATCCGGTCGGTGGCCTCGGGTTTGTTGGCCTTGATGGGGATGGGGTCCGATGAAACGGATCCAAAGCGCAGCGCGGGAATGACCAGCTCGCCTTCACGCCTTGCCCGAAACGCAAAACGATAGGCCCAGGTATTCGCTTCGCTCGTGGGTTTACCAGTCTCGAGCTCCGTTGCGTTGAAGTCGGCAAGGCTGCTCATATCGGGCGCGTCCGGTTGTTGCGGCGCCTTAACGATCACATCCAGACTGAACACCTGCCCAAGGAACACATTGGTCTCGGTGGTATATGCATAGGCGTAGTGGTTGGAGTCCGCCCATGTGGTGCCGGCGAACAAAACCCATACAATAAACAGATGTTTCAATAACTTCATTCTACCAGTCTTTCTCGACCGCCTTGTATTCGCCGGCCTTCTTTTCCTTACGGCGTTCCCGATTGCGGATTTCTTCCGCAAGGATATCCATCTCGGTCTGGTTCGGAGGTGGCACGCCGCGGATTTCCTCATACTCCGAAAAGTCGCCGAAGGGGTCGGCCTCTTCATACATATCGGCCTCTTCGTCCGACTCTTCGTAATCCATATCATAGTCTTCCTGATCTTCCGAGTCCTCATCCGCCTCGCCGTCCTGCCTGTTCGGGTCCTCCGGCGCAGCTCCGAGCGCGGCGATCAGCTCGGCGAGCGCCGTAGGTTGATCCGGGAGCGCCATGGCATCGGCCGCCTTGACCGTATGCTCGAAGGTTTCCTTGAGCGGCCCCGCCATTTTCGTGCCGTCCGGGAAATCAATGTCCGCGTGTAATCCGGATTGCTGCATGACTCCCGCCAGCTCGCGGGTCTCCCGCTCAAGCATGCTCTGCGGCTCGCCGGCATCATTCATTTCAAGCAGCCTGCCCTGGCGCGCAATGAACGCTTCAAGCTTTTCGCGGATATAGGTGATCAGCTCGTTTTCCTGCTTTTTCTTCTCCTCCTGATCGCTTATCTCCTGCTCGATCCCTGCGGCAATCAGCTGGGTCATCTCAAGGTTGTAGGCGGCATCGCTGAAGTCGCGGTCATAGCTCAGAGCCATGCGGTAGAACCAGGCGGCCTGCCGGCAATACGCCACGGCGACCTGAGGATCGGCGTCGCGAAAGCCTTCTCCCGCCTTGACCATGCAGTTGCCGAGATTGTACCAGCACCGGCTGCGCATGGCGTCGGTCTCCGCCATCGATGCGGCATATTCATACGAGACCATCGCCTCGTCAGTTGCCCCCGCCCGATACTGCGCGTTTCCGAGGTTGTAATGGATTTCCGCCGATTCCGGCGCCTGCGCGGCCGCTTCCGTGTAAGCGCTGATCGCATCGCCGAAGCGTTCCTCAGCCATTGCCCTGTTGCCCGCCTTGAACAGCTTGGCGGGATTGGCGTCTACTGCTCCCGCACAGAGCAGGGCGCAGGAAAGTAATCGGAGCATCCTCATGGCTTCTTCCTCCACCGGTTGGACACAAGCAGAACGATGACGGCGCCGCCAAGAAAGAGGTGAAACTTTTCTTCATATCGCTCCATCACCTGCGTGGCGGTGGAGGTGCGTTGAGCGTTTTCCATGATTTGCTGATAGATGCGCGTGAGATCAAACGGACCGCTGGCCACCTCGAAATAGGTGCCGTCCGCAACCGCTGCGGTCATCCGCCGCAACGTTTCAGACTGCAGCCTGGTCCACACTTCCTTGTTGCCATCCTTCATGAATGAACGGGTGCCCGTTTCCGGATCCTCGAGTGCAATACGGCTGCCGCGAGTGCGGTCGCCGATGCCGATCGCGATCAGGCGAACGCCGGCTTCATCCAGTTTCCTGGCGGCCTCGATTTCATCAGGCCCTTCAATCAGGTCTTCGCCGTCCGTAATCAGGATCAGGTCCTGCATGCCGGCGCTCTCCGGATCGAGCAGCTTATCAACCGTGCGCTCAATGGCATGGGCAATCATCGTGCCGCCCACCGCAACGCTTTCCGGCGAAGCCTGCCGCAGCGCCATGCGGAAATAGTCGTAGTCAACCGTCAGCGGGCAGCGGATTTCGGCCGACCCGGCAAAGAGCACCAGCCCGACGCGATCGCCCGAAAGAGTTTCCACGCAATCCAGCATGGCGGTCTTGGCGTTCTCAAGTCGGTTGGGATGCATATCCTCGGCCAGCATGCTGCGTGAAACATCGAGCAGGAAAATGACGTCCCGCCCGGACTCCTGAAGCTCCTGCTCCCGCAGGTCCCATGCCGGTTGGGCGAGGGCAAGAATCAGCAGCGTAATCGCGATGCAGCTGCCGATGGCGTCCCGCTTATGGCTGATGAACATGGCGCCGGCGCCGAATGCGCGGATGGCCTGCCGGCGTTTGATGGCCGCGAAAAGAAAGAGTCCTGCCGCAAGCGGAACCAGCCACAGCCAAATCAATGCCGATGGATTGTAGAAGTAGACAGGCATCAAGAGGGAACCTCCTGCGCATTGCGTATTAGGTATTGCGTATTTCTATTCAGGTTTATTCGGTCCGCAGCGCCGCCGCAACATAGGGGCATTGTTGTAGTGTTGGCTCTACGAGCCAACCCGTATGCAAAGGAGCAACACGCAATCATGGAATCCTCCTTAGCCATGTCGTGGTCAGCAGGGTATGGCTGACGAGCAGCAGCAGTCCCGCAAGGGCGAAGGGCTGAAACGCATCCCTGTAGGCGTGGTAGCGCTCCGACTCGATCTCGGAGGTTTCCATGGCATTGATCTCGGCGTAGACATCGTTCAGCGAGGCTTCGTCGGTGGCGCGGCGGTAAACGCCGCCGGTGACTTCGGCCATCTTCCGAAGAATGCGTTCCTGCACCAGTGGCTCCTCTTCAATCTGTACCGGCCCTTCCGGGGTTTGAATGGTCTTCATGGCCGGCGGGTCGGTGATGGCGATCGTATGAAGACGGATGCCCCAATACTCGGCCAGTGCGGCGCCTTCCATCGGCAGGTGACGGCCGCAATTGTTGTTGCCGTCGGTCAGCAGGATGATCACCTTGCTCTGAATTGTGTAGCCCTTGGACTCTCCATCGTCGGTGGCATAGCGCTCCTCGGCCGTTTTCAGGCGGGCGGCGGCGAGCGCGATGGCGTCGCCAAAGGCGGTGCCGTCCTCATTGGGACGCGACTCAATCTCGAGATCGCGAAGATAGTAGAGCAGCGAATCATGGCTCAGCGTCAGCGGGCAAACGGTATCGGCATAGCGCGCGAATGTAATCAGGCCGATGAGGTCGTTCTGCCGCTCGCCCACAAACCGCTCAACCACCTGCTTCGTAACTTCCATGCGGCTCATGGTGGCATCTTCGAACGGCATCGAAATATCCATTGAGCTGGAAATATCCACCACCAGTTCGATCGCGATACCTTCCTTGGGAATGCCCTGAGTCATATCTTTGACCTGTGGGCGCGCGGTCGCAAAGATAAGGAGCAGCAAGGAAAGAAGCTGAAGCCAGAAGAGGGCGGGCATGAATCGCTGGCGCGTTGTACGGGGTACCTTTTTGAAGGAGGCGAGCGACGAAAAACGCAACCCCTTGCCATCGGCTTTGCGGAGATGGTCGATGACCATTTTCAAAACCGGCAAGAGCAGCAGTAATGCCCATGGAAGCGCTAGTCGCATGGCGCCTCCTTCATCTCTTCGATAAACGAGCGGACATAATCTTCAAGCTCCGCTGGAAAACCTGCCGGAAGCTTGTTCGAAAAACGGAAATGCTCGCCGGTCGTCAGGAGTGTTTCCAGCTCCGGGCGTTGAGCCAGCATCGGTTCCGTGCTCAGGCTCGGAATGATTTCAAGGATGGTTTTTCCGGAAGTCGGCAAATGAAAGCGCCCTTCGATGAAAGCCAGCAGGATTTCCGTAAGCGCCTGCGTCCGGGCCAGTTTGTCTTCCGGCAGGTCGGCCAAGGCCAGGCGGGCCGCTTCGTCCGGTGTGAGTGCCGGTGTGATCGCCGGCCGGAACAGCCGTTTGATTACGAGCGTTACGAGCACCACTGCGATGGTTGCGCTCAGAAGCGCAAGCCAGCGTTGTTGCTTCTCCCTCTCCTCCGGCAGAAGCGAGACGGGTTCTGCAATATCCTTAATCTCGAAGATGTCCAATCCGCGCGGCAGTACGGAGGTTACCTGTAAATTAATCGGCTCGGTTTTAACCGTTACCATTCCTGCATGGACCTCGAACGACTCGAAAACCGTGCGACCGGGCAGCGAGGGGATGAGCGTCCATACGCGCCGATGCAGGTGTTTGCCGTTGGGCAGGGTCTGAACGGGTTCGGCATAACCGTCGGCCACCGAAAACGGCTTTATGAAATCCCCGATCTCAGGGAAAACCACCGCGATGTTGCGCGGTGCTTGAACGTCGAGCGCCAGTTGCACTTGACCAGAAGTAGTGATGTTGGTTTCGCTCACCGAAACAATAACGGTAATCGACTCATGCCGGTATATGCGCGACACCTTCGGTTCGGAGGATGCGACGGGAAGCGTCGCTTCTCTCGAGCAGCCTCCCGTCAAGAGGGTAGCCAAAAGGAGTGTGTGGACCATTCTCACAACGTCTGCCTCCGTTCGCGGGTCTGGAAGAAACGAATGAGGTCGCCCATATAGTCGCGGTCGGTGCGGACATCGATTTGGTCGATGTTCAGCCGGGCGAGCGATTCCCTGACTTCCAGATGGCGCGCACGGGCGGCGACGTTGAAGCGCTCGCGGGCGGTTGCACTTGCGGTATCCACCAGAATCTGTTCACCGGATTCGGCATCGGCAAGCTCCACCAGTCCGGCGTTTGGAAGATCGAGCTCGCGCGGGTCGGTGATGGTGATGGCAATGAGATCATAGTGGATGGCGGCCAGCTTGAGCGGCTTGTGGTATGCCGAATCCTGAAAATCGGAAATAAGGAAGGTCACGCATTTTTTTTTCACCATCTTGCCGAGGTAGTCAATCGCGCGCGCAATACTGGTGCCCGTTCGTTTGGGCTGGAATCCGAGGATCTCGCGAATGATATGCAGAACATGCAGCTGTCCTTTGTCGGGAGGAATGAACAGCTCGACCTCATCGGTAAAGATGATCAGCCCGACCTTGTCGTTGTTCTTGATGGCCGAAAAAGCGAGCAGGCCGCAAAGTTCCGCGGCCACCTCGTTCTTCGATTTGCCGGAGGAGCCGAAGGCGCCCGAGGCGGACATATCGACTAGAAAAAAAAGCGCCTGCTCGCGTTCTTCAATGAAGCGCTTTACGAACGTCTTACCGGTGCGGGCGGTTACGTTCCAGTCGATGGTGCGCACTTCATCGCCCGGCATGTATTCGCGCACTTCGTCGAACTCCATGCCGCGGCCCTTGAACACGCTCTTGTATTCGCCCCCGAGCAGTTCGTTGACGACCTTGCGACTAACGATCTGGATTTCGCGAACTTTTTTGAGGAGTTCCGTGTGGCGTTGATCGGACATGTGAAGCCTGTTTTCCTAGGGGACTTCGACGGTATCGAGTATTTGCCTGAGGATGTCTTCGGAGCTCTTTTCTTCGGCGGCGGCTTCGTAGGTGAGAATAATGCGGTGACGAAGCACATCGAGGGCGACATCCTTGACGTCCTGCGGTACGACATAACCACGGCCATTGAGCATGGCCCTGCCACGGGCGGCAATGGAGAGATAGATGCTGGCGCGGGGCGAGGCGCCGTAGCGAATGTAATCGGCGCAATCGAGGCCGAACTGGTCCGGATGGCGCGTGGCCTGCACCAGATCGAGAATATAGTGCTCCAGCTTTTCGTCCATGAAGACGTCGTCGACCATGCCGCGCAGGCGGTTGATATCGGAGACCTCCATAACGGCGTCAACGGCGAGGTCGACGCTGGTTTTACCCATGCGCTTGAGGATGCGGTGCTCCTCGTCCTTGGTCGGATAAACGACGTCCAGTTTGAACATGAAGCGATCGATTTGCGCTTCGGGCAGGTGGTAGGTGCCTTCCTGTTCGACGGGATTCTGCGTGGCGAGAACCAGAAAAGGCTCATCGAGTTTATAGGTTATATCGCCGATGGAGACCTGATGCTCCTGCATGGCCTCAAGCAGGGCGCTTTGCACCTTGGCCGGCGAGCGGTTGATCTCATCGGCCAAAATGATGTTGGCGAAGATCGGCCCCTTATGCGGAGTAAACTCATTGGTTTTCGGATTGTACATCATGGTGCCGATGAGGTCGCCCGGCAGCAGGTCGGGCGTGAACTGGATGCGGTTGAATCCGGCGTGCAGGGTCTGTGCGAGGGTCGTGACGGCCAGCGTTTTGGCCAGTCCAGGGATGCCTTCGATCAGCACATGGCCATTGCAGAGCAACGCGAGCAGCATGGATTCGACCAGATCCTCCTGACCAATAATGACTTTCGCCACCTCCTTGCGCACCTGTTGCAGAACTTCACTCTCCTGCTGGTAGCGTTCGTTCATCTTTACGATTTCTTCATGCATGGGAAGCCTTTCTGATACAAACACCAGACAGTAAACCTGAGCGGCAAGAGAAACAGCAAAGAAACGCTGAAAAATAACGATTATTGGACAGGGTTCGGAAGGAGGAATCAGTCCTTTGCGGCCGGAACGACCATGACGTTGCAAGCCGCGCGGCGCATAACCGATTCCGAAATGCTGCCTAAAAGAGCTTTGTGCAGCAGCCCATGACCATGGGAGCCGAGAATAATGATTTCCGCCTTCAGTTCAGCCGCCTTTTCGGCGATGAGTTTGGCGGCGTCTCCCTTGAGCAGCATGGCCTGGGCGTTGAGCCCTTGCGCACGCAGGCCGGTTGAAATATTGAGCAGCTCGCGATGTTCACGTTTGATCTCCTCGGCGCTCAGGTCGCGTGCCAGCTGCACATCGCCGGGCATGCTGGATAATTCCGGGGCGTATCCCGTGAACTGTGAGGTTTCGTAGATCATAACCGGGCTTTCGTCGGATGCAACATGCATGATCCAGAGTTTGGAGTCCGGCATGGCTTTTGCGAGTTTTGCCGATTGTTCAATGACTGCTTCGGTCGTTTTGGAAAAGTCGACGGCAACGAGAAGATTTTTCATAACACGCTTCCTTTCTCTACAACCGATTGTAGGCGTTAAGAAGCGTTTGGCAAGGCTGTCTTAGGTATGTTTGTCACGCGGAATATCAATGCCCAGCTTGTCCATGCGGTAGCGCAGGATGCGGCGGGTGGTCCCGAGCTGCTTGGCGGCGCGGGTCTGGATGCCATTGCATTTTTTCAGCGCTTCGACGATCAGGTTGCGCTCAAACTCGCCGACGGCCTTCTCCAGATTGATCGGGGTTTGGGACGTATCCTTCATTCTGTTCCCTCCCATGCCGGAAAGATGATGGAAATAGTCGTGCCGCCGGGGCTGGTTTCAATATCCATCTGCCCGTTGTGGTCGATGACCGCACGCTTGGCGACCGGCAGGCCCAGCCCCAGGCCCCGTGCTTTGGTGGTGCTGAACGGAGAGAACACCTTATCGCGGAGCGACTCATCGATGCCGCTGCCGTTGTCGGCGATCATGACATACACATTGCCGCCGCCCTTTTCCATGGCAAGTCCCTTGACGGTAACGTTGATGCGCGACCCCGGGGCATCGGCCATGTTTTCCGCGGCGTTCATGAGAAGATGGTAGATGCAGTCCTCGAGCGAGGTGGCATCGCCGTTAATTTTTAAATGAGAGTCGTCGGACGATAGATGGATGCTGAGGTTTTCATGTTCCATCTCGGACTGGATGCGCGTAACGGCATGTTCGATGGGTTTATGGATGTCAAGCGGTTGGAATTCGGGCGTGGGCGGGTGCGCAAATTCGTTGATCTTGTCGATGATGTGATTCAGCTGATCCACCTCGGCGGTGACCTGTTCGCTGAATTCGGTGCGGAAGTCGGCATCTTCATAGCGTTTGGGCAGGAGCTGCGCGAACGTCTTGATGGCAACAAGCGGGTTTCGGATTTCGTGACTCATGCTTGAGGCCAGCTCGTTCCAGAAGGCGGCGCGTTCAAGTTGCTCTTCCTTTTCTTCGAGGAGCTTTGCCCCTGTACGGTCACGCAGCACCAGCATTGCGCCCACGCAAGATCTTCCATCCATAAGGCAATGTGTTTCCGCAGAGATGGTGGTTTGAGTGCGGTTGTCCGTCCACTCTCTGACACCGTGGCTTTCCTGGGTATCGATGGTGCGGCGGAGCAGATCGGCAATCCGGCTGCCGAGCACCTCGGCGCGCTGACCGATTACCGTCGCTTCGATCGGCTGTAAAATGTCGTGCGCGGTGCTGTTGAACCATCGGATGATCGCGGTTTCATCGCAGGCGATGATGCCGAACGGAATGGAGTGCAGCACGGTTTCCGCCAAGGCTTTCTGTAGCGCGGTTTCCTCGTACTGCAGCGCCTTTTCCAGTGTGGTTGAAATATGGTCGGCCAAAGAGGTCAACTCTTCGAGATCCGCAATTTCGAAGGGGATACCGGTGGAGCGCTGCCCGACAAAGATCCACCCTTTGATGCTGCCTTTGGCATAGAGCGGAAGGATGATTTCCGCCCCGAACGCATCGAGCATCTGCTTGAGCATGGCACGGATTTCGGGATCGAACACCTTTTCCAGAGTCCTGCGCGAAACCAGATGCGTATTCATCTCGATCCAGCGGACAAAGTCACTCGCCGGGCTGATGACCAGTTTCTCCGTCGCGGACAGGCAACGGGTCCCCGCCTGAAAGATAAAATGATCCGCCGCATCCGGTTTGATAAAAATACCGGCCCGCGAAACCCGCGCCGTGGCAACCAGACCCTCGACCACACTCTCAAAGAGCATATCGAGATTGTCGAAATTCCGCTGTGCTTTGGAGAAATTCTGCAAGGGAGTTATAAAGCGTGTTTGCGGCTCCGGCTGCGGTTCTCGCTCGCGTGCCTTGAGCGTGTTCAGCTCATGCTGCAGCACGTTGTTTTTCTGGCGGAGGGCAAAGCATTCGCCGGCCTGCTTGAGAAGGGATTGAAACTCGCGGCGATCGGGGTTCAGCGGAATGGAGGCAAAGGGCTCCAGCCATTGGGCGGTCAGCATCGGGTCGGATCGGTCGGCCCCCATGGCGATAATGAGCGTGGCCGGATTGCTCTTCCTTATTTCA
>JBFHPA010000021.1:0-19391 GCA_041592955.1 Pontiella sp.
AGATTACGGAATTGCTGCAGGTGAGCGGGGCAACGGCTTCGCGTCATTTGGGAATCCTGCTGAAAGTGGGTTTGGTGGAGAGTCGGAAAGAGGGGCGCTGGGTGTATTATAAACTCCGAAAACCAGAGGGGGCGGAATCGCTTTTACAATGGTTGGAACATTAGCTCGCGGGAGCGGGTGAACTCGTAACGGATTTCCGATCGATAAAAAAAATTGTCGGGATCACCCGCGAAGACCTTTGCCGCATGCAGCGCGGCGAGGAGTGTTGCCCGAAATAGGATTATTGGAGGGTCACTGTCCCCAGTGACCGCAGATGGCGGGGACGTTATCCCTCCAGAACAAAGGAATGAAAATGAGTGAAAATAAGGACAGCGGCATCAGTTTTTTCGAGAAATACCTGACCGTCTGGGTCGCCCTCTGCATGGTGGGCGGCATCATGATCGGAAAGTTTCTTCCGGCCATCCCGGATTTTCTCGGAAAGCTTGAATATGCCAATGTGTCGATCCCGGTGGCGGTGCTGATCTGGATCATGATCTATCCGATGATGATGAAGGTCGACTTCAAGAGCATCACGCACGTCGGCGAAAACCCGCAGGGCCTGTTTGTCACATGGATCACCAACTGGCTGATCAAGCCGTTTACGATGTTCGGTATTGCCTGGCTCTTTTTCTACGTCATTTTCAAAAACCTTATTCCGGCGGAGCTGGCGAAGGATTATCTGGCGGGTGCGGTGTTGCTGGGTGCGGCACCCTGTACGGCGATGGTGTTTGTATGGAGTCATCTGACCAAAGGCAATCCGGCCTATACCGTGGTGCAGGTGGCCACCAACGATTTGATTATTCTCGTGGCCTTCGTGCCGATCGTTAAATTTCTCCTCGGTGTCAGCGATGTCTTTGTCCCGTGGGATACGCTGTTTCTTTCCGTGGTGCTCTTCGTGGTAATTCCATTGACCGGCGGGGCGTTGACCCGCGGGCATATGCTGAAGACGAAAGGGCAGGATTATTTCGAAAACACGTTCCTTCCAAAGTTTGGCAACATTACGATCATCGGACTCCTGCTTACGCTGGTCATCATCTTTTCCTTCCAGGGAAAAGTGATCCTGAAAAACCCGATCCACATTGGATTGATCGCCGTACCGCTGATCATCCAGACGATACTGATCTTCTTCATCGCCTATCTGGCCGCCAAGGCACTCAAGTTGCCGCACAATGTCGCCGCCCCGGCCGGTATGATCGGCGCCTCCAACTTTTTCGAGCTGGCCGTCGCCGTCGCCATCGCTTTGTTTGGGACCACCTCGCCCGTCGCGCTCGCCACCATCGTCGGCGTGCTGGTCGAAGTGCCGGTCATGCTCGCGCTCGTCGGCTTCGCCAACCGCACCACAGGCTGGTTTAAGGATTAACTGCAGGCAATAGCAACAGGCAAAAGGCATGAGTGTGGAAGACCTATGGAATTCACTACTGCCTAACCCCTAGTGCCAAGTGCCTTGAAAGGAAAACATGAACGATAAAATCAGCCTGCTTTATCTTTGTACCGGAAACTCCTGCCGCAGCCAGATGGCCGAGGGTTGGACGCGTGCGCTGAAAGGCGACGAGATCGAGGTCTACTCCGCCGGCATCGAAACGCACGGACTCAATCCGAATGCCGTGAAAGTCATGGCCGAAGCGGGCGTTGATATCACCACCCAGAAGTCGCAGCACATTGACGAATTCAAAGATGTAAAACTCGACTATATCATCACCGTCTGCAACCACGCGCACGAAACCTGTCCGTGGTTCCCGACCGACTGCAAAGTGATTCATGTCGGCTTCCAGGACCCGCCGAAGATGGCGCGAGAGCTGGCCGAAAAAGGAGGCTCTGAAGAGGAGCAACTCGACTGCTACCGCGCCGTCCGCGACGAAATCAAAGCCTTTGTTGAAACGCTTCCCGGTGCGCTCAAGCAATAGAAAACAAACCGTGGAATACGCTGCATACACGGAAAGATATTTCCGGATAACCAATAACTGTTAACGGGTAACTGAATGATGAAGACACTGAAAATATATGATCCCGCCATGTGCTGTTCAACCGGCGTATGCGGACCGGATGTTGACGCCGAACTGGTGCAGCTTGCGACCTACTTGAAAAACCTCGACGAGGCAGCCGTCAAGGTCGAGCGCTTCAATCTGTCGCAGGATCCCGCCGCCTACACTGAGGGTACGGTTGCTGAGCTGCTGAAAGAAAAAGGCACCGATGCGCTGCCGTTGGTAATACTCGACGATGAGGTGATTACCGTCGGTGAATATCCGGACCTTGAGAAATTGTCCGGCCTGCTTGGCATGTCAGAGGTTTCGCTTGAAGTTCCCGACTGTACCGGTTGCAACGGCTGTGGCTGAATCGGCTCTATGAGCGAATGGGATTCCTATGAATGCATTGTTGAACAAAGCAACCCGTTTCCTTTTCTTCACTGGAAAAGGGGGCGTGGGTAAAACCTCCATGTCGTGCGCCGTCGCGGTTGGTTTGGCAGGGCAGGGGAAAAGGGTGCTGCTCATAAGCACCGATCCGGCGTCCAATCTGCATGAGGTGCTCGAGACAGACCTCAGTTCCAGTCCGGTTCCCGTCAACGGCGTTGCGGGGCTGGATGCCATGAACATCAATCCGATGGTGGCGGCCGGGGAATACCGCGAACGAATGATCGGACCCTACCGCGGGGTGCTGCCCGATGAGGCGGTGGAGCAGATGGAGGAGCAGCTGTCCGGTGCCTGCACCGTCGAGATCGCCGGCTTCAACGAGTTCTCCAAATTTATCGGCGACGAAAAAATAATCGGCGACTACGATCACATCGTGCTCGACACTGCACCGACCGGCCACACGCTACGCCTGCTGAACCTGCCCTCGGCGTGGAACGACTTTATCGCCACAAACGAAACCGGCAGTTCCTGCCTCGGTCCGGTCTCCGGACTGGCCGACCAAAAGGCGCTCTATGAAGAAGTCGTAAACGCGTTGAAGAATCCCAGGCGGACCTTGCTGGTGCTGGTTGCCCGCGCCGAACCGATGAGTCTGGCCGAGGCCGCCCGGGCGAGCGGCGAACTGTCCGGGTTGGGGTTGTCCAACCAGCACCTGATTCTGAACGGCATTTATTCCACTAACACATCCGATGAAGTCGGTCAGGCCTTTGCCGCGAAGTCCGCCAAAGCGACCGAACACATGCCGGCTATTTTCCATGCGCTGGAAAAAACGGAAGTTCCTTTCCGCCCACACGGCGTAATGGGCGTAGATGCGCTCAAAGCGGTTGCAAGCGGCGAGGTGGATCCGGCATGGCGCGATGCGCCGGAGGATCTCCAGCAAGTGCTCCCCCGGGCGCTGGAAAATATTTCCGAGTGGAATGAGCTTTTCCAGTCACTGGAAACGCAGGGAAACGGCGTAATCATGACGATGGGCAAGGGCGGGGTCGGTAAAACCGTCATGGCTTCCATGATCGCCGCCGAGCTGGCCCGTCGCGGACATTCCGTATTGCTCTCCACCACGGATCCCGCATCGCATGTGGCTGAGACCATCGGCAGCGGGCTGGATAGCCTGCACGTCGACCGCATCGATCCCAAAGCGGAAACCGAATCCTATTGCGAAGATATCCTTTCCAAGAACCGGGGTAAGCTGTCGGATGACGACATGGCGTTGCTTGAAGAAGAGCTGCGGTCGCCTTGCATCGAGGAGATCGCGGTATTTCAGGCCTTCGCCAAAACCGTGGCCAGGGGAACCGATCAGTTCATCGTGCTCGATACCGCCCCGACGGGGCACACGCTTTTGCTGCTTGATTCGACCGAGGCCTATCACCGCGAGGTGGCGAAGTCGGCCGATGATATTCCCGGCGAAGTGAAGGAACTGCTGCCCCGCATCCGCGATCCGGAATTCACCAAAGTGCTGATTGTCGCGCTTCCCGAAGCCACGCCGACGCACGAGGCCGAAGACCTGCAGCGCGACCTCCGCCGGGCGGGCATCGAGCCGTTCGGCTGGATTATCAACCGCAGCTTTGCGGTTTCCGGAACAGCCGATCCCGTGCTGTGTGCCAAGGGCCTGCACGAAACGGACTACATTGCCGAAATCGCGAACGGCCTGTCTGAAAAGCAGACCGTCATTGCTCCTTGGATTGGAAGCGAGCTTGCCGGGGCGGAGAGTTTGCGGTTGTTGGCGGAAGGGTAGAGCCGGCACTGTGAGCGGGCTCCTGCATTCGTGCTGCTGCTAAGTCGCTTTGCTCACGGCCAAGGCCAGCAGCATCCAGCCTGCAATAAAGAACAGTCCGCCGACGATGGCGCGCGCGCTGGCGGAAAAGGGCGGAAGCGAAGAAGAGCAGCTCGACTGCTACCGCACCGTCCGCGACAAAATCAAAGCCTTTGTCGAAACCCTGCCCGGTGCGCTCGACAAATAATACAGCCCCGATATCCAATACTTAAACCGCGCTAATCCTCCGGAAGATGCCCTCATAGATGGCGGGTTTGGGGCCTGCTTCTTGTTGGGCATATTCGGTTATAGGGTGCCCAGGTTCAGATTCGAACTCGGCGGCTTCGAGCTCTTCAATCAGCTGCCGTTCAGTCAGAAAGCATTGCGGCCGTCCGGAAAATTCGTTGAAGACAAACGATTCGCCATTGAGCGGTGCGGCTTCCGGCGGGAGTGTGCTTCGTGAAAACGTGTAGACAAAAAGCGGTGCGCCGGACTTGGCGGCGCGGGAGGCTTCGCGAACGGCTGTGCGGAATTCTTGCGCGGAGCGGGCCAGGTTCCAGATGCCGTGGGCGACGATAAAGTCGAAGCTTTGATCTTCAACCGGCAGCCGGTCCATCGGGGCGAGCTGAAGCTGTAGTCGTGCCGGGTCGTCGAGCCTTTGCCGTGCGGCCTCAAGCATCGGCTCCGAAAGATCGAGGCCCAGCACGTCCCAGCCCATGCGGGCGAGCGGGACGGCGTTGCAGCCGGTTCCGCAGCCGATATCGAGCAGGCGACGGCCCGCGCCCCGCTGCTGTTCCTCTTTTGCAAACTGCATCAGCTCTGCATTCGGCGGTGTTGCAGACAGGCGGGCGACGATTTCCGGGGAGCTCCATGGCTCGTTCCGGTTCATCGGTTTGCCATTTGCGCTTCCTGCTCCACAGCCTTCGGGAACAGGATGTTGTTTTCCAGGTGGATATGCTGGTACAGGTCGTCTTCCATGGTCGCCAATCCTTCATAGAGAGCTTCGAAAGTTTGGCAGGCATCGATCGGCAGTTGGTAGCTGTCGGTCAGCTTCCGCATTTCAGCGAGCTCGTCGCCGGCGGCATCGTGCTCGTGTTCCATCTGCCGGATTGGATTTTGGATGCTTCCGCAGTGCGATACCGGCTTCGCTCCACCCTTGGACAGGAAGGTTTCGTTGGCCTTGATCGCCGGGAAAAGGATTTCCTCCTCCTTCATCAGGTGGGCTTCGAGTTCGGCGCGGAGCGAATCGTATGTGTGCCTGAGCCGTCCCAGCATGTCGCTATGCATACTGCTGTGCGCCTTCTGGACCTTTGCCAGCAACCCGTCGAGCCGCGGTAACTGCTCCTTCATGAAGGCGTGGTGGGTGCCGACGATGTGGTCGACCAGCTCGCTGAGCGGCGCGCTGTTCCAGTCGGTGCTGTCCTGCTCCGGCTGTTGTGCAAGCGCGGCATTCAGAGCGGATTCCACGGCGGGCCATTCTCTGCCTGCGGCCTCGGCGGCTTCCTCCAGCGGTTTTTTCCCGCCGCAGCAATAGTCGATATCCAGCAGCTCAAGGCTTTGGCGGAGTTGTGGATATTGGACGACGAGATTGCCGACGGTTATTGTTTTTTCAATTTTGCTTTTCATGATGCTGGTTCTCTTTTGAGTGGGGCTTTTATCAATTTGTGTGTTCTACATGTGCGGCTTCACCGCCGTGTTCGTGGCCTCCTTCGGACAGGATGGCGGCGTGGAGCCCTTCGATATAGTGCATGTAGGCGACATACGCTTCCACGTATTCGCGCCCGGCCTTGACGCTCTTGTCTTTATGCTTGTGCGCCTCAACCGCGCGGTGGAACTTTTCCTCGACGGCCTGCGCCATGTGGGCGTTCAGCTTTCCGATCATGTCCTCTGCGGAGCCGTCGGCGAGGGCATGGTCGGCCAGCGCCACGATCGGGTCGATGGGCTCATTTTTGAGGCCAGAGTAGGGCGCTCCTTCGCCGGCGCGGTGAATGCGCACCAGGGTTTCGAGGAAGTAGCGGTCGGCCAGTTGCTTTGCTTCGGCCCCCTTTGTTCGGACGGTGACGGCTTGTGAGAACGCGGACTTGATTTCCGCCTCGTCACTTTTCGTAATCCATTTGAGAATGGGCGTTACATCGCCCTTTTCGAGCGCCTGCTGCGCTTCCGGGATCAACGGCCCGCTCATCGTATCGCAGTGCGCTTGCGCTAGGTCAGTGGTCAGTAGCATGACAGCGGCTACGGCAACGAACTTTAGTTTTGAATGGCTGGTCAGTTTCATTTTTACCCTCCTTGGTTACTGGTTATTTACCTGTTGTTAAAACTGTGCATCAGTCTTCGGTGACCGAGATGGCGCCAACCGGGCAACTGTCGGCGGCCGAGCGGCAGGCGGGTTCCTCGCCGGCAGGCACGGGGTTGGTATAGGCCTCTGATTTGTCGTCGTCGTTCATTCGGAAGACGGCGGGGCAGAGGTTGGTGCACAGTTCGCATCCGATGCACAGGTCTTGGTTTACTTTCGTTTTCATGGGATTCACCTTTTCTTTTTGAGTGATCAGCGGGCGGGGGAAAGCACGACCCTCAATGATTTCCACAGCAGTGCTCCTTGTTCTTCGAGGTTGAAGGCATAGTTGTTGAGCCGCCAGCGGGTGACCAGCAGACGGGAGGAACCCATCATCATGCGGGCCAGGTCCTTCGGCGGGACATCAGTTCGGCATTCGTGCTGTCCCTGTTCAGAGGCAAGCAGGGCGATGATGTTTTCTTCCGCGGTATTCATGATCCGGTTGAGATGTTCGGCCAACTGCGAATCCTGCCGGAATATTTCTTCTGAAAAGGCAACGGCTGAACCCGCCGGGTTTTTGGCGAAATTATGAAAGATCCTGGCATAGACATATTCAATCTGATCCAGCACGGAATCGTTGCGCTCGGCACTCTGTTCAAACAGTCGCCGCATATTCCTTTCCTGCCGTCCCAAAATCCCCGCGAGGATATCCATCTTGTTTTTGAAATGGCGGTAGAGTGTCGGTTCCGTAACGCCGACCGCATTGGCCAGGTTTTTAGTGGTCAGCGCCGGGAGCCCGCCATCAGAAAGCAGCTCGATGGCCGCATCGACAATCTGTTCGCCCCGTGGGCTCAGTGTTTTCATGCGTTTTCCTTTCCGGTGTGGTTCGCATCTGCTTTGAAACAAGGCTCTCCGGTAGTCTTGTTTTTCGGGCAAGGCGATTCGCACTGGTAGCAGATCTCGTTGGTCAGTCGGCCGTCCTCAAAGTAGTTCTTCAGATTGTTCAGGGTCGTATCCGCGATATTTTTCAGCGCATCTTCGGTCAGGAAGGCCTGATGGGAGGTAATGAGTACATTCGGGAAGGTCAGCAGGCGGGCGAGGACATCGTCCGCAATCATTTCCGTGGAGCGGTCCTCAAAGAAATAGTCGCTCTCTTCTTCATACACATCCAGTCCGGCCGCTCCGATTTTTCCGGACTTGAGTCCGTTGATCAGGGCCTTGGTGTCAATCAGTCCGCCGCGGCCGGTGTTGATGAGCACCACGCCGTCTTTCAAAGTCGGGATCGTGGTTGCGTTAATCATGTATTTGGTTTCCGGTGTAAGGGGGCAATGGAGGGAGATGATGTCGGACTGCCGATAGAGTTCCGGCAGTTCGACATAGGTCACATCATTCGCTTTCGCATAGTCCTGGTTCGGGAAGGGGTCGTAGGCCAGCACCTTCATGCCGAAGCCCCGGAGAATGCTGATCAGGCTTCGGCCGATGGCTCCGGTGCCGATCACACCGGCGGTTTTTCCGTGCATATCAAAGCCGACCAGGCCGGTGATGGCAAAGTTGCCTTCGCGGACGCGGTTATAGGCTTTATGGATTTTGCGGTTGAGCGAGAGAATCAGTGCGGTGGCGTGTTCGGCCACGGCATAAGGGGAATAGGCCGGAACGCGGACCGCATGAATCTTTCCGAAAGCGGCTTCAAAGTCCACATTGTTGTATCCGGCGCAGCGCAGCGCAATGATCTCGGTGCCGTGTTCGGCCAGATATTCGACAACCGGTTTGTCCAACGTATCATTAACAAACGCGCAAACCGCGTCGAAGCCGGAGGCCAGCTCAACGGTTACCGAAGTAAGTTTGGTCTCGAAATAGGTGATCTCATAACCGAAGTCCGCATTGGTCAGATCGAAGGACCTGCGGTCGTAAGGCTTGGCATCAAAAAAAGCGATTCTCTTGTTTTCCATTTTCACCTTCCGTCGTTTCCTTTTGTTATGTTAGTGAATACTAACATCAGCGGAATAATACAATACTATTTTTGTATTATTTTTTTCGGTGGTTCACCGACCGCTCCGACACGGGTGCGGGAATCGTGTGAAAGAGGCGCCTTCCGCATATGCGTGATCACGAATTCACCCATGTGAAGACGGCGGCGCGGTCGGCTTTCTTGAGTCAGGTTTGTGCGTTATTCCGCAACGAGGCAGGATGCCTCGTCTACGTTTTAACGACGGCGATCGCGAACAGCACCCAACCAAGGATGAAGAACAGTCCGCCGATGGGGGTGATGGCGCCCAGGACTTTCACACCGCTGATGGAGAGGGCGTAGAGGCTCCCGGAAAAGATCACGATGCCGGACACCATCGACCAGCCGCTGGCCGTGAGCAGGGCGGATGTATAGTGGAGCGCGAGCAGTCCGATGGCGAGCAGGGCGAGGGTGTGGTAGAAATGATACTCCACGCCGGTTTTGTAGATCGCCAGCATCTCCTCGCATAATTTGGTTTTAAGCCCGTGCGCCCCGAAGGCGCCGATTATGACGGCCAATGCGCCGCTGATTGAGCCTAGCGACAGGAAAAGTTTCGCCGTTGCATTCATTCGCCGCTCTCTGTTTCCGTTTCGGTGGGTTGGGAACCCTCCCACTGCAGATCCGTGATTTGCAGAGTGGTTCGGCTTCCAGTGGCCTTGTCCTGTATTTCCAGATCCTTGGCCACCCACATGCCGTCGATCTTCTTGATGCTTTTGATTTTCATGCGGCGAATCTGCTTTTTCTTCGCATCGAGCGTCTGCGCTTCGAGCAGCATACCCATTTTTTTCTCAATCCAGAGGCGTATGGTATTCGGAGAGTCCGGTACCGGCACATCGACCACGAAGCAGTCGCGGTTGATCTTTTTCTCCTCGTCAATGAGTTGCGCGCCGGACCACCAGAGAACGGAAAAACTGAGGTCCGCCCAGGTGATGCCGGTTTCAAGAATATCAGACGTCGGAGTATTTTGATCGTTGCTGAACGTGTAGCGCGGCTGCTTGTTTTCCCAGGTAATATCGAGCGACTCGGTATCGATCCGGTAGTGGGCGAAGGGCTTTTTCGCTCCCCAGTTCAACTCCATTACCACCGGCAGGTTCGCTTTTGTAAAGCCGTTCGCAGTGCGTACTTTCAGTCGCCCCGTCAGCGTGATCGGATCGGACGGCAAACTGGAGCGGACAAAAGCCAGAATATCATCCGCCAGCAGCGGTTCTGCTAAACTGCATAAGGCAAAACTAAAAGATAAAACGGGCAACAGTAATCTCTTCATTCCAAACTACCTTTTCTATAAGAGGTAACAGGCAGAATAATTTAGAGGCAGAATGATTATCTGCTCAGACGCATGGGAAATTATTCTGCCTCTAAATCATTTTGCCTAATTTATTTCTGAAAGTTTCAGCGCATAGCGCAGGGCCTGATCGATGGTCTTGACCGTTTTGAAGGTCAGCTTCTTTTTAACATCGGCTGGGATTTCGTCGAGGTCGATCCGGTTTTTTTCCGGCAGCATGATGTGTTTGATGCCGGCACGCGCGGCGGCGAGGACTTTTTCCTTTACGCCGCCAACGGGCATCACGCGGCCGCGCAGGGTGATCTCCCCGGTCATGGCGAGATCGGGCCGCACGGGCTGGTCGAGCAGCATCGAGAGAATGGCCAGCGCGATAGCGACCCCTGCCGAAGGTCCATCCTTGGGTGTCGCGCCGGCCGGTACATGAATGTGGATATCGGATTTTGCAAAAACATCCGGGTCGAGTTTAAACGTGGCGGCATTTGCGCGCAGATAGCTGAGGGCTGCGCGGGCCGATTCCTTCATCACATCTCCGAGCGAACCGGTCAGAATCAAGTCGCCTTTACCAGCCATGTGGGTGGTTTCAATGAACAGGATGTCTCCGCCGTAGGGCGTCCATGCCAGCCCGGTCACAACCCCTGGAAGTGCCTTTCGCTCTGCGACATCCATTTCGATTTTAATCGGGCCGAGAAAGCCCTTTAGCTTTTTGGCGGTAATCTCTACCGGACGTGTTTTTCCTTCCGCAAATCCGCGCGCCACCTTGCGGCAGACATTGGCGATCTGTCGCTCCAGGTTGCGTACGCCGGCCTCGGCGGTGTATCCGCCGATGATGCCTTCGAGGGCTTCGGTGGAAAACTTTATGTTCGCCCGCTTGAGCCCATGCTCCCGGATGGCCTTGGGCACGAGGAAGCGGCGCGCAATGTGCACCTTTTCCTGCAGGGTGTAGCCGGAAATGCGGATGACCTCCATGCGGTCGCGTAACGGGCCGGGAATGGTGTCGAGCATGTTGGCGGTGGTGATGAACAGCACCTTGGAGAGGTCGAACTCCAAATCGAGATAATGGTCGTTGAAGGTAGAGTTTTGTTCGGGATCAAGCACTTCGAGCAGGGCGGAGGCCGGATCACCCCGAAAGTCCATGCCGACCTTGTCGATCTCGTCGAGCATGAATACGGGGTTGTTCGCGCCGCAGCGGCGAAGGCTTTCCACGATGCGCCCCGGCATGGCGCCGATGTAGGTGCGGCGGTGGCCGCGAATCTCCGCTTCATCGTGCATGCCGCCGAGCGACATGCGCACAAACTTGCGGCCAAGCGCGCGGGCAACCGACTTTCCGAGCGACGTTTTGCCAACCCCCGGAGGCCCTGCCAGGCAGAGGATCGGACCCTTCATGTCCTTCTTGAGCTTGAGCACGGACAGATATTCGAGGATGCGGTCCTTCACCTTTTCCAGGCCATAGTGATCCTTGTCGAGCACCTTCTTGGCGGCGAGGATATCGAGGTGGTCCTTGGTCGATCGGGTCCAGGGCAGCTCGGAGAGCACGTCGAGGTAGGTCCGAATGACGCCATGTTCCGGCGACGCCGAGGGCACGGCCTTGAGCCGCTGCAGCTCCCGGTCCGCGGCTTCGGCAGCCTCCGGCGGCAGCTTGGCCTCTTCGAGCTTCTTCTCCAGTTCCAGCATTTCGTTGGCGTGCGGATCGTCTTCGCCGAGCTCGTCCTGAATGGTTTTGAGCTGCTCGCGCAGAAAGATTTCGCGTTGAGTCCGGGTGAAGGTTTCGTGAACCTTGTTTTCGATTTTACTGCCCAGCTTGAGAATCTGGTGTTCGCGGTTGAGAAATTTCATCAACGTTTTGAGCCGATGGCCGGGTTTGTTGTCGGCCAGCAGCTTCTGGCGTATCTCAACGGGGATCGGCAGGTTGGTGGCGATCAGGTCGGAGAGCTGCTCCGGAGCGTCCATATTGAAAATGGCCACCACCAGTTCGTCGGGCATGTTTGGCGACATGGCAACGAGCTGCTGGAATTTTTCCGATGCGCTGCGCACGAGCGCTTCGGTCTCAAGCGATTCATCCGTGAGGTCTTCGATCATCCGATAGTGTGCGGTCGGGTAGGGCTCGTCGGTGATCAGATCCGTCAGCTCACAGCGCGAGAGCCCTTCAACCAGCACATGGGTCGAGCCATCGGGGAAATTGAGCGTCTTGATCAGGCGGGCAACGCAGCCGACCCGGTAAAGGTCTTTTTTTGAAATGCGGGATTCGTCGATCTCCTCCTTGCGCTGCAAGGCGGTGATAAAGTGCGGGGTGCGCATCGACAGTTCGGTGACGAGTTTTTTTGATTCCTCGGTGGTGACCACGAGGGGTGCGACCATTTGCGGATAAAGAACAAAGTTCTTCAGCGGCATGACCGGCAGCAGATCCGGAACGTCCGCATCCGCTACGACTTCAATTTCAACTTCTTCGCTGACTTCCTGTGCGCTCATATACAATCAGTTTGGGGTTGGTCGTTCTCAGTTGTTGTAAGAGTAGGGCAGACGGATTCCGATGTCTGGAAAAATGCGCACCAAATTACCGCTGGGTGCACCTCCTGTTCACCGCCCGCTGTTTTTTCTAGGCACCTGTAATGAGAAAAGGTTTACTCTTAGTTGGAACTTGCTGAATCCAACAAGGGGGATAAATGCTTTCTCAAATCAATTCGGGCGCGGTGGTTGGCGTCGACGCCTTTCCGGTCGAGATCGAGGTCAATGCCGGGCACGGCGAGCCCAAGGTGATTATTGTCGGGCTGCCCGATGCCGCCGTGAAGGAGAGCTCCGACCGCGTTTGGACCGCGCTCATCAATTCCGGGTTTCGCCCACCGCTGGGACGCACCACCATCAATCTCGCTCCGGCCGACATGAAAAAGGAGGGGCCGAGCTTCGACCTGCCGATTGCCCTCGGGATCATCGCCGCGCTCGAAGACATTAAAGAGGATTTGCTGCCGCGCATCTGCATGGTTGGCGAGCTGGCGCTCAGCGGGGCGGTACGCCGGGTGCGCGGTGTGCTGCCGATCACCCTCATGGCGCGCAAGGCCGGCTTCAAGGCCATCATGGTTCCCGCCGAAAATGCGCCGGAAGCCGCTGTGGTGGACGGGATCAAAGTATTCCCCGTCCGTAACCTGCGGGAGGCGGCGGACTTTCTTAACCAGGATCTCAAGCTCGACCCCTACCAGCTCAACATCCAATCCGTCTTCGAGGCCAACAGCCTCTACGAAGACGACTTTGCCGATGTGAAGGGACAGGAGTTTGCCAAGCGCGCGCTGGAGGTGGCGGTGAGCGGCGGCCACAACCTGCTGATGATCGGTCCGCCCGGTACGGGGAAAAGCATGCTCGCCAAACGCATTCCATCCATCCTACCGTCCATGTCGCTCGACGAAGCGCTGGAGACCACCAAGATTCACAGTATCTCCGGATCACTCAAATCGCATCAGGCATTGGTGGCGCGTCGCCCGTTCCATTCGCCGCACCATACCATTTCCGATGCCGGCCTGCTCGGCGGCGGAACCAACCCGATGCCCGGGGCGGTCAGCCTCGGCCATAACGGGGTGCTGTTTCTCGACGAGCTGCCCGAATTTCAGCGCAGCGTGCTCGAAGTCATGCGCCAGCCGCTTGAAGACGGCGAGGTCACCATCGCCCGCGCCGCCGCCAGCGTCACCTATCCCTGCCGCTTTATGCTCGTGGCCGCGATGAATCCGTGCCCGTGCGGCTACCAGACCGATCCCAAGCGCGAGTGCCGCTGCTCGCCGACGCAGATCGCGCGCTACCGAAGCAAGATTTCCGGGCCGTTGCTCGACCGCATCGATATCCACGTTGAAGTGCCCGCCATCGCCTATGAGCAACTGACGCGGCTGGAGAAGGGCGAGCCCTCATCCGCCATTCGCAAGCGCGTCGTGCGTGCGCGCGAAATTCAGCAGGCGCGTTACAAGGAACAGCACGGAACCCACTGCAATGCGAACATGCGCAGCAAGACCCTGCACCGTGTGTGCCGGATGGAGCCCGAGGCCGAGCAGATTCTGCGCACCGCCATGTCCGATCTCAACTTCAGCGCCCGCGCCTACGACCGCATCCTGAAAGTCGCCCGCACCGTCGCAGACCTCGAAGCGTCCGACCGGATTGAGCCGCACCACATTTCCGAGGCGATTCAGTACCGGACATTGGACCGCCAGCTCTGGGTTTAAATAATGCTGAAAGGGGGCAATTGGATTCTAAAATTCATAGGCTGAAGTAACCCCTAAGCATCCAATTGCTGAAGAAAGGCATCGGCCCGGGCCAGGTGCTCCTTTTTCTTTTCTTCGGGCATTCTCTCTAAGGTATGAACCATCATGGAAAGCCGGGGGTTGCCTTTGAAGTAATCCTGATGTCGGGCGATAAACCGCCAGAACAGACCGTCCCAGATTATTTGCCATTCGCCGGCGGGATAATCGCTCATCTTTTTCAGATAGTTCGATCCGCTGATATAGG
Organism: Pontiella sp.; assembly: GCA_041592955.1. Taxonomy (GTDB): domain Bacteria; phylum Verrucomicrobiota; class Kiritimatiellia; order Kiritimatiellales; family Pontiellaceae; genus Pontiella. The sequence goes on from JBFHPA010000021.1 coordinate 14,233, forward strand.
GCTTGGTGGCAAACAGGCCGCCGTCCGCAAACTGGCTCATGCCGTAGACATTCGGCACCATCACCCAGTCATACGCATCAATAAAAAGTTCCATGAACCAGCGATAGACCTCATCGGGATCAAATTCACACAGCAGCATAAAATTGCCCAGCACCATCAACCGCTCAATGTGATGGCCATAGCCGGTTTCGAGCACCGCTTTAATTGCTGAATCGACCGGCTCGATGCCGGTGGATCCATCGTAGAAGCTGGCCGGAATTTTGCGGTCGAAGCCCCAGAAATTGGCAGTCCGCATTTCGGAGCCTTTGCATGCATACATCCCGCGCATAAATTCACGCCAGCCGATAATCTGCCGTACAAACCCTTCCGTGGAGTTGAGCGGAATGTTGTGCGCGGAGGCATATTTAAGCGTCTGATCCAGCACCTCCTGCGGATGCAGCAACCCGGAGTTGATCAGCGGGGAGAGCAGGCTGTGATGCAGAATGCGCTCTTCCTGAACCATCGCATCCTCATAATCTCCGAATTCGTTGAAACGCGTTTCCAGAAATTGGTCAAACCAGGCCTGCGCATCGGTGGGCGTAAAAGGATAGAGCGGGGTCGCCGTGAGCTGGCCGGGATTGTTTTTAAAATGCTTTCGGGTGTAGGAAACCGCTTCATCCCAGAGCGGATTCGAATCGGGATACCGGACCTTCGGCGGGACCTTCTGCTTTGGATATTTTTTCCGGTTGTCCGCATCGAACGTCCATTTTCCGCCGGCGGGTTCGCCGTTTTCATCCATCAGGATATTCCGCTTCTTGCGCTGCTGCTTGTAAAACGTGGTTTGGAAAAATGATTTTTTATCGCTCCGGAAAAACGGGTTCAGGTCGTCCCGCGAATTTAAAAACAGGGGCGATTCATAAACCTTCGTTGAAAGGCCTGAACGCAGCGCCTGCTGCTCGATGCGCTGCATCAGCCAATCGTCCGTCGGATCGATATAATGCAGCTCTTCTGTTTGTTCATTGGAAAGCGTTTCCATCAGTTTCCGAATGTCAGCTTCCGGCGCCGCGGCATGGATGTAATGGCAGGGTATTTTCTGTGCCTTCAGATCCTGCTCCATGGCTTTCATCGAGGCGCGGTGAAAAGCAATTTTCTGCTGATGAAAGGCATATTGATTAAAGAACAGTTCTTCTTCGACCAGATAAACGGCTTCCACGGCCGCAAACATCGGATGCGCCCGGAAAAGCTGGTGCGGAAACAAGATGCCGATTTTTTTCATGGCCGCTTCTTCGTCTTATGTCTTCTGCACTTTTCGCTGCAGTATTTCACTTCGTCCCAGCAGTCGGCCCACTTTTTCCGCCAGCTGAACGGGCGGCCGCAGACCGGACAGGTCTTTTCAGGAAGATGAGGTTTTTTATGACTCATAACAGAATGTGTTTTATACGATTTCAGGAAGCCAGCGCCAATAGCGCAGCGGCATGCAGCGGGTCTGCAGTTTTGAATTCGTGCGGCCTTCAATGGAAACGCTTTCAAAAAAGGTCTGCCACAGCTGCTGGATACCTCCTTCATCCTCGGCCACCGGATTATCTTTCAGCAGGCTTTCCGGTTCCAGCTCGGCATACAGGCGCTTCCCGTCCCAGACCACGGCGCGATGCCGCCGCAGGTCGTGCATCATCCAGCGCTGATCCGACAGGCGCGCCCGGAAATGCGGCACCAATGCGCTGATGATATCGTGATCCGGTTCAAACGGCGCCCAATACAATCCATCCTGCAGTTTACGAAAACGCAGCAGCCCTTTAAACCGATGAATTTCACGCCCGACATTGCGGGCGGCCTGATGCACCGCATGCACCACCGGATCCGCATGCTGCCGATCCACCGCTCTCCCCCATTTCAGCCCCATGCGGTAATAGGACAACAGTTCGAGCTCCATGTTTTCAAACGGACCGGCCAGGCAATAAAGAAGATTACGCGCCGCCTCCTTCGAGACCTTCTGCCGGAAATAGCCGATGACTTCATCCGCGCGCGCTTCATCGGTTTTCACAACATGAACCCGATCAGCAAACAGCAGTCCTTCTTTCAGCGAGCTCGAGATGGCGGTCGGATGTTCCTTCTGCTTTATCGCATCGGCGATGGCGCACAGCAGTCCATCGGGCGAACTATCGTATCGATATTCCAGTTCCATCAGAACAGCTGTAACTGTTGCGCCTTTACGGAAGGCTTGTCGTTCAAAATAAGCGCATGGCGCACCGCAGTGGCCGACGACCGCAGGCCCGCATAAAACTTGCCGTTGCAGGTGATGAAATATTGCGCCCGTTTCAGCACCACCCCGATGCGCTTCAGGTGGCTGAAGTCCAAACGGCCGGTCCGCCGCGCGCTGATGATCCGTTTCGCGGACAACACGCCAATGCCTGGAACCCGCAACAGCCAATCATAAGCGACCGTATTAATCTCGACCGGGAAATGCTGAAAGTTGCGCAGTGCCCACCCCGCCTTCGGGTCCAGCTGCGGATCGAGGTTGGGTTCCTGATCGTTCAATATTTCATGCGCCTTGAACTTATACATGCGCAGCAGCCAATCGGCCTGATACAGGCGATGCTCCCGCAGCAGCGGCGGCATCGGCAGCACCGGCAGACGCGTTTCATATTTGTTTACCGGAATGTACGCCGAAAAATAGACCCGCTTCAGGCTGTAGCTGTCGTACAGGTTTTGCGAGAGATCCAGAATGTGCTTATCCGACTCGGGCGACGCCCCGATGATCATCTGGGTGCTGTGTCCCGCCGGCGCGAAGCGCGGCGCTTTACGGTTTTTCTTCCGCTCTTCCTTGGCCTGTTTCCAGTGCTCGCCGATGTAGGCCATCGGACGGATAATGTCGGCCTTTTTCTTTTCCGGCGCCAGCGCGGCAAGCGATGCCGAGGACGGCAGCTCAATATTCACACTCACCCGGTCGGCATAGCGTCCCGCCTGGTCAATCAGCTCCATGCTCGCGCCGGGAATCGCCTTCAGGTGAATGTAGCCGCCAAAGCGCTTCTCTTCCCGAAGCGTGCGCGCCACCCGCATCATCTGCTCCATCGTATGGTCCGGCGAAACAAAGACCGCCGAACTCAGAAACAGCCCTTCAATATAGTTCCGGCGGTAAAACTCCACGGTCAGATTCACCACCTCATCTACGGCAAACGTCGCCCGCGGCACATCGTTTCCACACCGGTTGATGCAATAAGCACAGTCGTAGATACAGACATTGGAAAGCAGGATTTTAAGCAGGGAAACGCAGCGCCCGTCCGGCGTCCAGCTGTGGCAGCAGCCCGACGGAAGCGTCGCACCAGTCGCGCCCTTGCGGGAACTTCCGCTCGACGAACACGACGCATCATACTTCGCCGCATCCGCCAAAACCGCCATTTTGTCTTCAATACCCATTCGCCTGATTCCTTAAAACACACAGCACCAAAAGGAGATCCGATTAGCCAGCGAAAATAATGCCTCTTAACCCGTTGCCGACAGGAAAGACGGAATGACTCGAATCGCCTCTGAAATGATGGTGATGGATCATTTTCATAAAAGGTCCTTGTATGGGCATGTGATTGTGGAGTGAAATGCTCCTGAAACGGGAGACGAAAATGGAAACAGTACGTATTGTTGCGCAGTGGGTGGTCGGTCTTGGAATTCTGAATGTCTGGCTTCTGCGGCCGAAGAAAGCGACGGCCTACCGGGGCGGTGATGCCACAAACATGAAAGAGGAGTTTGCCGTGTACGGTCTGCCCGGCTGGTTCATGGTTGTAATCGGCGTCTGCAAAGTAACCATCGCGCTGATGCTGATTATCGGAACCTGGATGCCGCAGACTGTGCGACCGGCCGCCATCGCAATGGCCGTGCTGATGACAGGGGCGGTGCTGATGCACCTTAAAGTCAAAGACACCTTCAAGAAAACTTCGGCCTCGATCGCGATGCTGATCCTGGCGGTTTTTATCGCGATTACAGCCAGCTGATCATCGAGCCGCTCAGCGTATGCTGAGCTTTTCCAGATAGCCGTAAGCCAGCCAGAAATTGACGGCCATGAAAAGCAGTGCCGGCATGGTCTGCAGGAGCGTATCCCTGATCTTGAGCCTCACCGCGGGTCCCAGCAGCATCAGCAGCCCCAGCCCGAGTGCGGCGCACAGCCCCAGCCACGGCATCATTCCCCCGGCAAGCAATCCGGCACTGCCGATCAGCTGCATGATTCCGGTCAGCCTGCGCTGCCTGCGCAAACCAAAGCGCTCGAACTCCGCTTCCATATGCGTTGAAAATAGGCAGCTCACCCCATAACAGAGAAACGAGACCCCGCATAAAATATTTATGATCAGAAATACCATAGTATCCGTGCTGTTCGATCCGCCTTATTAAAGAATGAAACAGGTCAGCTATTCCTAAATAGTCTATTGTACGCGGCGAATGAAGTTCTTTCCCGGAGCTTGTGTGCTTATGTCCATGGAAGTTTCCGCACAAATACTGCAAGGTTTCATCCCATTGGACGATTAATCAGGGACCCGCGGGTTTTATGAATGGGATGCCAGTGCTGACAAGACCGAACCGGAGAGTTGTTGAATGAGTGAAGTGTGCCGTGTTGAAGATGTTTATAAGGCATATGGTAAAACGGAGGTGCTGCGTGGGGTATCATTCAAAATGGATGCTGCCGAGCGCGTGGGCCTGATGGGACCTTCTGGTTCCGGGAAGTCCACACTGCTCAATTGCCTGTCGGGCATCGATACGCCGGATGCCGGTCGTGTAAGTATGGCGGGGCTGGACCTTTTCAACTCATCAAGCCGCGAGATTGCCGAACTTCGCCGGACCGACGTGAGTACGGTTTTTCAGTTTTTCCACCTGCTGCCCACGCTAACCGCTCATGAAAACATTGAGATGAGCCTGCAGCTGGCCGGGATCAAATCATCCGAGCGTCAAGAACGGGTGGAAGAGGTTCTCGATGCCGTGGAGTTGGGGCATCGCGCAACGGCGTTTCCCGAGACGCTCAGCGGAGGAGAGCAGCAGCGGGTTGCCATTGCCCGCGCGCTGGTGCACCGGCCGAATGTGATTCTGGCCGATGAACCGACGGGCAATCTCGACAGTCATGCCGGCATGAACATACTCACATTGCTCGATCAACTGGCCGAGCGCTATCAGATTGCCATGCTCATCGTTACCCATTCGGA